>CAXTSB010000012.1:20206-41422 GCA_964246845.1 uncultured Acidobacteriaceae bacterium
GTGTGGAAGTGCAGCGCCTTGGACCAGCCCTTGCCGAACCGCACCTTGAGCACCCCATTTGCGAGTCCTCGTTCGGCGCGCCGGGGTCTTTCACGACGTACAGTCCGGGAATGCCGATGCCGCCCGCCACGAACACCACATCCATCAACTGGTTCAGCACGGCAGCCGGCGCGGGCTCGTCCTTGGAGCCGTGGCCGCTCGCCTCGAAGCCGACCGCATCAATCGCCGCATCGACCGTGGGCTCGCCGGTGATGGCTGCGATCTGGTCGGCGAGCGTTTCGCTTTGCGCAATGTCGATGGCTTCGTACCCCATCTTCTTCGCGTGGGCCAAGCGCTCCTGGTTGCGGTCGCCCACCATGACCACCGCCGCGCCGAGCACATACGCTGAAGCCGCCGCGGCCAGCCCGACTGGCCCCGCGCCCGCGACGTACACGGTCGACCCCACGCCGACGCCGGCCGTGACCGCGCCGTGAAAACCGGTCGGCAGAATGTCCGAAAGCATGGTCAGGTCGCGGATTTTTTCCATCGCCTGCGCCTTATCGGGGAACCGGAGCAGGTTGAAGTCCGCATACGGAACCATCACGTACTCGGCCTGGCCGCCGACCCAGCCGCCCATATCCACGTAGCCATACGCGCCGCCCGGTTGCGCGGGGTTTACGTTCAGGCACACGCCCGTGTTGCGGTCCCGGCAGGCGCGGCAGCGGCCGCAAGCGACGTTGAACGGCACCGACACCAGATCGCCCTTCTCGATGAACAGCACGTCCCGGCCCTTTTCAATCACCTCGCCCGTAATCTCATGCCCCAGCACCATGCCGGTGGGCGCGGTGGTGCGGCCACGCACCATGTGCTGGTCCGAGCCACAGATGTTGGTCGAAACGAGCTTCAGGATCACTCCATGCTCGATCGGTTTGCCGGCCGGGTCGGCCAGCTTCGGGAAGTCGATCGACTGCACCTCGACCTTGCCCGGACCCATGAAAACCACGCCGCGATTAGATGCCATGTTGCTTTCTCCTCTACTTTTTGCCGCCGCGCAGCAGCAGGTAGGCCATGCCCAAAAGGCCGACGGCGCTGCCCCAGTGGATGGGAAGCACGCGGCCCGGCGTGCGGCTGTACCGCATCGCCACCGAACCGTCGCCCGCGGCCACCGCGGCCGTTAGTAGAAATACGGTCCCGAGCGCGCGGCGGTCTTCTAAGCCCGCGAATGCCAGAAAGATGCCGCCCAGCGTAAGATCGCGCACCGCGGTTGCCCGCAGGTAGGCCTCGCCCGTGCTCCCCGCGATCGGTACGCCGTACATCTTCGAGGACGGCTTGGGCGCGGCCAAACCGCCGATACCGAATGCAACCAGCGAGGCCCCGGTCGCGATTGAACTCCAATATAAGCCGGGCTCGATCTTTCTCGCCTTTTTGGTTCCGGTGATGCTGACCAGCCCGCTCATGCGCCGCCCAGCGCCGCCGCGCCCGCTTCAGCCACCGTTTGGTCCTGCTCGCCCGAGCCGCCGCTCACCCCGATGGCACCGACCACCTTACCGCCCTGCTTCAACGGCAAGCCGCCCGCGAAGATCATGATGCGGCCGCCGTTTGAGGCGTGAATGCCGAAGAACTGCTGCCCCGGCTGTGAATTCTCGCCCAGGTCCTTGGTGGCGATGTTGAAAGCGCGCGAGGTGAATGCCTTGTTCATCGCGATGTCGATCGACCCGAGCCACGCGTCCGCCATGCGCGCGAAGGCAAGCAGATTACCGCCTTCATCGACCACCGCGATGTTCATGGGCTGCCCGACCTCGCCCGCCTTTTTCTCGGCCGCCGCGATCACCGCGCGCGCCTGCTCCAGTTTCAACTCCTGCGCCATGCGTCTTCTCCCGAGCAGATAAGATGCGCCCCAGGGCCAAACCCGCTACGATACAAACTGTCGTCATCCATTCACATTCCTGTGCGGATCGGAGCGGCCCGCGCATGATACGTTTTCGCTCTGGAGGGTTCTGAAATTGGGAAAAAGCATGGTCCCCAAGCGCCTGTTCTTCACCAAGGGCGTGGGACGGCACAAGGAGCGCCTGACCTCCTTTGAAATGGCATTGCGCGACGCGGGCGTGGCGTCGCAAAACTTGGTGCGGGTATCATCCATCTTCCCGCCCAATGCCAAGCTCATCAGCCGCAAGGAAGGGCTTACCTATCTGTCGCCGGGCGAGGTGGTCTTCGCGGTCATCGCGGAAAACTCGACCCGCGAGCCGCACCGGCTGGTCACCTCATCCATCGGCGTCGCCATCCCGACCGACCGCAACACCTACGGCTACCTGAGCGAGCACCACTCCTTCGGCGAAACCGAGGAGCAGGCGGGCGAGTACGCGGAAGAGCTCGCGGCCGAAATGCTCGCGACCACGCTCGACGTCGAGTTCGACCCGGACAAGAGTTGGGATGAGAAGAAAGAGATCTATAAGATCTCGAACAAGATCGTCCGGACCGCCAATGTCACGCAGTCGGCGGTGGGCGACAAACGCGGGCTGTGGACGACCACCATCGCGGCCGCAATCTTGATTTTTGAGTAAGCGCGGTTGAGGGAGGGGCTTTGCGGGGGCCGGCCGCCGGGAGTACCATCGGCGGCGCCCGGCAAAGCAGTTTCGGCGGGCGCGGATCAAGCTGACTCTTTGCGCCGCGGGCTCCGCGGAAATCTCAGGGAGCTTTTCTCGCGAGCGATCGTTGAGCTGCCCCATCGCTGTCGCTTCGCGGGCAGAACTCAGTCCGAACGGGCCCAGACCGGTGCGAACAAGCCGGCGGACCCGGATCCTTCTAACGCTTCCCCTCCCAGGAGAACTCCCTTGCGAACTCTTGCTTTGCTTTCCACACTCCTCGTCGCCGCCGGCACGCTTGCAACCAGCGCCTTTGCTCAACTGCCGGCCAATGCCGCCGTGTATGCCTCGGGTCTTGAAGGGCCGCGCGGCCTCGCGTTCGGGCCCGACGGCTCCTTGTATGTCGCCGAAGGCGGGCTCGTCGGCACCACGTCCACAGTCGGGCAGTGCCTGCAAGTGCCCGCGCCTCTCGGCCCGTACCGCGGCGGCACCACCGGCCGTATTTCAAAGATCAGCACCTCCGGCACCCGCACGACGCTGGTCGCGGGCCTCCCCTCGACAAGTGATAACGAGGGCGGCAACATCAGCGTCACCGGCGTGGCTTTCCTGAACGGAACCCTGTATGTGCTGATCGGCGGCGGCGGCTGCTCGCACGGAAACCCGGGCTTCCCCAACTCCATCTTGCAGGTGAACACCGACAACGGCCGGTATACGCAGGTGGCGAATCTCAGTCAGTTCATCATGGCCAATCCGGGGCGGAACCCGAATGCCTCTGATTATGAGCCGGACGGCTCCTGGTACGACCTGATTGCGAGCCGAGGAGTTCTCCTGGCGGTCGAGGCCAACCATGGGGAGGTCGTTGCCGTGACGCCGAGCGGCCAAACGAGCCTGGCCCTGGACGTTTCCGCGTCAGACGGGCATATCGTGCCGACCTCCATCGCCCCGTTCGGCGACAACTTCTACATAGGCAGCCTCAGCCTGGCTCCGTTCGACCCCGGAACCGCACGCGTGCTCACGGTTTCGCGCCAATCGTTCTTAAACGATCCGCTGCCTGGCTTCACGCTGCCGAACTACGGCATCGGGCAGTACCGAGTCGCCGGATCCAAGGCAGGCTTCGCGGCCATCACAGGCATGACGGTCGGGCCGGACGGCCTGTTGTACGTGCTCGAGTTGTCGACGCAAGGCGGCATCACCCCCGGTACGGGCAAAGTGGTGCGGGTCAACCGGTCCGGTGCAATCGAGGATGTCGTGACCGGCTTGTCGCTGCCGACAGGCTTGACGTTCGGCCCGGACAATGCCTTATACGTTTCAAATCTAGGAGCGGCACAGGGCGCGGCGGGGCAAATCCTGCGCATCGCCGTGGCGCGGGGGCAATGATCGCTCAAGGAGGAGCATGGCTTTGAACCGAAACTTCCGCATCGGGCTGGTGCAGATGCACTGCACCCCCGACCCGGATGAGAATCTCGAGCGCGCCGAGCAGTGGGTACGCCGGGCCGCCCGCGAGGGCGCCGCGATCATCTGCCTGCCGGAGCTGTTCCGCGCGCAGTACTTTTGCCAGCGGGAGGACATCGCGCTGTTCGACCTGGCCGAGCTGATCCCCGGCCCGAGCACGGAGCGCCTGGGCAGGACCGCGCGCGAAGAAGGCGTCACGGTGATCGCGTCGCTCTTTGAGCGGCGCGCCGCGGGCCTCTACCACAACACCGCCGCCACGCTCGGGCCGGACGGGGCGGTCCTGAGCCTGTACCGCAAGATGCACATCCCCGACGACCCGCTCTACTACGAGAAGTTCTACTTCACGCCGGGCGACCTGGGCTTCCGCGCCTACGACACAGCCGTCGGGCGTGTCGGGACGTTGGTTTGCTGGGACCAGTGGTACCCTGAGGGCGCGCGCCTGACGGCCATGCAGGGCGCAAACGTGCTGTTTTACCCGACCGCCATCGGCTGGCATCCGCACGAGAAAGCCGAGCACGGCGCAAGCCAGTACGACGCCTGGCAGACCGTGCAGCGCGGCCACGCCATCGCGAACGGCGTCTATGTCGCCGCGCCCAACCGGGTCGGCATGGAGTACGGCGACATCCGCGGCAACCGCGCCGAAGGACCGGGGTTGGAGTTCTGGGGCGGCTCGTTCATCACCGACCCGTTCGGGCGCGTGATCGCCCAAGCCTCGCACGACCGGGAAGAAATTCTCACGGCCGAGATCGACCTTGGGCACCTCGAAGAGCAGCGCCGCAACTGGCCTTTCCTGCGCGACCGGCGCATCGATGCGTACGGGCCGATTGTGCACCGATTTCTGGACCCGACCACGCCGGGGTTCCGCGAGTGACCCCGCGCGAGCTCGGCTTCCGCATGCCCGCCGAGTGGGCTCCGCACGAGGCGACCTGGATCGCCTGGCCGCACAACCCCGAGGACTGGCCGGGGCGCTTCCAGCCGATCCCGTGGGTGTACGCGGAGATCGTGCGGGCGCTCGCCGCGGTGGAGCGGGTGGAAATCCTGGTCGAAAACGAGCCCGCGGAGCGGAAAGCGCGCACGATGCTGCGGCGCTCGGGCGCGCATCTTGAAAATGTCAGTTTCCACCACTGGCCTACGAACCGCGTGTGGACCCGCGACTCCGGCCCGATCTTCATCCAGAACGATACCCTCGAAACCGCCGTTACCGATTGGCGCTTCAACGCCTGGGCGAAGTACCCGGATTGGCAGCACGACGACGCCCTGCCGGACCGGGTTTCTACACTGCTGAAGCTTGAAGACTGGCAGCCGGAGTGGAACGGGCGCAGGATCGTGCTCGAGGGCGGGTCCATTGACACCAACGGCGCGGGCGTTTTGCTCACCACCGAGGAATGCCTCCTGAGCGATGTGCAGGCTCGCAACCCGGGCCTTACGCGCGAACAGCTGGAGCAGGTGTTCCGGGATTATCTCGGCATCGACCAAGTGCTCTGGCTCAACCGGGGCATCGCCGGGGACGACACGCACGGCCACGTCGACGACATCACCCGCTTCACGGCTGAGAACAGCATTGTGACCGTAATTGAGCCAAATGCCGAGGATGAAAACCACCTGCCCCTCGCCGAGAACCTCGACCGGCTCCGGAGCGCGCGCAACCTCCACGGCAAGCCGTTCGCGGTGCATACGCTGCCCTGCCCCGCGCCGGTCGTCTTCGACGGCCAGCGCCTTCCGGCTTCCTACGCCAATTTCTATATTGCGAACGGGCGGGTGCTCGTGCCAACATTCAATGACCCCAGCGACCGCATTGCACTCACGACGATCGCCGAACTATTTCCCACGCACACCGTGCAGGGCATCCACTGCGGCGACTTTATCTGGGGCCTCGGCGCGCTGCACTGCATGACGCAGCAGCAGCCCGCCGGGCGCAAAGGCACATAGAGGCCGTGGCTTTCGGTGATTTCGAGGCGTGTGATCTGGAGTGGTTGGGCATGTGGTACCGGCAGCAGTGCAACGGCCGGTGGGAACACCATCAAGGCATGCTCCTGGAGCCGGGGGAAAACAGCTGGACGTTGAGCATCGACCTGCGCGGGACCGACGCCGCCGGGGCCGCGCCGCGGCGCATGGCCGTGTGCGCGATCGACGGCGCGTGGCTGCGCTGTACCCTCACCCCGCAGCGGTTTGAGGGCCGGGGGGCCGAGGTGGAGCAGCTGATCGGGGTGTTCCGCCGCTGGATCGACGCGCGGCCGCCTATCTTCGAGGCGGCTTCTGCCTTCTGATCACGACGGGATGGCGCTCGCTCTCGCCCGAGCCCGCGAAGCCGCCCAGGCTGGTGAGGTCCCGGTCGGGGCTGTCTTGTTTCAAGGCGAAAATCTCCTCGCGGACGGCCAAAACCGGGTTCTGCGCGACCATGACCCTACCGCCCATGCGGAAGTAATCGCCCTGCGCGCCGGCGGCCTCGCGCTGGCGAACTACCGACTGACCGGCTGCACGTTGTTTTGCACGCTCGAGCCCTGCGCCATGTGCGCGGGCGCGATGATCCACGCCCGCCTGGGGCGCCTTGTCTATGGCGCAAGCGATCCGAAAGCAGGCGCGGCCGGGTCGGTACTGGAAGTGCTGAACCATCCCCGGCTCAATCATCGCCTGGAGGTTGCGCCCGGCGTAATGGGGGAGGAGTGCGGCGGGCTGCTGCGGGCGTTCTTCCAAAGCCGCCGCGGCAAGGTATCCTGAGAAGGTATGGACCTGCTCGTATACACAGCCTCCTGGTGCCGCGACTGCCGCGAGGCCAAGCGCTTCCTCACCAAGCACAACCTCGCTTACCGCGAGATCGACATCGAGCGCACCCCCGGTGCGGCCGAGGAGGTGGTGCGCAAGGTCGGCAAGCGGGCCATCCCGCAGTTCGTCATTGACGGCGAATGGGTGCAGCCGTACCGCCCCGGCGAGGGTTTCCTGCATGAAGAAATGGCGGCCCGCTTCGGCGTAGCGGAGTAGCTACGGCAGATCGCTCGGTCTGATCACCACGCCCTGCCCCGCTTCGGCCAAGTCCGCGCCGGAGTCCGCGAGCACGGCGCGCGCGTCCGCGGCGTCCTCCGCCGCGACCTGCAGCCGCAGCGAGGCCAGCCCCGGCTCCAGAATGCGGGCGTTCTCGCCCGCGAGAAACACGCGGATTCCGGCTGACTCCAACCGCCCCCGGGCCATTTCGGCTTCCAGCGGCTCGCTGAAATCGGCAACCGTCACGACATCTTCATTCTCATTCACCCGCGTTTGGATGCGTCCGCGGCGCGCGGTGGAAGCTACAATCAGCGTTCGCGCCACCGCGCACCTCCAAAGGAAACAGCAGTGATCAAGCGCTACACCCGTCCCGCCATGGGCGCAATCTGGACCGACGAGAACAAGTATCGCTGCTGGCTGCGCGTGGAGGTTGCCGCGAGCGAGACCCTGGCCGAGTTCGGCGTGGTGCCGCGCGAGGCAGCCATGGCTATCCGTGAGCGCGGCGGCTTCGACCTCCACCGCATCGAGGCGATTGAGGCGGAGGTCAAGCACGACGTGATCGCCTTCACCACCGCCATCGCCGAAAAGATCGGCCCCGAGTCGCGCTGGCTCCACTACGGGCTCACCTCGAATGATGTGGTGGACACGGCGCAGTCGCTCCAGGTCAAGGAAGCCTCGGCGCTCCTGCGGGTCGGGCTTCAGCGGCTGGCCGAGGTTTTGAAAAAGCGCGCACTCGAGTGGAAGCACACCCCTGTCATCGGCCGCACCCACGGCGTCCATGCCGAGCCCACCACCTTCGGCCTGAAGCTCTTGAACTGGTACGCGGAAACCGAGCGCAACCTCGCGCGCTTCGACGCGGCGGCGGACGGGATGCGCGTAGGCAAACTGTCGGGGGCGGTCGGCACCTTCGGCCATCTCAAACCCGAGCACGAGGAGGCTATCTGCGCGAAGCTCGGCTTGACGCCCGCGCCCGTGGCCACGCAAGTATTGCAGCGCGACCGCCACGCGCATTACATCTCCACGCTCGCCATCCTGTGCAGCACGCTTGATAAGATCGCAACCGAAATCCGGCACTTGCAGCGCTCGGAGGTCCGCGAGGCCGAGGAGTTCTTCTCGGAAAAGCAGAAGGGCTCGTCCGCCATGCCGCACAAGCGCAACCCGATCGCGTCCGAGCAGATTTCGGGCCTCGCGCGCGTCGTCCGCGCCAACGCGCAAGCTGCCTACGAGAACATCGCGCTGTGGCACGAGCGCGACATTTCACACTCCTCGGTCGAGCGGGTCATTCTGCCCGATTCGACCATCCTCGCCGACTACCTTCTCGCGAAAACCGCCGCGCTGATCGAGAACCTGCTCGTGTACCCCAAGCGCATGCTGCGCAATCTCGAAAGCACGGGCGGACTCATCTTTTCGGGCCAGCTGCTGCTCGACCTGGCCGAGTCCGGAATGTCGCGCGAGGAGGCCTACCGGCTGGTGCAGGGCCACGCCATGCGCGCGTGGAAGGACGAGCTTGTGTTCCGCGAGCTGGTTGCCGAAGACCCGGCGATCACCGAGCGCCTCAGCCCCGAGAAGCTGGAGAAAACCTTTGACCTCGACCGCCAGTTGGGCAACGTGGACGCGATCTTCGCGCGTGTTCTCGGGGCAGCGTGAGGGTGACGGTCGGCATCACCGGGGCGAGCGGCTCCGTGCTCGCGCGGGAGCTGCTGCGGGCGCTGGAGGCCGACGAGCGCGTGGAGCACGTCGACTGCGTCCCGAGCGAAAGCGCCCTGCGCGTGGCCGCTGAGGAGCTGAAGCTGGGCGGGCGAGGGCAGTTCCTTGAAAAGCTGCTGGGCGCGCCCGCGCGCAAAACCGTGCTCCATGCCGAAGCCGACATCGGCGCGAGCATTGCCAGCGGGAGCTATCCCTCGGCCGGCATGATCGTGCTGCCGTGCAGCATGGGTACGCTCGCGGCCATCGCCCACGGTTTCGCGCAAAACCTGGTCACGCGCGCGGCGGATGTGTGCCTTAAGGAGCAGCGCCCGTTGATCTTGTCGGTACGCGAAACACCCTTCAACAAGATCCACTTGCGTAATATGGTGCTGGCGGCGGATGCCGGCGCGGTGATCTTTCCCGTGATCCCCGCCTTTTACGATGAGCCTACCGACGCACAACAGATGGCGCGGCAGTACGTCTTCCGCGTCCTGCAGCATTTCGGCCTCGCGCAGCCCGATATGCACCGCTGGACGCTCGACTGATGCCGTCCGCTGCTTATGGGGGAACGGCGTGCGCCTCCTAAGCGCCGCGATCCTGCTCTGCCTCACTAGCTGCACCGAGGTGTCGCGGCAAGCCGCACCGGAAAACGCCGCGGCGGCTCCCACCGCCAGTACCGCCATAGCCGCGCTTCCCGCGAACGATCCCCTTCAAGGGGACGTTGTGCCGGTACATGACCCAAGCCTGATGCAAGCGCCCGACGGCTCCTGGGTGAGCTGGACCACGGACCTGCCGTTCTTACATGCGGCAGGCAAGCTCGCGCAGCGCTGCTCGGCCGACCTCACCACCTGGCGTGGCTGCGGTTATGTCTTCCCCGGGCTGCCCGCGTGGGTGCGGCAGCAGTATCCTGAGGCGGTGGGGCTATGGGCGCCCGACATCTCCTTCTTCGGCGGCAAATACCACATGTACTACGCCGTGTCCTCGCTCGGCTCGCAGCACTCGGCCATCGGCATGGCGGTGAACGCAACGCTCGACCCCGCGGGCTGGCAGGATGCGGGGCCGGTGCTCACGTCCGAACCGGGCGCGGACTTCAATGCGATCGATCCGGCCGTGACCGTCGCGCCCGACGGTCATGTATGGCTCACCTATGGGTCGTTTTGGAGCGGCATCTTCGAGCAGGAGCTCGACCCGGCAACCGGCAAGCCGGAGGGCAAACGCTACCACTTGGCCGCGCAGCCCCCTTCGCGCAACGGAGCGATCGAGGGCGCGGCATTGGCCATGCACAACGGCTGGTACTACCTGTTTGCCTCCGTCGGCGTTTGCTGCGCGATTCCGATTGAAAACGACACCTACCAGCAAATTGTCGGACGCGCGCGCTCCATCCACGGGCCGTTTACGGCGGAGGACGGCTCGCCGATGTTGAACGGCGGCGGCACGGTGCTGCTCACCACGGACGCGAACTGGCTCGCGCCGGGCGGCGGCAGCCTTTGGCAAAGCGCCGATCAGTCGCAAACCTTGCTCGCCTTCCATGCCCTGCGCCGGGCGGAAAACGGTGCGCTGTACCTGTGGATCGAGCGGCTGAGCTGGAAGGATGACTGGCCGGTGCTGGGGCCGGTGCGTCCCCCTACTGAGGCGGCGGCTGCGACAAACGGAGCCGCTGCAGCTCATCGAGGATCTGCTGCGGCGTTTTGACCTGCTGGCCGTTTTGCCCGTTCTGGGCATTCGGCTGCGGGAAGCCTTGAGCGCCCTGGCCGCCGGGCCCGAACAAAGCCGGCTGGGGCGGCTGCGGCTGCTCCGCGGCTTGATCGCTGCCGTCGTCACTTTCCTGCGCCGCCTGGGTGGGCTGCTGTATCGTAGACCCGCCGCTCGGGGCCGTGTCGCGGGCGCTCAAGACGACCTCGCGCGGTGCGCCGTCCGGCTGCTTGCCGGCGATCAGGACGTTATAGCCCGAGTCGTCGAGCAGCGCCGAAAGCACGTCCTGCGCCGCGCCCGGGCCGTACACGCCGAAGATGCGTTCGTCCCGCCCGAAGCCCTCCACCTTAGCGCCGGTGCGGGTTTGGAGGACGTCGAGGATGGCGCGAAGGCTTGAGTTGGCGGCCTGGATGGTGAGCTTGCCCCCCGCATAGCTCACCACCGGCGCGGCCGGAGGTTGGTCCAAGAGCGAGGTGGGCAGCGAAGCCTGCGCGCGCCCGAGCGGGGCGGCAAGCAGCACGGCGGCGATCGAGAGTACCCTGCGCACCGACCTTCCCTCCACTGTTCTAGACTGTGTTTGTAAGCCCGAGGGTAGCAGAGCCGCCATGCGCACCGAAACATTACGCCGGTTTGCCGGCACGGCCATTTTCCTATTGACGGCCCCGCCGGTCTTTGCTGTGAGCTGCACGGCGGGGGCGGCGCTTGGAGGTCCGCAGCGCGCTGCTCTGTTCGACGCGGCGCACCAGCTCGGGGGCGACATCCTGCGCGGGGATGCGGGAGCGCTCAAGTCCAAGACCATCCCCTCGGTCGCGGGCAGCTTCGACGGCATCGCGGGCACGGTCACCTCGCTCGCGCCGGAGCTTGCCGGGGCCGCGCTCACCGTGCCGAACCTGTACGCGCTCGATGCAAGCGACCTCGCGGGCGCGCAGGACGACGTGCAGTTCTTTTGCAGCGTCGCGGGTTCGCCCCTGCTGGTCACGGTCACGCTCGGGCAGCTGCCCAAGGGCCGCTTCGGGCTTGCGGTTCTCCATGCTACGGGCGTCAAGCAGCCGCAGCAGTTCGCGCTCGTGCTTGAGGATACAGGCGCGGCCGGTACCCCTAAATGGCAGCTCGCCGGGCTGTTTTCGCGGCCCCTAACCATGGCCGGACACCCAAGCGAGTGGTACTGGCAGCAGGCGCGCGCCTTGAAAGCCAAAGGGGAGCCCTGGAGCGCTTTTTTCTACGACCAAGCCGCTGACTTCCTGGCCCGCCCGGCCGACCTATACACCAGCAACAACCTGCAAAAGCTGAGCCGCGAAACCGCCGCCGCGGAGCCGCCGGGCCTGCCCGGGCAAAAGCCCGTGGAGCTGCCCGCCGGCGACCAAACCTTCGCCGTCACCGGCCTGCGCCCTGACGGCACCCTCGGCACCTTGGAGCTGCGCGTCGACGCGAAAGCGCAGTCGGTCGCCGACCCCGTGGCCGCCCGCAAGGATGCGCTCGACCTGATGGCGGCGCTGCTCAAGGAGCATCCCGACCTCCGCGAGAATTTTCACGGGTTGTGGGTGTACCAAACCACCGCGGGCGGCCAAACCTTCGCGGTCGAGCAGCCCATGACTGCCCTGCCCTAACCGATGAGCCGGCCTCGTGAGCTCTGAAAAACCGTTCCTCCAAATCGTGGCCGAGCGCCGGGCCACGCCGGCTTTCGATCCGGCTCCAGTCCCGGAGGAGGACCTGCGCGCGATCCTGCAAACCGCGCTCCAAGCTCCCAGCAGCTACAACCTGCAGCCTTGGCGCTTTATCCTGGTGCGCTCGCCCGAGGGGAAGCGCAAACTGCGGGCGGCCTGCTATAACCAGGCCAAGGTGGAGGAAGCGCCCGCGGTCATCGTGGCCTGCGGCGACGCGGATGGTTGGCGCTCGGGCGACCTGGAAGAAACGCTGCGCCTGGGGCGCGAGGGAGGCATGAGCGAAAGCTTTTTGGCGCAGATCCGCTCGGCGGTCCCGGCCTACCTGCGCGACCACGCCAACTTCGCCGCTTGGCTCAACCGGCAAGTCGCCATGGCGTTCGCCACCATGATGTGGGCCGCTGAGTCGCTCGGCTATAACACCGCGCCGATGGAGGGCTTCGACCCGCAGCGTTTAAGCGCGGCGCTCAAACTGCCGATGAGCTATGTACCGGTGGCGCTGCTGGCGATCGGACGCATCCGGGGCGAGGCCAAATACAACGGCGGCCGCTTCGCGATGGAGCGGACAGTATTTGAGGAGGAGTGGGGCAGGCCTTACCAGGAGCCTAGGACGTAGCCGACACCTTCTCCAGCCGCGCCTGGGTGACCGAAGAAGCATGAACGCGCAAAAGAGCGAACGCTCCGCGGCACAGCGAGTATGCGGCAAGCACGCCGAAGGCAAGCGAAGCGAAAATAGCGCAAAGGAGCATGGCGGAGTTGGTCAAGTCCTGCATGGGTTTGTGTTTACTCTCCCGGAACGTCAGATGCGGTTTTCCAGGCGCGGTTTTACGCCTCCACACCGTATTTTCCCAGAAAGCCGGGCCTCCGAACCGCTGCGTTGCCGCCAAGGTATCCTGGAAGTCACCATCGGCCCATGCCCATCACCCATATCTCAGTCCGCGGCGCGCGGCAGCACAACCTGCGCGACATCAGCGTCCGGATTCCCCGCAACACGCTCACGGTGGTCACCGGGCTTTCCGGCTCGGGCAAGAGTTCGCTCGCTTTCGACACCATCTATGCTGAGGGGCAGCGCCGCTATGTGGAAACCCTCTCGGCCTACGCGCGGCAGTTTTTAGACCAGCTGGAGCGTCCCGATGTGGATTCGATCGAAGGCCTGAGCCCGGCCATTTCGATCGAGCAAAAGACGACCAACCGCAGCCCGCGGTCCACGGTCGGCACCATCACCGAGATTTACGATTACTTGCGGCTCCTGTACGCCTCCGTCGGCATCCCGCACTGTCCCAACTGCGGCCTGCCCATCGCGCGGCAAACGCTGGAGCAGATCACCGACCGCGTGCTGCAGCTCGCGCCGGGCGAGCGGGTCGTCATCTTGGCCCCGGTGGTGCGGGGGCGCAAGGGCGAGTTCAAGGACCTGCTCGACCAACTCGACGGCCAAGGCTTCCGCGCGCGCATCGACGGCGAAATGCGCGACCTCGCCGAGCCGGTGCAGTTGGAGCGGCGCAAAAACCATACCATTGAAGCAGTGGTGGACCGGGTGGTCCTGAAGCCCGACATGGACCGCAAGCGCCTGGAAAGCTCCATCGGCAAGGCCCTGCAGATGGCGAACGGGCTGGTGCTGATCCAGGTGCAGGGCGGCGGGGAACAACTGTACTCGTCGTCCATGTCCTGCCCCAACTGCGGGCTCGACGTGCCCAAGCTCGAACCGCGCTCGTTCTCCTTCAACAGCACCTACGGCGCGTGCGCGGCCTGCCACGGCCTGGGGTCGATCTACGACTTCGACCCGGCGAAGGTCATCACCGATTGGTCAAAGCCGCTGCTGGGCGGCGCGCTCGGGCCGGGCGCGGGCTCACAGTACCTGCAAAAGCTCGTGAACCTTGTCGCGACGCGCTACAAAATCGACCTGAAGCTCCCATTCGAGGCCCTGCCTACCGCGCATCAGGATCTGCTCCTGTTCGGGCCGCCCAAGGGTGAGCGCACCGGCTTCCACGGCATCCTGGCCTGGCTGCGCGACTCTCTCGAGGAGTCGCGTTCGGAAAGCTACCGCGAGTGGATGATGGGCTACATGTCGGCAACGCAATGCGCGCAGTGCAAGGGTCGCCGGCTCAAACCCGAGTCGCTCGCCGTCACCGTCGGGGACCACTCCATCGCCGCGTACACGGAGATGCCGCTCGACCGCGCGCTTCTGGCCGCCCGTGAGCTGCGTTTTACCGCGCGCGATGCGCTGATTGCTGAGCGGCTGCGCAAGGAAGTTGTCGAGCGGCTTGAGTTCTTGAACGCGGTCGGCCTGGGCTACCTGGCGCTTGACCGGAGCGCGGCTACGCTTTCGGGCGGTGAAGGCCAGCGCATCCGGCTCGCGACGCAGATCGGCTCACGCCTGCGCGGGGTCTTGTATGTACTCGACGAGCCGTCGATCGGGCTCCACCAGCGCGACAACATGCGGCTGATCCAGGCGCTTGAGTCACTGCGCGACCTGGGCAACACCGTGCTTGTCGTGGAGCATGATGAGGACACCATCCGCCATGCGGATTACGTGCTCGACCTGGGGCCAGGCGCGGGCAAGCTGGGCGGCTATGTCATTGCCCAAGGTACGCCGGCCGAGATCATGGTGAACCCGGAGTCGGTGACCGGACGCTACCTTTCAGGCGCGATGGACGTGATGCACCGCGAAGCGCCGCGCCCGCTCACGGGCAAATGGATCACGGTCGAGGGCGCGCGCGAGCACAACCTACAGAACGTGACCGCGCGCATCCCGCTCGGGATCATGTCGGTGATCACAGGCGTTTCCGGCTCGGGCAAGAGCACGCTCGTCAACGACACGCTCTACCGCGCGCTCGCGAAGGAGCTGTACGGCTCGCGCGAGGAGCCGGGGGCGCACGCGAAGATCAAGGGCTTCGAGCAGATCGACAAAGCCGTCCGCATCGACCAATCCCCTATCGGCCGCACCCCGCGGTCGAACCCGGCAACGTACACGGGCGTCTTCGCGGCCATCCGCGACCTGTTCGCCATGCTCCCGGAGTCGCGCGAACGCGGCTACAAGCCGGGCCGGTTCTCGTTCAACGTCGCCGGGGGCCGCTGCGAGGCCTGCCAGGGCGACGGGCAAAAGCGCGTCGAGATGAACTTTATGCCGGACGTGTACGTGCAGTGCGACATCTGCAACGGCCGCCGCTACAACCAGGAAACGCTCGCGGTCTGCTTTAACGGCTATTCCATCGCCGACGTACTCGACCTGACCATCGCCGACGCGCTGCCGGTGCTCGCCGACATCCCGCAGGTGCGGCAAAAGCTGCAAACGCTGGTCGATGTGGGCCTGGGCTACATTCACCTGGGCCAGGCAGCGACCACGCTTTCGGGCGGCGAAGCGCAGCGCATGAAGCTGGCGCGCGAGCTGTCGAAGCGGCAAACCGGACGCACGCTGTACCTGCTCGACGAACCGACGACCGGACTTCACTTCGACGACGTCCGCAAGCTGCTGGAGGTGCTGCACAAGCTCACCGACCTGGGCAACACGGTGCTGATCATCGAGCACAACCTCGACGTGATCCGCAACGCGGACTGGATCCTCGACATGGGTCCGGAAGGCGGCGAGGGCGGCGGACGCATTGTCGCCGAGGGCACGCCCGCGCAGGTGGCCGGGGTCGCGGGTTCGCATACGGGCGAATTTCTGCGCCGCTACGTCCAAGCAGAAGTGCCCGCGCCGCTGCCCGAGAGAAAGAAGCGCAAAAAGGAGACCGTGCATTGAGCGCGTTCGAGCCGGGCCCCTTTTCCCCGCTCGCGGACCAACCCGCCCCCGAGCCGAGCATCACGGCCGTGGGACCGAACTTCGCGCACGCGCTGGTGCTGTTTGCCCTGGCAGCTGCGCTGGTTCTGGGTGGGCAATTTCTTACCCTCGTCGTTGCGCAGCAGCTGCATGTGTACGGCCACGGCAGCATCCGGCAGTACGGGGCGATGCTCCGCGACAATCCCGACCCTCGGTTCCTCGTGCCTTCCGAGGCGCTCGGCTATGCGCTGGCCGCCTTGGCGGCCGCGCCCCTTTTCCGCGCTTGGTGGGGTCTTCCGTTCGCCCGCGGCCTGCACTGGGGCGGCGCTGCTGCGGCGCGCTATTTTGGGCGGCTGGTGCTGCTGGGCCTCCTGTGCGGCTTCGGCATCGGCGCGCTCGGGTCGCAGCTGCCCATGCCCAAGGACCCGCCGATCATGGCCGACATGATGCGCTCCCCGGCCGGTGCGTGGATCATGCTGGTTTTCGGGGTGACCGGCGCTCCCTTATTCGAAGAGCTGTGCTTTCGAGGCTTTCTGCTGCCCGCTTTCGTGAACGCGTTCCGCTGGGCCGCGCCGACCTTGGACAGGTCAAACGGAGCGGCGGCGTGGCTCGGCATCGGACTGTCCGCCGTGCTCACCAGCCTGCCCTTCGCGCTGCTCCATGCCGAGCAGGTTTCGCACGCCTGGGCGCCTGTACTGCTCATCGGCATCATTTCGGTCGTGCTGTGCGCGGTGCGGCTGCGCCTCAACTCGCTCGCGAGCTCAACCGTGGTCCACGCGGCGTACAACTTCACCCTGTTCGCCGGGATCCTGCTCCAAACCGGCGGCTTTCGGCATTTGGAGCGGCTGGGGCGGTAAAAGCAGGGTTAAGGGCCAAGAGCCAAGCCATACAGTGCGTCCCATTGGCGGTTTTCGCTCTCTCCCTTGACCCTTGACCCTTGACCCTTGACCCTATCCTCATGGACAACCGCGCTTCCCTTCTCCACCTGCTCGCCAAACTTTCCTTTCGCCTGGGCGACTTCACGCTCGCTTCCGGCGCGAAGAGCAGCTACTACATCGACTGCCGGGTCACCACGCTCCACGCCGAGGGCGCGCGGCTGACCGGACTGGCGCTGCTGGAGCTATTTGCAGCGCACCACCTCCGCCCGGCGGCGGTGGGCGGGTTGACCATGGGCGCGGACCCGGTGGTCAGCGCGGTTTCCGTCATGAGCGCGGTCGCGCAAAGCCCGGTCCACGGTTTCCTGGTCCGCAAGGGTGATAAAGCGCACGGGGCCAAGCGCCGCATCGAAGGCTTCCTGGAGCCGGACGCGCCGGTGGTGGTGCTGGACGACGTGTGCACCACGGGCTGGTCGACGATCGAGGCGATCGAGGCGGCGCGCCGGGCGGAGATGCGGGTCATCGGCGCGGCTTGCCTGGTGGTGCGCGAGGCTTCCGGCGCAAAGGCAGTGCGGGAGGCGCTTGAAGGCGAGCCGTTCCTGCACCTGTTCACCGCGGAGGACGTCCGAACGGCTCACATCGCGCAAATGCCGCTGTGAGCAGGGCAGCTTCACGGATTCACGGTACAACCGGACTCGTCCCGAGATATACGTTACCACACAGGTGTCATCCTGAGGAGTGAAGCGACGAAGGATCTGCTTTTCGCGCGCGCCGCGCAAACAGCAAATCCTTCGCTTAGCTCAGGATGACACCTCTGAAAGCAAGAGCAGCTACTGCGACGAGCTCGCCGTGGTTGCCTGGTTGGTCAGCAGCTGCACCTCCACCCGGCGGTTTTGCGCGCGTCCGGCCGCGGTCGTATTGTCCGCGACCGCTTTATCCTTACCCAACCCGATCAGGTAAAAACGGTGCGCCGGCACGTTGTACTTGGACGCCAGGTACTGCACGACGGCCTCGGCCCGAGCGTCTGAAAGCTGGTAGTTGTACGTGGCCGAACCGACCGAGTCCGTCCCGCCCGTCAGCGATAGGATGTAGGATTTTTGCGAGCCCAACTGGCCGCCGAGCTGGTCCAGCGTCGCTTCGGCATCCTTGGTCAGGTTGGATTTGTTGAAGCCGAAGTTCACCGACACATCGCTGACCTGCTTGTAGGTGTCCAGGTTTTGTACGGCGCTGTTGAGCGTGTCCGCCCGGTGTACGGCATCCTGCGCGGTCGTTTGCGCGCCGCCCGCCGCCGTGTTGGCCTGGTTCGCGGCGGTTTGCGCGTTGGAAGCCGAAGTTTGCGCGCCGCCGATGCCTGCGCCCGTGCGCTTGTCCAGGTCGGCCAGTGCGCGGTTGTTCGCGGCCGTTTTGTCGTCGAGCTCGTTGGTGCCGTTCACCACCGGCGTGGTCTGGTTGCGCACGGTCTTCTTGGTGGTGCAGCCGGCAAGCAGGAAAACGGGTAAAAGCGCGGCGGATGCAGTCCGGAAAGAAAGTTTCGCCATCGGGAATCCTTCGTAGGGTGAGGTCATGGGCACGTCCGTGCCGTCGGGTATTGAGATGCCGAGCGGACGCGAAACGGCCTCCATTGGATGGAACAGGGACAGCGACCCGGCCCGCGAACCCCGGCCGCACCCCGCGCGGCCCCGTTACCATCAGTACAGCAGCACCGTCCCCCGAACCGCAATGGACCTCCAGGAAAAGATCAGAACGCTGCCCACCGGCCCCGGCGTGTACCTGTATAAGGACGCCGACGGCACGGTGATCTACGTCGGCAAGGCCAAGAACCTGCGCGCGCGCACCCGGTCGTACCTGCTCGCGGCCTCGCAGGCCCACGCCAAAACCGGCTCGCTGATGCGCGAAGCCGTCGACATCGACTACATCCTGGTAGACAACGAGCACGAAGCGCTCGCGCTTGAAAACAACCTGATCAAGCAGAAAAAGCCGCGCTTCAACATCCTGCTGCGCGACGACAAAACCTACCCCTATGTCAAGCTGACGCTCAACGATCGCTTCCCCAAGGTCTTTGTCACGCGCAAGCTGCGCAAGGACCGAGGCGCGTATTACGGCCCGTACTTCCCCGGCAACCTGGCTTACCGCGTGGCGGAGCTGGTGCGGCGCGCGTTTCTGCTGCCCTCCTGCAAGGTCGACCTCGCGCGCTACCACCCCCGGCCGTGCCTCCAGTACTACATCAAGCGCTGCTCCGGCCCGTGCGTGGAAGGCCTGACTACCCCCGAGCAGTACGGGGAAGCCGTGCGCGATGCACAGCTGGTGCTCGAAGGGCGCGGGGCGGAGCTGGCCAAGCAGCTCGAAAGTCGCATGGTGGAGGCGGCGGAAAAGGAGCTGTACGAACTCGCGGCCAAATACCGCGACTTGCTTTCCACGGTAGACCAGCTCCAGGAAAAGCAGCGCATCGCGAGCGCCGACGAGGACGACGCGGACCTGTTCGGCTACCACTACGAGAACGGAATGCTTGCGGTGAACCTGTTCCACGTGCGCGCGGGCAAGATCGTCGACCGGCGCGAGTTTTTCTGGGAAGATATTCCGGAATACGAACTGGGTGCCGAGCAACCCGGAGATTTTCATCCCGGCGCGTTCTTCGCCTCGCTGCTCAAGCAGCTCTACCTCGACCAGCCGTATGTGCCCAAGACCATCTACACGCCGGTCGAGTTCGCCGACCGCGATGCCCTGGCCGGGGCTTTGTCCAAGCGCGGGCGCAAAGTATGCATCGAAGTCCCGCAGCGCGGGGAAAAGCGCTCGCTCGTGGACCTGGCCGGCACCAACGCGAAGCAAAGCTACGATCAGCGCTTCCGCGTGCTCAAGCCGAGTGAAAAGGCCATTTCCGAAGCGCTCGAGGACGCGCTCATGCTCCCCGAAACCCCGACCCGGATCGAGTGCTTCGACATTTCGCACATCCAGGGCGCGGAGACCGTTGCCAGCATGGTGGTGTGGGAGCCGGGCGGGATGAAGAAATCCGACTACCGTAAGTTCCAGATCAAAACGGTGGAGGGCGTGGACGACTTCGCCTCCATGCGCGAAGTGATCGGGCGCCGGTACAAGCGCTTGCAGGACGAAGGCAAGCCCCTGCCCAGCCTGGTGCTGGTGGACGGCGGCCTGGGGCAGCTCCACGCGGCCGCAAGCGCGCTTGAAGAACTCGGGCTGACCACGCAGCCGTTGGCCTCCATCGCCAAGCGCGAGGAGATTGTCTACGTACACGGCGCGGAGGATGAGCCGGTGGTGCTGGAGCGGCGCTCGCCCGTGCTGCACCTGATCCAGCGCATCCGCGACGAGTCGCACCGGTTCGCCATCACCTACCACCGCAAGCGCCGCGAAATCCGCGACCGGAGCTCCGAGCTGACCGAGATTCCGGGCGTCGGGGCGCGCACCCGGCTGCGTTTGGTGGAGCACTTCGGCAGCGTGCGCGCGGTCTCGCTCGCCGGGGTGGAAGCGCTCACCGCGGTTGTTCCGCGCAAAACAGCCGAACGGATTTATGAGCACTTCCACGCGGACGAGAAAGCGCCCGAAGCATCCGGCGGCGAGGTTTTATCCATCCTTTCCTCGTGACGGCCGCGCGGGCCGGGTACTCTGAAGGGAGAGATGAGCACCGCAGTTCAGAGCTATACCCGCGAGGAGGTGCTTGTCGCCGAGCGGCGGCCGCCGACGCTGCTTCCTTGGCTGCTCGGCTTCGCCGTTTTGAAGGTCGCGCTGCAAACCGCGCTGACGCTGTGGTCGCTGCACGCCGGCTACGGCATCTTCCGCGATGAGCTGTATTACCTGGTCTGTGGGCACCGGCTTGCCTGGGGTTACGTGGACCAGCCGCCGCTGGTGGCCCTACAGGCGCGGCTGGCCGAAGCGCTGTTCGGCTACCGGCACCTCGCGCTGTTTCGCCTCCTGCCCGCGCTCGCGGGCGGGCTTATGGTCGCGCTCACGGGGCTGCTGGCGCAGGCGCTGGGCGGGCATCGGCGGGCGGCCGTGCTGGCCATGCTGGGCGTCCTCACCGCGCCGGTGTTTCTTTCGACCCAAAGCTTTCTGTCGATGAACGCCTGGGAACCGGTGTTCTGGATGGGGACCGCGCTGGCTCTCCTCCGCCTTCTCAAGGGCGATCCGCAACCGCACCGCTGGTGGGCGCTGCTGGGCGTGAGCGCCGGCTTTGGGCTTGAAAACAAAGCCTCCATGCTGTTCTTTCTCGCGGCATTGGTCCTCGGCTTGGCGGCGACCCCGGCCCGGCGCTTGCTCCGGACGCGCGGATTCCTGCTCGCGGCCGCGCTCACCACCGCGCTCGCCTTGCCTAACCTGCTTTGGCAGGCGCGCAATGGCTTTCCCACCTACGAGTGGCTCCACGACGTCGCGCACAGCGACAAGGTGGCCGTGCTTGCTCCGCCCAAGTTCCTTGCCGCGCAACTGCTGATGCTTTCGCCGCTCGCGCTCCTGCTTTGGCTTCCGGGGCTGGTTTGGCTCCTGCGCGCGCCGGGGGGGGGGGGGGGGGGGCGCCGCGCGGGGGGGGTGGGGGTTTTTGTGTG
>CAXTSB010000012.1:41432-45138 GCA_964246845.1 uncultured Acidobacteriaceae bacterium
GCAGCAGGACAACCGCCCGGGTCGGGCGTCGAAGGGCGGGCCCGCGCGCGCCGGGGCGGGCCGGGGGCCCCGCGCCGCCGCTTGGCTGTATGTGTTTTTCCTGGGCATCATGCTTGCCCTCCATGCCAAGGACTACTACGTTGCTCCCGTATACCCGCTGTTGTTCGCCGCGGGCGGCTTGGCATGGGAGCGCTCGCGCTTTCGCCGCGGCGCCCGATGGTACGGCGCGGCCATGGCCGCGAGCCTCGCCGTCATCATCCCTTTTGCCGTGCCCGTTCTTACGCCGCGGCAGTACTTCGCGTTTGCGCGGACGCTGCACATCCATCCCATCGAAAGCGAACAGCATCCCGGCGCGGCCTACCCGGAGTTTTTCGCCGACCACATGGGCTGGCAGGCGCTTGCCGACGACGTCGCCCGCATTTACCGGGCGCTGCCGCCCGCCGAGCAGCGCCGCACGGGCATCTTCGCCGAGAACTACGGTCAAGCCGGCGCCCTCGACATCCTGGGTGCGCCGCTCGGCCTGCCCCCCGCGATCAGCGGCCACCAGAACTACTGGCTGTGGGGTCAGGGCGCGTACACGGGCGAGGAGATGATCGTCGTCACCAGCGCGCCGCCCGAAGAGCTGCGGCGGTTCTACCGCGCCTGCACGGTGGCCGACCGGCAAACCAACCCGTACCAGATGCCGTGGGAGCAGCGCTCCATCTACATTTGCCGCGGCCGGTTCCGCTCCTACGCGGAAACCTGGCCGGAAGGCAAGGTGTACCGGTGAACTGAAGCTTTGAAAGTGTCACTCTAGATTGAAAACGGTTATGCTTTCATGGTCTTAACCCTGCTCACACGGTACGCAGCAATGAGCCGTTCTGGGCTAATGGCGATGAGCATTGCAATAATTGCAAACGCAAACGATAGCAGAACAGGAGATAGCAACATCCAATACCAGCTCAGGTTTTCATGAATAGCTATGACAACCTGCGTTGCGGCAACTAAGACTACAGTCAA
Source organism: uncultured Acidobacteriaceae bacterium (assembly GCA_964246845.1). GTDB lineage: Bacteria > Acidobacteriota > Terriglobia > Terriglobales > Acidobacteriaceae > EB88. Next base: position 42,432 of record CAXTSB010000012.1, read on the forward strand.
GCTAAACGCCTTCCCAAAACCACGTGCTTCGTCCTCATCAATGTCGCCATCGAAGTCACCTGCATAAATGTGCATACCTTCCGCTAATTCAGCTGATGTTTCTCGCTTTCTATGCGGAAGACCCTGACCAATGAAATCTACCCCTAACGATATCAGTACCATTTCGCTTCCGACAATCCAAGCGCGATGCCAGAAGAAGTACAAAGCAAGAGCGTAATAAATGAAATCTAGCGGACGAAGGATGAGACGCTCATACCTCGCAAGAAGGAAATGCGGCTGTGATCTCATGCGAAATTAATCTACCCTTAATTAACTGAAGCCCACATCATTCTTTGCATGAGTATGACCAAACGCTTCGTCACCGCGTGATTATTTTCATGACCGCCGCCGCGCCACGGACTCATACAGCGCCCCGTACTCCGCCGCGGGGCGCACCCAGCTGTAGTTTTGCCTCATGCCGTTTTCCATCAGCCGGCGCCACTTCGGGCGGTCCCCGAACGCGGCCAGCGCGCGGTCGACGGCGTGGAGGAAGTCGCCCGAGCGGTAGCCGTGGAACTTGAATCCAGTGCCGTTGCCCGAATCCGGCGCTTCCTCGACCGTGTCGTCCAAGCCGCCGGTCGCGCGCACCACCGGCACCGTGCCGTAGCGCAGGCTGTAAATCTGGTTCAGCCCGCACGGCTCGTAGCGCGAAGGCATCAGGAACGCGTCCGACCCTGCCTCGATCTTGTGCGCGAGGGTGTCGTCATACTGCACGCGCACGGCAAAGCGGCTCGGATACCGCTCGGCCAGCGAGCGCAGCAAGTGCTCGTAGTACGGCTCGCCCGTGCCCAGCGCGACCAGGAACATCTCACGCTGCGCGAGCTGGTCGGCGATCTCGGCCAGCAGGTCGAAGCCCTTCTGCGTCGCGAAGCGCGACACGATGCCGAGCACCGGCGTCGAATCGGGCAGGTCGGGCGCGGCGAAGGCATGGAGCAGGTCGCGCCGGCACTCCGCCTTGGCCGCCGGGTTTTCGGGTGTGTAGTGCGCCGCGATGTAGCGGTCGTGCGCCGGGTCCCATTGCCCGTAGTCGACCCCGTTCAAGATGCCGTGGAGGTCCGCCGAACGCGCCCGCAAGATGCCTTCGAGCGAGGCCCCGAACTCGGGCGTTTGGATCTCCTCGGCGTACTTGCGGCTCACGGTGGTCAGCGCGTCCGCGTACACAATGCCGCCCTTGAGGAAGTTGAATGTGTCGTAGTGCTCCAGCCGGTCCATCCGGAACAGCTCCCAGGGCAGCAGCAACTTTTCCGTGGTCTGCGGCGGAAACCAGCCTTGGTAGCCCGCGTTGTGGATGGTGAACACCGCCGCGGCGTTCGCGAGCGCGGGATCTTCGGCATACAGCGTCCGCAAAAACACCGGCAGCATGGCGGCCTGCCAGTCGTGCGCGTGAAACACATCGGGCGCGCCCAGCTGCTTTGAGGCTTCCAGCACCGCGCGGCTGAACAGCGCGAACCGCTCCCAGTTGTCACCGTAGTCGCCCGCGCCCGTCCCGTACAGCGCTTCCCGGTCGAACAGCTCCGGGCAGTCCACGAAGAGATACCGCACGCCGTCGCGCTTGCCGCCCTCAACAATGGACGCGAAACGGTTATAGCCGAGAAACGGGACGGTAATGCTCGCGATGGCCGCAGTGCGCTTGGTGAGCTGCGCGGCCACCTGCCGAAACAGCGGCAGATAGACCGTGACTGCATGGCCTTGGCGCACCAGTTCCGGCGGCAGAGCGCCGATCACATCGGCCAAGCCGCCGGTCTTCACAAACGGAACGCACTCAGACGCGGCAAAGACGATATGCATGGCGGTTCGCGGGCCTCCCAGGCGGAAGGCTTAGTCTATCGGAGAACAGCGGGAGGCGTGTGGGGCGGAAGCAGCGGTCGGTGCTGGGGCAGAACTTTCTGGTGGACGAGGCGGCCCGGCGGCGCATCGTGGAAGCCCTGGGCGCGGCGGGCGATGTGGTCGAGATCGGCCCGGGCAAGGCGGCGCTGACAGACCTGCTCGCCGCCCGCGCCCGCCGCCTGATCTTGATCGAGCTCGACCCCCGACTCGCGGCGGCGCTGCGCACGCGCTTCACCGGACGGCCCGGAGTCGAAGTGGTGCAGGCCGATGTGCTCACGGTCGACCTCGCCGGCTTGGCGCGGGAGCCGGGGCGCTCGCTCGATGTCATCGGCAACCTGCCGTACTACATCACCTCGCCCATCCTTCACCATCTTTTCACCCATGAGCAAAGCCTGCGGCGCGCCGTGCTCATGGTGCAGCGCGAGGTAGCCGAGCGCATCGCCGCCGCGCCGGGCTCCCGCGATTACGGGCTGCTCTCGGTTCTCTGCCAAGTGCATGCGCGGGTGGAACTCTTGTTTACGCTCCCGCCCGGCGCGTTCAGCCCCGCGCCGGCCGTCGACTCAGCGGTGGTGCGGATGGAGTTCGCGCCGCGATGGGAGGAGCTCGGCGTCGCGCGAGGGGAGTTCCGTCGCTTTCTGGAGCAAGCGTTCGCGCACAAGCGCAAAACGCTCGGAAATAACCTGCGGGCGGCCGGGTATCCCGCGCCGGGGGTGGCGGCCGCCGTGCCCTCGGCCCAAGCGCGGGCCGAGGAGCTCGCACCGGAAGCCCTGGCCGCGGTGTTCCGCCGGCTTGGGAGCCATGCGGACAACCGCATTTAGTGCCCGCGCGGCCCGGCGATCGG
>CAXTSB010000013.1:0-43328 GCA_964246845.1 uncultured Acidobacteriaceae bacterium
CCCCACACCAGCACCCCCAACCCCACTACAATCCGATACACCGCAAACACCCCGAACCCGTGCCGCCGCACGTAGCCTAGAAACCAGCCCACCACCCCCAGTGCCACGACAAACGACACGGCAAAGCCGATCGCGAGGACGACCCAGTTGTGGCCGGTCATGACGAGCGGGGCGATCTGCTCGCTAGGTGCGGTGGAGGCGGCGAGAGCGGCCTGGTGCCGCGCGTGGTGGCTGGGGTGGACGGTTTTCAGGAACTCGTAGCCGGTGGCGGCGACCATCACCGGGATCGAGACCAGGAACGAAAACTCAAGCGCGGCGGGGCGGGTCATGCCGGCGAGTTGGCCGGCGGTGATCGTCGACATGGAACGCGAGGTGCCCGGGAACACCGCCGACAGTACTTGGCAAAGGCCGATCCACACTGCCTGGCCGGGACCCATGGAGTCGACGTCCTTGGTTGGGTTGTCGCGCCGGGAGCTCCACACATCGATAGCCCACATGACCACGCCGCCCAGCAGCAGCGACCATGCGATCACCGTGAGCGATTCCAAGTGCTTGCCCACGAGCTTCTCCAGCAGGAATGAAGGGATGGCGGTGCAGACGAAGGCCAGCGCCACCAGCGTGAGCGGGTGCGTCAGGGCGGTATGGTCGCGGCCCTCGCCGCGCGGAAACGTGCGGACAAATGTCACGATGCGGTTCAAAAACAGAAGCACCAGCGCGAGAATGGCCCCGAGCTGGATCACGATCGTATACATCTTCCAAAACGGGTCGGTGAGCGATACATGCAGGAGCGCTTCGGCAATGCGAAGATGCGCGGTCGAGGACACAGGGAGGAACTCGGTGAGGCCTTCAACGATGCCGAGAATGGTGGAAAGCAGGTAATCGTTCACAGGGCGGGGCGGGATCCTTTAAGCGTCTTGAACCAGCTTGGTTATACCATCGGCAAGTTTCGCCCGAGGCATGAATCCTGTTCTTCACCATAACGAAGGAGGTACGGGGGATCAGAGCTGCCCGTGGCTGACGGACACGACGTAGTACAGCGCCGGCACGCTGCCTGGGTTTACAAGCCCGTGCAGCCGCATGGACGCCGTGTAGATGACATCGCCGGGGGCTACCGGCTCGGGGGTGCTTTCGTTCAGATATTGAAGCTTGCCCTCGCGCAGAAGAATGAATTCAGAGTTGCGGTGGCGGTGGGGCGGGTGCGGGCTTTTGCCGGCGGGCAGCATGGTTTCGTGCAGTTCCACGAACTCGCCCGTGGGCAGGGTGCCGTGCAATACCGCGCGCGACCAGCCGCCGTTCGCGTTTGTGTTCACGGGCAGTTCGGCGAACCGGAACACCCGGGAGCGGGTCATGTCGGCCGTGTCCTGCGCATCGGCGCTTTGCACGGAGAAGAAGGCGGCCAAAGCAGCGCAAGCTTCGCGGCGGGTCAGGTCCATTGATCTCTCCTTACCGGCGGTCGTTGCCGTAAACCGGAATCCCATGCTGCACCTTGAAGGCAAGCGAAGCGCCGCGGGCGGCGTAGTCCGCCGTAGGGTAGTGCTGGACGAGTTGATTGCTCAGGTCGACAGCGCGCTTGCGGTCCTCGGCGGAGTGCTTGTCTTCGTTGTCGGCGGCCCACAGGTCGCCCGCGCAGGCCATCCGCCACGCGGCTTCGTATAAGGCTTGCGGCGCTTTCGGCGAGTCGGGATATTGCTCGACGAACTTGGTGAAATAGGCCGTTTCTTTTTCCGGGCACTTTTCCGAGCCCTGCCAATCGCCGCACAGCTTATTGTCGATCAGCGCGTAGGCGGCGTAGCCGGCCCACTTCGTTTGCGCATATTGCTTCTCGATTTTCTTCATTTCGGACTCGTCCGGGAGCTGCCGCAGGTAGGGCTCCTGCTCGTGCGCGGAAGGGAGCGTCGCGGCGTCCTCCTTTTGCAGCTGCCAGCGTATATCGGCGGAGCGCCAAGCGGCCTCGGCGGCGCGGGTCCCCGAGGGGAAAATTTCGGCATCGAGCCGGTACAGCCTCCGGGCTGTTTGAGCCGCGTCCGCCGGAGGATGCGGGGCGCTCGCGGCCTGCTCAAACGAGATCGCCTCGCCGAACAGGACCGCTTCCCCGTTCGGCGTATCCGCGGTCACGGCGGCTTGGTCTTCGAGCCAGCCCGACACGGGGTGCTGTTCCGGTGAGTCGGAAAACACAGGGCGGTCCTGCTCGCGCACGACCTCCTCGTCGGTGTTGGCCTGCACCTGCAGCCAACCCTGCCCGCGCTGGAGAATGGTGAGCTCGCGCCCCGGCTCGACGGTGGCGAGCTTGGACGAGCCCGCGTCGGCTTGGAGGTACAAGGGCGTGGGGCGGAGGGTGGTGGCATGGGGAGCCGTCGCGCCCCGCTGCGCGAGAGCAGGGGCGGCAAGCAGGAGCAGAAGGCAAGGTCGGGCGGTCACGCGTGTCCTCTCGGTCAGTGTAGTTCCTGCTTGATTGGACGCAAAAGTTATCAGAACAAAACAGGACCACCGATTTTTATCTCAAACAGCAATAGAGGCAATTGACACTATCCTACAAAGTGCATCACTCCGATATCTAGGATGGCGAGAAAGGCCGACGACGCGCCAAGCGAGCCCGATTAGTTCCTTTATGATCGGCTCAATGACAAGCAGAGATCATGCAGTCAATTTGGAATGCCTTCATGTGAAGATTCGCGCAGCAGATAAGCAAGCTAGGTTTACCTGCTGCGCTCCCTCATGCCACCGAGTTGGCCGCGATCGTGGCTTTGTAAAAGCGCGAGCTCAGCTTCGGCGTGCGCTTCTGCGTTTGGAAGTCCACGTAGGTAATTCCGAAGCGTTTCTCGTAGCCGTCCGCCCACTCGTAATTGTCGAGCAGGCTCCATAGGAAATATCCTTTTACCGGAACGCCTTCGCTGACCGCGCGCTGCAGCTGCGTCAGGCAGTTGCGCAGAAACATGGTCCGGTCGGTGTCGAGAACCTGCCCGTCCGGGGTGAGCCGGTCGTCCGACGAGGCACCGTTCTCGGTGATGTACAGCGTGTTCAGCCCCCAAACCTCGTGCGCCAGCTTCGGACCCCAGTACAAAGCCTCCGGGCCGATGTGCAGCCATTCTGAGAACATGTGTGGGTAGGTGGTAGGAAACGGAATGACCTTGTATCCCTGTTCGCCGGATGTATCGGCCATGACATAGGTCGGGGTGTAAATGTTGATGCCCGCGAAATCGATTGGTGAGGAGATCGCCTTCAGGTCGGCGTCGGTGAATTTCGGTGCGTTCGGGCCTAACTTCTTCAGGTACGCCTCGGTGTACTTGCCGGTTGCAATCACACTCATGTACCTGGCGTTTTCTTCCAGGAGCGCCGTGCGGGCTGCCGCGATGTGCTCCTCAGCGGCAATGGCGGGCACCACGGCCGTGATGTTCTCAGCCAAACCTACTCTGGTTCCAGATTTCGCGGCGGCGCGGATCGCCTGCACAGCCAACCCATGCCCGAGCACGGCATTATGGCACACCTGGTAAAAGGCCTGCGTCGGTCCCAATTTGACGCCCGGCGCGTGTATGCCCGTGCCGTAGCCTAGGTCGGTAAAGGTCTCGATTTCGTTTGTGGTCATGAAATGGTTGACGCGGTCGGACAACTTACCCGCGACATACCCAGCATAAGCAGCGAAAGCCTCCGAGGTGGCCCTGTTCTGCCAACCGCCCTTATCTTGAAGCGCCTGGGGCAAGTCCCAGTGATAGAGCGTGCAATAAGGCTCAATGCCGTTCGCATGCAGTTCATCCACAAACTTTTGGTAGTGGTCCAGCCCTTGCGGGTTAGGCGTTCCTGTACCGTTTGGAAAGATGCGCGGCCAGGCGATCGAAAACCGGCACGTCTTCAGCCCGAGCTCCTTCATGATCGCGACGTCCTCTTTGTAGCGGTGATAGTCGTCATCCGCCACATCGCCGGTATCGCCGCTATGCGTTTTACCCGGCGTGTGCGAGAAGGTGTCCCAAATGGAAACGCCGCGGCCGTCCTCTTTCACTGCCCCCTCCACTTGATAGGAAGCGGTTGCGGACCCCCATAGAAAGCCCTCGGGAAAGGGCCTGCCCGCCGTGGCGGAAGCAGTCTGCGCCGGGGCGGTAGTCGGTATGGCGGCAACGGCCGCCGTGGCGGGCAGCAGCCGTGCAAAGGCGCGGCGGGAAAGGTTCGAAGTGGGAGCTTTCATATCGAGCGCGAGTATAGCGGCTGGAGCGGACGACTGGAAACCCGCCTGCCGGTCAGTAGCGGTAGACCCGTGCTTCCCAAGGCTGAAGATGGAGTGTGGCGGTGCCGGTCTCGTTCGTAGGCAGATTGCCGAGTTTGAGCTCCGCCGGCTTGATTTCTTTTGGAAGCGTGTACGCCGCCGGCTTCGCGCTGAAGTTCAGGGCGATTAAGTAGTGCTCCGACCCGAGAGTGCGCGTGTAAGCATATACATGCACATCGGAAGGACTTAAGTCGGTATAGTCGCCGTAAGTAAACACCTTGCTCCCGTGGTGCAGCGCGATGGCCTGCCGGGTATAGCTGAGAATAGAGTTGGGGTCGGCCTGCTCCTGCTCTGCATTGATGGTTTTGTAATTTGGATTGATCGCGAGCCATGGCTTTGCGCTCGCGGTTGTAAAGCCGGCGCCGGGCTGCGCGGTCCATTGCATCGGCGTGCGGGAGTTGTCCCGCGAAACCCGGGCCAGGTTAGCGAGAAAAGCAGCCTGCGGAATCTTGCCGGTAAGCACCTGTGCACTGTACGCATTGCGGGCGGCAATGTCGTTGTACTGCGAAATCCCGGTAAACGGGTAGTCAGTCATGCCGAGCTCGTCGCCCTGATACAGAAACGGCGTACCCCGCAGGGTAAGGATCATGGTTTCTATCAGCTTGGCGGAGCGTACGCGGTACTCCGGAGTGGAGTCGTCGCCGAAGGTGGAAACCACCCGCGGGTTATCGTGGTTGGAAAGAAACACCGTATCCCAGGTATGCTTGTCCAAGATTGTGGCATGGCGGTCGTAGATAGCTTTCAGCTCCGGAAGCCTGTACTTCTTAAAGGTGCCGCCGTCACCTCCCGCGAGCGAGACCGCGTCAAAGTTGAAGATCATGTTCAGTTCGTGCCGCCGCTCATCCACGATATCCGGCGTTTGCGCGAGTGAAATCCCGGCCGCCTCGCCGACGCTCATGTCGTCATACTTTGAGAGTACCTCGCGGTTCATCTCCTGCAGGTATTGATCTCGGTGCGGGCCGGCTGCATAGATATCAGGAAAGTGCTTCGTCTGCTCCGGGGTGAGGTCGGGCAGGCCGGGCTGCTTTGAGATGAGGGTTATGACGTCCATGCGGAAGCCGTCGACGCCCTTGTCGAGCCAGAACCGCATGATGGAATACACGTCCTGACGCACCTTCGGGTTATCCCAGTTCAAGTCCGGCTGCTTGACCGCGAAGTAATGCAGATACCACTGGTTTGTCTGGTGATCCAGCGTCCAGGCCGGTTCCGAGAAAAAGGACGGATAATTGTTAGGCGGCTGCGTGTCGTTGTTCTTGCTGTCGCGCCATATGTAGTAGTTGCGATACGGGCTGTCGCGCGAGGAGCGCGCGTTGGCAAACCATCGATGCTCGTCGGAAGTATGGTTGACAACCAAGTCGACGATCAAGCGCATATGCCGTTGTTTGACCGCTTTGAGCATACGGTCAAAGGCCGCGTTGTCTCCGAACTCAGTCATCACCTTACGGTAGTCGCGGATATCATAGCCGTTGTCGGCGTTTGGAGAATCATAATGCGGCGAAAGCCAGATAACATCCACCCCGAGGCTTTTTAGGTAATCCAGCCGCGAGGTAATGCCGTTCAGGTCGCCGATGCCGTCGCCGTTCGAATCCTGGAACGACCGCGGGTAGACCTGATACACCACAGCCTCCTTCCACCATTTCGGCTGGTAGCCGTTGATCTCTTGTTGGGCGGAGAGGACGGAAGGCAAAAGCAGGGCGGCGGCGAAGGCAAGCGTGCGCATGTTGGTGGGAAGCCTAACAGATGCGTAAAGGCGTCTGCCAGCAATGTTCCGAGCAGGAGGGCAAAGCTGTCGCGGCCAGGTCTGCTGTACTTCGCGCTTTACACGCTTCCCGGCGCTCTTCTACGCTTGCCCGCATGAACAAGCTACCCTCGGCAGCAGCGGCTGTTGTGATCTCGGCCGCCGGTTGGGCGCAAAGCGGTGGGTATGACCAACCCTACCGTCCGCAGGTTCATTTCTCCCCTCAAAAGAATTGGACAAACGACCCGAACGGGCTCATCTTTTACCGCGGCGAGTATCACTTGTTTTTCCAGCACAATCCTTTCGGCGATCAGTGGGGGCACATGAGCTGGGGCCATGCCGTTTCTCCGGATCTGCTGCACTGGCGCGAGCTGCCCGTAGCGATTCCGGAGGCGGACGGCGTCGCCATCTTCACGGGAAGCGTTGTCGTGGACCGGGGTAATACAAGCGGATTGTGCGGCAAGCAACCGGAGTGCCTCGTTGCCGTGTACACGGGCAACGCCGACCCGCCGGCGCCGCCGCACGAAGCGCAAAACCTGGCCGCATCACTCGACGGCGGACGCACTTGGACCAAATACACAGGCAATCCTGTGCTGGACCTGCACTTGGCCGACTTCCGCGACCCGAGCGTCAGTTGGGATGCCGTCCGAAAGCGGTGGTTGATGGCTGTCGCGCTGCCGAAGGAGCATAAGGTGCTGCTTTACGCCGCTCCGGATTTGAAAACCTGGAAACAGCTGAGCGAATTCGGTCCGGCAGGGGCGGTTTCCGGTGACTGGGAGTGCCCCGACCTGCTTCAAGTAGCCAACGCCGATCCGAAAGCTCCCGGCACATGGGTGATGAAAGTGGGTCTTAATCCCGGTGCGCTCCAAGGCGGGTCAGGCGAGCAGTTCTTCCTCGGCAGCTTCGACGGCACACGCTTTACCGCGTCGGAGCAGGCCGGCGCGCATGGCTGGACCAACTACGGCAAGGACGACTACTGCGCGATCAGCTTCAACGGCATACCCGGCGACAAACCGCCTGTGCTTCTGGGGTGGATGAGCAACTGGCAGTATGCAAAGCTCCTCACGACCTCGCCTTGGCGCGGACAGATGAGCCTTGGCCGCCAGTTGGCGCTGGTTGAGGATAAGGCCGGCCCGGCTCTCCGGCAAAGCCCGATTGTTGCCCCCTTGCGCGATGGAGCGGCCGCACCGATCACAGTGAATTCGGGCACCAAAACATTGTTCGAGACAGATGGGGCATTCGAGCTGCAAGCGGCTTTCCGCGCCGGCGCGGAAAGTGATTTCGGGCTGCGCCTGTGGTCGGGCGATCAGCACTGGACTGATATCGGTTTCGACCGCGGGCGTAAACAGTTCTACATCGACCGGACACACTCCGGACTCGCGATCGGTCCCGGCTTCTTGACGCGCACGAATGCTCCGCTCGCCGAAGGGCGGGCCATGGACCTCGATCTCATCATGGATCGCTCGTCGGTCGAGGCCTTCGCCCAGAATGGAACGATCGCGATGACCGATTTGATCTTTCCTCCGGGCACGGCTACACGAGTCGAATGGTTCTCCGCTGCGGGCAAGCCGCCCGCCATGACAGGACAAGCCTGGCGGTTGCACTCAGGTTGGACGCGCCGGTGAGCGTCAGTGCGGCGCGGGCCGCAGCATGGGCAGGAACCTGGCTGCCGTGGAATGCAGCTTCGTGCGCTCGCCTGCTGAAAGGGACCGCCACAGCACGATGGAAAGCAGTAAGGCTGAACCGAGGCCGACCAAGGGTGATGCAGTAAAGGCTGTAAGCAGCAGTGCCGCAAGCAGGCCGCCCAGCAAGGGAAATAATTGCCGCACCGCGGGGCGAAGCGGCACGTAAAGCCGCTGCGCCACCCACAGCCGCAGGACGAAATCCAGCCCGCACCGCAGCGCCCAAGCCATGGCGGCGCCTTTGATCCCGGTTGTGCGTACCAGCAGGGCCAGTACAGGCACATACAAGGCAAGCTCCGCGAAAGAAAACTTCGCGTTGACACTTGCTTTTCCGATGCCGTCCAGCAGTCCCGCCACGACCGCATCGATGCTGGTGAGCAGAACCCCGACGCCCAGCCAGCGAAGCACAACGGCTGCGTGGTCCGCGAACGATGCGCCGAGCCAAACTGTCAGGATCCAATGGCTGAGGGCGACGCAGGCCAGCGAAGCCGGAAACAGCAGCGCGGCCACGGTGAGGAGGGAGCGGCGGAACAGGTTCGCGGTCACCTCGGGCGCGGTGCGATAGCTGGCCGCCATCGCCGGGTAAGCTGTGTTCATAATCGCGACAGGGACGATGGCGAAGCGCAGCACCAGGTCAAGCGGTGTGGAATAGTAGCCGGTGGCGGCGGCGGACAGCACGGAGGCGATGATGAAGCGGTCCACATACGTCAAAATCGGCCAAGCCACGTTGGAGGCGGTCATCCACCCGCCCATGCGCACGACGGGGCCAAGCATCCGTAATTGCACGCGCGCATGCTTTAACTCGGGCAGGGCACGTACACAGATCATCCAGTAAGCGACGACATTGGCGACGCGGCACAATACGAGCACCGTGATCACCGCTACCAGCGAGTCCGCGAAGTGCAGCACGGCCAGCGGGCCTAGATAGTACATCGCGCTTACGGGAATATTCGCCAGGTTGGCCGCGCGAAACCGTTGAAAGGCCGACAGGATGCCCCAAAGCGCCGAGGACAGCAAAACGATCGGTGCCGACAGGCAAAGCACATAGATGGAGTGAAGCACTTGATCGTGGATCGCGGGCGGAATGTGCAGCCCATGGTCGACCCATACCCGGGCAAGGGAAGCCAGAAGCGCCCCGCCGAGGGCGCCGAAGATGGCAAGGGCCGCCATGCCGGATCGGGCGATAGACGCGGCTTCCCGGCGCTTGTTGTCCACCAGCAGTTCCGCGATGCTGCGGGTAAGCGAGCGGCCGATGCCGAAATCGAAGATCGAAAAAATGCCGACCAGCGAGAGCGCGATGGTGAATACACCCCACCGGTTCGGCCCCAACATGCGGACCAGCGCGGGAGTGACCAGTACGGCGATGACGAGCGGCCCCAGGCGGCCGAGTAAATTCCACATCGCGCTTGCCGCGACGGTACGACTGCTGGTCAGGCCGCTGACCTCGGCCGCCGCGCCTATATCCAGAAGCTCCTCCGCTGCATCCGCCGATGTACGACCCAAACAAAACTCCGCTCGAAACAGGATCCCTCCGCCGGATTGCACGCTGCGGAAGCTGGAAACAAACCGAGTATACGTCCGGTTCTGACCTGACCCAGTGTCTCCCGCCGGGGCGTCTTTGCACCTCGGGCGGCTGCGGAAAACAACACGGAAGTACCGAAACGGGAAGCGCGTTCCAAATCGGGAACGCGAAAAGGCCGGCCCGAGGGCCGGCCTTCATTTGCAAATCAAACCTTTACGCGCCGACCGGCTGCTGCGCGGCCTCCAGGTTTACCTGCGTTTCCCCGATATTCGTGAACTTTTCGTCGCCGTTCTTGCTGTCCTCGAGCGAGTCTCGCAGCACCTTCACTGCTTCGGACTTCCCGATGAGCCCCGCATATTGGTTCAGTGAGCCGTAGGAAGCCACCCGGTAAGCTTGCTGCTGATTCGCAGCCACGATCAGCGCCGCATCGCGCACAGCCGACGGCTCCGTGTTCGCGATCATATTGTTCACTTCATTGATCATGGCCTTGGCGAGCGGGTTGTCCTCGCTTTTCGGCTCTTTGCCGAGATGCCCGAATACCTGTTCGATACGCTGGGCGTACTCACGGCTTTTGGACTCGGTCTTGGAGAACGCGTCCTTCAGCTGCGGGTTGGTGGAAGCCTGCGCCATTTTGGAAGCATTGGCGGCCACCTGCTGCTCAAAATTGTGCACGTAGGTAAGGCCGACATAGAGAAGATCATCGATGCTGCGCATCTGCATAGGGGAAAACCTTTCAAGGGTGATTAATGATTAAGTTGAGCGAAAGCTGTTTGGCGTTGCGCGCCCACGCAGGCCTGGTTTGGTCAGGTTGCAAGCGTGCGGTTCCGAACAAAAGCAACTCGGAGCCTTCGCGGGCCATCCTGCGGAGGAAAGGCGCAGGAACTGGAAAGGAAACAGACGATGGCGGCAAGTGGATTACAGGAATTTTTTCTTCAAGAACTGAGTGCGGTCCTAAGCGCGCAAAAGGACAGCGCGGGGCAGTCGGCGGAGAGCGCGGAAGAAGCGGCAAACCCACAGCTCAAACGGCTGTTCAAGGCCGGTGCCGACATCAACAAGAAACAGGTAAAGCGCTTAGAAAGAATTTTTGCCCTCCTCAAATCCGAACCGGACTCGGTGGAAAATTTCGTGATCGAAGGCATTGACCGTGCGAACGCGATTCTGCGCCGCAACGCAGCCGGCCCGAACGAGCGCGATCTGGCCTCCATCAGCATGGCGCAGGCCGCAGTGCACTACTACATCAGCAAATACGGCGCGCTCCGTGCTTACGCGCAGACGCTCGGCTTATCAAAAGCCGCCGTACTGCTTGGGCAGTCGCTTGATGAGAATAAGCAGGGCGACAAGCAATTTTCTAAGATCGCGGAAAGTATCTTAGAAAACAGCTATCAGGCAAAGTTCCCGTCAAAAGGCGTAGGCCCGGTACGCTCGACCCTGCGGCTGCTGGCGGTGGCCGGCGTAGCGGCGGCTGTAACGCGGGCGGTCAAGCAGGAGCCGATGGTGAACGCGCAGTAACTGTGTGCGAGGGTCGACGGAGACCCTCGCCTCCTACGACTTACACTTCCAAGATCACCGGCATGATCAGCGGCCGCCGGCTTGTCTGTTTTTGGATATACCGCTTCAGGTCGATGCGGATTTTTTCCTTCATCACCCCGGGGTCAGCTTTTTCTTCCGCGCTCGACTGATCCAGCGTTTGCGTGATGACCGACGCCGCCTCCTTCAGCACCGCATTGTCCGCTGAAACAAACCCGCGCGTCACCACCTCCGGCGCGCGCTCCACCTTGCCCGTAAGCTTGTTGATCGTGATGATCGGCAGCACGATGCCGTCCTCGGACAAGTTGCGGCGGTCGCGAATGATCACATCGCCGACCACGTCCGAGGTCGAGCCGGAGTCGATGCAAACGCGGCCGGCAGTCACTTTGCCGGCTTTGCGTGCTTTGGACGGGGTCAATTCCAACACATCGCCGTCCTCGATCAGCACCGTTTCGCCGACCACACCCGTGGCCTTCGCTAACTCCGCGTGCTTGCGCAAATGGCGGTAGTCGCCGTGAACAGGAATAAAGAATTTGGGCCGCAGCAGGTTGATGAGCAGCCGCTGCTCCTCCTGCGAGGCATGGCCGGAAACATGGATCAGCCCCATCGAGCCGTCGTCGTACAGGATTTCCGCTTCGCGCCGGTACAGGTGATCAATCACCCGGTAAATCGCCTTTTCGTTGCCGGGGATCACGCGCGAGGAAAGCAGGACCGTATCGCCGGGCGCGATGCGGGCGTGCTTATGGTTGTCGACCGCCGCCCGCGAAAGCGCCGACATCGGCTCGCCCTGCGTCCCAGAAATCAGCACCATCACATGCTCGGGCGAGAAATCGTTGATCTGCCCGGGATGGATGGTCAGCCCGGCGGGCAGGTTCAGGTAGCCCAGGTCCTGCGCGATCTCGCTTGATTCCATCATGGAACGGCCGACGATGGCGACCTTGCGCCCATGCTTCTGCGCCAAGTCGAGCGCGATCTGCATGCGGTAGATGGAGCTCGAAAAGCAGGAGAAGAACAGCTTCTTCTTGGTCCGTTGGAAAACCTCATCCAAGCGCGGCTTCACCGCCCACTCGCTCGGCGTATAACCGGGCCGGTCGACATTGGTCGAATCTTGGAGCAGGGCCAGGACGCCCTTTTGCCCGTACTCGGCGAACTTGTGGAGGTCGAACGGCTTGCCGTCCGGCGGCGACAGGTCGATCTTGAAGTCGCCCGTGTGCACAATGACGCCGACCGGGGTTTCAATCGCGAGCGCCACGCAGTCCACCAGCGAGTGCGTCACCCGGATCGGCTCGATCGTAAACGCACCGATCGAGAACTTCGCATTGGGCGCGATCTCGATCAGCTCGGTCGCGTCCAGCATTTTGTGCTCGTCGAGCTTGCCTTCCACATACGCCAAGGTGAACTCGGTGCCGTACACCGGTACGTTCACCTCGGACAGGATCCAGGGCAGGCCGCCGATATGGTCTTCATGCCCGTGCGTGAGCAGAATGCCGCGTACCAGGTGCTTGTTGTCGGCCAGGTATGAGATGTCGGGAACGACGATATCGACGCCGAGCAGCTCGGACTCGGGAAACATCAGGCCCGCGTCGATGACGATGATGTCGTCTTTGTATCGAATAGCCATCGAGTTCATACCGAACTCGCCAAGGCCGCCTAGGGGGATAAGTTTTACTGACTCTTCTGCCATCGGAATCTTTGATTTTAGCAGGCGGGCCGCCGCGGTCTTTTCATAGAATGGCGGCAGCGGGGGCAAACAGCCATGGCGACGACGGCACTGGTTTCAATGCAGGACTATGAGCGCATGCCGTTCGAGCGCGATGTGGAGTACATCGATGGGGAGCTGAAGGAGCGCGGCATGGTAATGTCGGTACATGGACTGATGCAGGGCAGGTTCATGATTTGGTTCGGCAGCCACGAAAAAGAATGGGGCATTAAGGCCGCGGTTGAAGTCCGCACCCGCGTCGCAGCCGACCGCGTGCGCCTACCCGACGTGGTCGTGGGCCCTCGGAAGCGATGGCCGCAGACGCTGGTTGAGCCGCCGCTGATCGTCATTGAGATTGTCTCCCCCAGTGATTCGTTCAGCGACATTCAAGATGTGGTGGCCGACTACCAGCAGATGGGTATCGAGAATATCTGGGTCGTGAACCCGCAAAAGCGCATGGGTTGGGTATGCGAGCCCGACAAGTGGGTGTCCGCGCGCCTGCTTCGTGCCCGCACCGGGCCGATCTACGTCGACCTCGACCAAATCTTCGCCGAGCTCGACGAGGCGGACAGCGACGAGGCGGTTTGATCCGGTCGCAGGTGCTGCTCGTTCTTCAAGCGGCTTTCCGGTATCTAATGAGGGATGCAGGTACCTATCGACACATGGCCGAAGTCCGCGGATCGCATGCTGGAGGTTGTCGGCTCGGTTATCCTGGCCACGCACATCATTGCACTTATCCTGCTGGTACTTTGGTTTGGACTGGGCAAGCCGTCCACCCTTGGCGATTTCTGGGCCCGCTTTAAGGCGGGCATGCAAGGCCGACCCTTACCCCAGCGCAAGCGCGGCCCCATGTACGAGACAAGGATTTATGAGCCGACCGGGCCGCGCCTGCCCGCCAGGGGCACCATGGAAAGAAAAGCCATGATCAACAGGATGGAAGCCAAGAAGAACGGCGATCCAGGCAGGTGAATCACGGCTCCCGTGCCGATGGACTTGGAAAAAACGTAGGTGAACAACCCCGGGCCGAGCAGGCCTGAAATGCCGCGGAGCGAATGAATCGCGCCTTGCAGCTGCCCTTGCTCCGTCGGGTCGGCGTGAGCGCTCATCAGTGATTGCGAAGCCGGCCAAACAAAGCTCATTCCGTTCATCACGGGAATCCCAAGCAGAAGCAGCAGCCCTGTTTTTGATAAGCCGAAAAGCGCGAAGCCGGTCGCTCCAAGCGCCAGTCCCAGCAATATCGACCCGCGTTCGCCCAACTGCTTCACCACCCGCTTGACCAGCACGCCGCCGTACAGTCCGGAAAACAAACCGACCAGCCCCAGCGACAGCCCCACCGTGCGGTCGGTCCAGTGAAACCGGTAGTCGGCATAGAGCACATACACATTCATGAGGGATTGTTGGGCCACATAAGCCAGCAGCAGCACGGCTGAAAGCGCGAGCAGCAGGCGCGAGCGGGAAAGCATCCGTATGGAGCCGACCGGGTTGGCCCTGCGCCAGGAAAACGGGCTGCGGTTTTCCCGCTGGAGGCTTTCGGGCAATACAAACAGCCCATACATGCCGTTCAGGAGCGACAGCCCGGCCGCCGCCCAAAACGGCGCGCGCGGGCTGATGGTCCCGAGCAAACCGCCGAGCGCGGGTCCCAGCACAAATCCCATGGCGAACGCCGCGGCAAGCAGGCCGAAAGCTCCGGCGCGGCGCTCGGGCGGCGTGACATCCGCGATATAAGCCTGCGCGGTAGGCACGGACGAGGTCGTCAGGCCCGAAACGATGCGCCCCAGCAGGAGCCAGCCAACGGTCGGCGCCCACGCCATCAGCAGGTAGTCAAAGCCTAAGCCGAAATTCGAAAGCAGCACGATGGGCCGCCGCCCGAACCGGTCGGACAGCGAACCGATCACCGGCGAAAACACAAACTGCATCCCGGCGAAAACCGTCCCAAACACGCCCAGCAGCCGCGCAGCCTGCTCCGGCGTGCCTTGCATCAGGCCCTCGACCAGGCGCGGCAGCACCGGCGCGATCATGCCGAGCGCCAGCATGTCGAGCGCGACCGTGAAGAAGATGAACAGCGCGGCGTTGCGGCGCGGACCTTCCGGGGCGCTCGCGGCCGGTGCCCTGTCTGTTACGTCGGCAACCGCGGGGTCCGCGCCGGGGAGCTCCGCTTCCGGAGATTTGCTGGGAGTTGCCATTGCTGCTGCGAGTCTACAGGGCGAGCCAACCCACAACCGTCCCCAGCAGTGCCGTCGCGCCCGTGAGCCGCAGCGCCGGCGCGCGGCCGAGCTGCTTGGCCAGCGCCGTAAGCGAGTACAGGCTGACCGGGCCCAGCGTGCAAAGCAGCGCGGCGGCATAGGGAAGGGGAATCCCGGAACGCAGCAGCACAAAGGCGAGCCCGACATCGAACGCCATCGGCACAGGCAAGATCGTCCCAAGCGCGGCTACCGCGGCGACGCCCCAAAACGAGACCGGAATGTGTGTGCCGTAGCGCGGCACCAGCTCCGCGGTCAGCGCGCCGAGCAGCGCCGCGAGCAGCATCCACGGCAGGGTGGCCAGGGTGACGCGCAGCACGTTGCGGGCGTAAAGCGCTCCCAGGCTCCGCAGCCTCGCGGACAGCGGCAAGGCGATCCGCGGCATGGCGATGCCCTGTGGAGCCGCTGTTTCCGGCACAAGCAGCGGCAGCAAACCCAGCAGCGCCAACGGCACCGCCGCCCGGCAAACAGCCGTCGGCAGGGGAAACAGTGTGAATGCCATGGCCAGCACTACTGGGTTAAAGGACGGCGAGCTCAGCATTGCCGCGACGGTAAGGCGCGAGCTTGCGCCGCCCAGCAGAAGGCCTTGGCCGATCGGCGTCGCGCAGTTGGTGCACACGCCCATGGGCGCTCCGGCGACCGCGCCGCAGATCACGTTCGCCGAGGCCGAACCGAACCGGCGCGGGCGTGCGGTCTGCGCCGCGAGCGTCATCGCGGCCGCGCCGAACGGGATGGCGAACGCCATGCCGAAGCGGTTGGTCCACAGCCAGTTCACGCCGGTGCGGGCGACGCGCGCCGGCAAGCTCATCGCGGGGTTGGTCGGCAGCAGGGCGTCGAAGGAAAGCGCGCCCTTGGCTTCAAGAGCGGTTCCGGTGTGCAGTTTCTTAAGCAGGGACGGGTACCGCTGCCCGCTCCAGAAAACGGCGGCAATCAGGACCAAAATGAGGGCGGTTAATGTCAGCTCAAGGCTGCGCCGAGCCGGAAACGCCCGCGTGGAAACAGCTTGTGTACTCATCGCGCCCGATGGTAGCGCACCCGAGGCTGCCTTGGCTCGCCCGGCATCCCAACAGGCATGACCAAGGAAGAAGCGCTCACCATGCTGGAGATGACGGCCGAACCGCTGGAGGTCTTCAACCATTGGCTGACGGACGCCGAGCAATCGGAGCCGAACGACCCGAACGCGGCCGCGCTCGCCACGGCCACCCCGGACGGCAGCCCGAGTGTACGCATGGTCCTGGTCAAGCGGTCGGACGCGCGTGGATTCTGCTTTTACTCAAACGCGGAAAGTCAAAAAGGCGGGGAGCTCGAAACCAATCCGCGGGCCGCGCTGTGCCTGCATTGGAAAACGCAGCGCCGCCAGGTGCGGATCGCCGGCCCTGTGCACCTGCTGAGCGACGCGGAAACCGACGAATATTTCCACAGCCGGGGCCACCGCAGCCAGGTCGGCTCGGCGGTTTCGCGGCAGTCGCGTCCGCTCGGCAGCCGCGACGAGCTGCAAGCGGCGGTGGAGGCTTTCGATAAAGCCCACCCTGAAAAAGAGGTGCCCCGGCCCGACTACTGGAAAGGCTATCGGGTCGAAGCCGAGCGGATCGAGTTCTGGCTCGACGGCCCGGACCGCCTGCACGACCGGATAGTCTTCACCAAGGATGGCGAGGGCTGGGCGAAGCAGCGCCTATGGCCGTAGCGGACAGGGGCTGACACTTTCTCGGTTTTGCCGCGTCCCATCACCGGGTCCTCCTATGAATTGTGGCGGGCTTGAACGGGAGAAGGAAATGACGGCTGGAACTCGATCGGTGATCAAGGGTGGGATGTACGGCTTCGCGGCCGGGCTGGTGTTTATTGCCGCGGGCTTGGCCGCGCGCGCGGCTTTTGGGGTGGGCACGGTGCCGGAGCTGGCAAGCGACCGCTCCGCGCCGTTCCTTTCGATCCCGGTGTTTTTCGCCATGCTCAATCTGGCCGGCGGCTACAACCACCTGAAGGAGCTTGGGATCGCGTCCATCCTGCTGAGCGAGCTGGCCGCGGGAACGCTGGTGGGTGCGTGGTACGGGTGGCTCCTGACGCGCACTCCCGTCGCGCGGGCGCGGAAACTGGCCGTCGGCGTGGTTGCCGCCGCAACGGTGCTGCTGTTGGCCGCGCTGGGGCAGGAGCTGGCCGCCAACTACCTGGGGCTGCCGCCGACGCGCGCGGTCTGGGCGTCGATCGCTGTTTACCTGGTGCTTTCGGCGGTGTACCTAGGCGCGCTGCTTCTGTTTGCCGGGGGCGAAAAGGAATCCGCGGGCGCGTCCACGCGGAGAGGTTTTCTCACCGCGGGAGCCGGCGCGGCGGCGGCCGTGTTCACCGGCGGCGTCCTGAAGCACTATTTCGGGCTGGCCAGCTACCACTATGACGGCACGCAGAACCTCGGCAAGGATCTGCCGCCCGTCACGCCGAACGAGAGTTTCTACCAGGTCACGAAAAACAACGTGGACCCGACGCCGACCTTGCGGGCTTGGGGGCTTGAGGTCGGCGGCGACGTCGCCAAGCCGATGCTGCTGCACCTACCCGCCATCATGGCCATGCCCGCGGTGACGCAGGAAACGACCTTGCAGTGCATCTCAAACCAGCTCGGCGGCGGGCTGAGCAGCAATGCGGTCTGGAAGGGCGTCCCGCTGCGGCATGTGCTCACCGCGGCCGGCATGAGCGCGCAAACCAAGCAGATCGCCTTCCATGCGGCGGACGGCTTTATCGACGACCTGCCGATCGAGAAAGCGATGGAGCCGACCACCTTGTTGGTGTGGGAGATCAACGGTGAACAACTGCCGCAGCGCCACGGGTTCCCGCTGCGCCTCCTGGTGCCGGGCGATGTGGGCGAGAAGAGCGTCAAATGGCTCACCAAGGTGGAAGCACGCGAAAAGCCGCTCAAGGGCTTTTACGAGCAGCAGGGCTGGGGGCCGCGCTTTTCGGTCAATGACACGGCCCGCTTCGACGCGCCCGACTTCGATGAGATGCCCCTGAAAGTGGGGCAGCGCACGGTTATCCGCGGCACCGCCTTCGCGGCCGACCGCGGCATTAAGGACGTGGAGGTAAGCACGGACGGCGGCGACACCTGGGCGAAAGCCGAGATCACCTACCGCGGCTCTGACCTGTCCTGGGTGCAATGGCGCTTCCCGTTCCAGCCCAAAGAAGCCGGGGACATTACGCTGGTGGTCCGCTGCTCAGACAAAAAGGGCGGCACGCAGGCCGGGGAGTTCAAACCGTCCGGCCCGGAGCCGGTGGAAGGTTGGCAGAAGATTGATACGACCGTGGCGGCGTGATTGCCTGTAGTTCGCCACGCTTCAGGCCGGTGCGCCTTGCGTACGGAATTAAAGCTTTTAAATAAGGCGCACCCAGAAAAGAGGTTCCCCGGCCCGACTACTGGAAAGGCGACCGCATAGAAGCCGAGCGGATTGGCTCGACAGGTCGGATCGGTTGCACGACCGGATCATGTTACGAGAAACGGCGAGGGCTGGACGAAGCAGCATTTGTGGCCGTGAAAGTAGTTCTTGCATGTAAGCTGACTGCATGCTGCTTCCTGCTTGGATTGAGTCAATCCTCCATGTATTTGAGAGTCGGATCGAACCTTTTACAGAAATTGAAGTAGCGGAAGCGCTTCGAATAGAACGCGGAAATCGAGAACTTGACGATTCGGAGTGGCAGGCTTTTCTTGCTGAACATTCGGCTTTTAGTTTTTACGAGAAGCCGGATGAGGATAGCGTGTGGGGCACATATTTCGCACCCATGATGGAGGCAACGCAAGTAGATGGGGCCCTTTTTAGAATGCCCGATGTGGCGAGGCTTGCCTCAGAAACGACTTTACATTGGGAACAGCGCGCCAAAGAAACTGCTAATCCGCTGATGCAAGCTCGGTACGCTGACTGCATCTGGGATCTTGACAGGAAGCTTTCTAGTAGGAAGCGTCAGGTCGATTTTGCTCGACTTGCCATAGCCGCATACCTAAAAGCTGTCGATGAAAGACTTTACAAGCACGTAGTCGATGGCATGCGCTGGCTGGAGCGAGCTCTCAATCTGTCGATGACTTTAAAAGACTCGGCTTCGATTTTACAAGCGGTTTCCGCGATTTTCAGTTTTTACGATGTTGCTTCCGGTGTAGATAGCCCGGCAGTTTGGTGGATGCCTTTTGATCTTTTGTGCGGCAAGAAAGGTTTAACAAGTCCTGAGCAAGAAGCCAAAATCATTTCCGATCTTGAGGCAGTGCTTGCTCTAACCTCTAGTACTGAGAGCGGAGCTGGCTTTAGCCCATTCAACGCTAAAGAAGCCGCAGAACGGTTAAGTCAACACTATAAAACATCAGCAAATACGCAGAGATTGGTCTCCTGTTACGGCAAGGCTTTCGAAGAGATCGCCATGAATGCTGATCCGATGCTCGCTTTGGCATGGCTTCAACCAGTCATCGAAAGATACGAACAAGTCGGCCTCAAAATGGAGGCAGAATCACTGGTTCTAATTTCTGAAGAAAAAGGAAAAAGCATAGGCGAGAGCTTAAAAAGCTACACTGTTGAGTCTTCCATTGATCTGAGCGGGCTAAATTTAACGCTGACAGGATTAATTGAAAACGAAGACGCGGCTTCCAATCTCCATTGGATTGCTGTCACTTTCTTGCCTGATATCGAGTTTGCAAAATCTCTTCTTAATGAAATGAAAACAGCGGCACCGCTTCAGAGCCTTATCGGAATCACAAAGATTCGCCTAGATGGTCAGCCCGCAGCCCAAATAGGTGCGCTTGATGAAGATCAGGAAGGTAGATTGCAGACGCAGGTGTCTGACAATGTCAAGTTCATGCGGCCGCTGTTATCGCATTCGCTTTCTAGGGTGTTTACGGAGAAATGTATAAACGCAGACGCTGTAATTGCCGTACTCTATCAATCTCCGGTTTTACCGATCACCAGAAGTCGCTTTTGTTGGAAGGATTTTCGGCATATTCTGACCGAGATTATGTAAAAGCCATTCATGTCCTCGTTCCACAAATCGAAGTCGCTTTGAGAAACCTATTAAGCCTGATTGGCGTGCCGGTTTACAAGACTGTGGGTAGAAGTCCTGGTGTGATGGACGTGAAGAGCATGGGAGATATCCTCAGAGACTCGCGCGTTCAAGAAGCTCTGGGCGAACGTTTAAAGCGTTACATGTCTGTGCTTTACATCGACAGTAGGGGTCTAAATGTAAGAAATAATCTTGCTCACGGCCTGCTGGCCTTAGAAAACCTGAATGGAGGATATGCAGATTTAATTGTTCACAGTTTTCTCTGTATGAGTCTCCTAAGAGCCGATGACAAAATAGATTCTTAAGACTGGCTGCTCTACCACAATCGGCTTTCACCGCAGCAACTCCTCCAACACCAAGCTCAACTCCGACTTCGCGTCCCGGTACTTCACGATCACCGGCGTGTACACGCTCAGCCCCCACCCCGCTGCGGGCCCGGTGACCTTTTCAGGCGCGATCGCCCGTGCCCCGGGCACTACCACTGCCCCGGCCGGGATCACCAGCGGGCGATCGCCCTCGGCGCGCAGCACCAGGCCCTGCACGATGTCGTACACCGGTGTACCGCGCGTGAGCACCACGCCCGCGGCCAGCACGGCCCCGCGCCGCACCAGCGTCCCTTCATACACCCCGCAGTTGCCCCCGACCAGCACATCGTCCTCCAGGATCACGGGGGTCGCGTTCACCGGCTCCAGCACGCCGCCCACCTGCGCCGCGGCGCTCAGGTGCACGCGCTTGCCCACCTGCGCGCAGGAGCCCACCAGCGCGTGCGAGTCGACCATGGTTCCTTCATCCACAAACGCGCCGACATTCACGTAGGCGGGCGG
Source organism: uncultured Acidobacteriaceae bacterium (assembly GCA_964246845.1). Taxonomy (GTDB): domain Bacteria; phylum Acidobacteriota; class Terriglobia; order Terriglobales; family Acidobacteriaceae; genus EB88. The sequence goes on from CAXTSB010000013.1 coordinate 20,504, forward strand.
CATCACGACCGTTCCCTTCGCCAGGTAAGCTCCGGCGCGCACCGACGACCCGCCGGGGACGACCCGCACGCCGTCCTCGGGGCGGAACAGCCGCGCCGGGTAGGTGTGCTTGTCGACATAGGAAAATGCGCCGGAGTCGGACGGCACGCCCGCACCCTCCATCTGCCCAAGCCGGAAGCCGAGCAGGATGCCCTGCTTCACCCAAGGGTTCACGCGCCAGCCCAGGTCGGAGGTGGGGTCGGGCTCGGCGGCGCGGACCTCGCCCGCTTCGAGCGCGGCGCGCAAGCTCAGGAACGCATCAAGGGCGTTTTCCGGGGGAGCGTCCGCGGCGAAAGCGGCTTCGATCTGCTGCTGAAGGGCTTGGGTGTCGGTCGGCATGTCCTCTCTTGTTTACCAGAGGCAGCGGGTTGCGCGGGAGAATGTCATCCCGAGGAGCAACGCGACGAGGGGCCTGCTTTCCTGTCGCCGGCGCGCAAAGCAGATACTTCGCTTCGTTCAGGATGATCCTATTCCATGGAGGCGGCCAAATCTAGCCGAGCAGCCCGCGCTCCCGCGCCAGCCCGAGCAGGCGCTCCCGCGTAGCCGCGCCGACCGGCAGCATGGGCAAGCGATACGTTTCGTGCAAGCGGCCCATCGCGGCCAGCAGCGCCTTCACCGGACCGGGATTCGGCTCCAAGAACAGCGCCAGCAGAAGCGGAAACCATTTTTGGTTGAGCGCCCGCGCGTGTGCCCAGTCATTGCGGAGCGCGGCATGCACCATCGCGGCAAGCTCCGCGGGGATCACATTGGAGGCGACCGAAACCAGCCCTGCTCCTCCCACGCCGAGCACTCCGAGCGCCATCGCGTCATCCCCCGCGTACACGCGGAAGCGCCGGGGCGCCAGCGTCACGAGCTCGGTGATCTGTGCGAGGTTGCCGCTCGACTCCTTTACGGCCTCAATGTTGGGGTGCGCCTCAGCCAATCGTGCGACGGTCGCGGGCTCAAGGTTCACGCCCGTGCGCCCGGGAATGTTGTACAGCACCACGGGCACGGGCGCGACGGCGCGGGCCACGGCCGCGAAGTGCTCAAACTGCCCTGCTTGGCTGGGCTTGTTGTAGGGCGGGCTCGCGGAAAGGATCGCCGTCACACCGGAAATCCGGGCCGCCTCGACCGCGCGCTCAACCGCCTCGCGCGTGGAGTGGCTCGTAGCCCCGGCCCACACGGGCACACGGCCCGCGGCCTGCTCGGCGACGGCCCGGATCACCCCAAGCCATTCAGAGTGCGAAAGCGTGGGTGTTTCGCCCGTGGTGCCGCAGGCCACAAGCCAATCGACGCCGGCCGGCTCGTCGGGTGGCGCACCGTGGTTGCGCGGCGGCCCGATCTGCCAATCCACCAGCGCGCGCAGCGCCGGTTCGTCGACTGCGCCGTCCGCGCGGAAAGGGGTCACAAGCGCGGTGCCGCAGCCGACCAAGTCCATACTTTTCCGAGTCTATACCGGCGCGCGCGTGCCGAAATGGAACTGCTTTCCCAAAACGGGTTCCGCTCGCGCACGAAGGCCGCATGTGCCCTGTTCTGCGCGCCCGGCATGCCGATACAAGCTTCACGGACAAACAGCGCCGAGGGAGCGCCATGATTTCAGTAGTGATCTTGACCAAGAATGAGGAAAACGACATCCGAGGCTGCCTGAACTCACTGGCTCTCTGCGATGACGTGCATGTCTTCGACTCCTACTCGACCGATCGCACGGTCGAGCTCGCGCGCGCCGGAGGAGCCCGCGTGCGGCAGCGCCGGTTCGACTCCTATGCCGCGCAGCGCAATGCCGCGTTGTCGGACTGCCCCTTTAAGCACCCATGGGTATTTATCCTCGACTGCGATGAGCGGTTGAATCCGACAGTATGGGAGGAAGCTTGTGCGGCTGTTTCAGAAGCGCCTGAAACCGTTGCCGCCTTCCGCATCCGGCGCGACGACCACTTCCTGGGCCGCCACCTCAAACATGCCCAGATGATGGCTTTTTACACACGCCTGGTGCGCCTGGGCCGGGTGCGCTACACGCGCGACATCAACGAAGTTCTGCTGGTCGACGGGGAAACACGGCAGCTCAAAAACCGCTTCGACCATTGGTCGTTTTCCAAAGGCCTCGACCGCTGGTTTGAGAAGCACAACCTGTATTCCTCGATGGAAGCCCGCATCTGCGCCGAGCGAAGCTACAAAGCCGACGTGAGCTGGCGCACAGCGCTGTTCCATAAGGATTTCCACACGCGGCGCCGCGCGCAGAAGGCCATCTTCTATACGCTGCCGGCGCGGCCGCTGCTCCGCTGGGCATACTTGATGTTCGCGCGGGGCGGCGTGCTCGACGGCAAGGCCGGGATGATCTACGCGACGCTGCAGGCCATGTATGAGTGGCAGATCGTGCTGAAAACGCGCGAAATGCTCCAGCGCGAGGAGCCCTTCAAGGCATAGCGTCGATGCGCAGGGCCGCGCCGAAAGGAGAACTGCTCTAAACTGGGGCTGCAATGCTGTCCGTGCTGATCCTCACCAAGAACGAAGAGCAGGACCTGCCCGGCTGCCTGGAGTCGGTCGCCTGGTCCGACGATGTGCATGTGTGGGATTCATTCTCGACGGACCGCACGGTCGAGCTTGCGCGAGCGGCGGGCGCTTCTGTGCACCAGCGGATGTTCGATTCGTATGCGGGGCAGCGGAATGCAGCACTCACCGGCGCGGTGTATAAGCATCCCTGGCTGCTGGTGCTGGATGCCGATGAGCGGGCCAACCCCGCCCTGGCGCGATTGCTTGCCGACCGCACTGCATCGGCACCGCGCGAAACAGCTGCGTTCCGCCTCCGCCGACGCGACTACTTCCTGGGCCGCTGGCTGCGGCACGCGCAAACCACGCCGTATTACATCCGGGTGCTCCGGCTCGGCAGCGCGCGGTTCCGGCGCGAAATCAACGAGGTGGTCGAGGTGGACGGGGCCGTGGCGGACATCGACGATGCGCATTTTGACCACTACCCGTTTTCCAAGGGCCTGACGCACTGGGTGGCGAAGCACAATGCCTACTCAAGCGCTGAAGCGGTGATCGTCGCCCAAAGTGCGTTCGCCGGTGAGGCGTCCTGGCGCAAGGCCCTGTTCGCGCGGGACTTCAACGAGCGGCACGCCGCGCGCAAGGCGGTGTTCTACTCGCTTCCCGGGCGGCCGCTCCTGCGTTGGGCGTACCTGATGTTCTACCGCCGCGGCATCCTGGACGGCCGCGCGGGCTGGGTGTACTCCATGCTGCAAGCGTTCTATGAGTGGCTGATCGTGCTGAAGACGCGGGAGCTGCTGCAAAGCCGGCCTGCCCATAATCCTGTCTCGCTCGAAGCAGGCATCGCGCGGGCGGCAGCCCCCGTGCGCGAGGGCGAGCAATGAGCGCGGGGCTTTCCGGCGAGCTGAACTCCCGTGTGGAGCGGAACGCGGCAGAAAACGGAGTTCCGGCCGCGCGCGGGATTGCGGCGGATGACCCGACGCTCCAGCCCGCTTACTCGATCTCAAACCGCGCCGCGCGGCTGTTGTGGGGCGTCGTCTACGCACTGCTGTACCGCACCTCGCCGCGCCCGTTCCACATTTGGCGGGCATGGCTCCTGCGGCTGTTCGGCGCGAAGCTGGGCGCGAAGTGCCACTTTTACCCGAAGGGCCGTATCTGGGCGCCTTGGAATCTCATTTGCGAGGACCGCGTCTCGCTTGCGGACGACGCGGAACTGTATAATCCGTCGCCGATGTTTCTGGGCTCGCACGCAATCGTCTCGCAGGGCGCGTACGTGTGCGGCGCGACTCACCTCTACAACACCCCGGAATTTACCCTGGTTTCCGCGCCGATGCGCCTGGGAGCGTACTCTTGGGTGTGCGCGCGGGCGATCGTCTCGCCTGGGGTGAACCTGGGGGTGGGGGCGGTGCTCGGTCTTGGGTCCATCGCAACGAAGGATTTGGATCCGTTCGGGGTGTACGCCGGGGTGCCGGCAAGGAAGGTCAAGGAGCGGGAGCGCGGGGCGGTGCCGAAGGGATGGCAGTGATCTTTGAAAGCACCGCCATCCTATCGCAACTTAACTAGATATTAGCTATAGAGGTAGCGTCTTTACGTAACTAGCAAGACGCTCAGCTTCCCTCTCGTTCAGATCATTCGGGAGCGAGAGCTTTATAGTTAGCCCTGAGCGTAAGAAATAACTATGGTCGACTAATGTACCTTGGCGATCAGATTCATCCTCCTCAAGCGGCAATCCATCCTGAATGGTGGCGATATCTGATGCCACCCCTTGTGCAGCTTTCCCGATATCTATGCAGCTCGAAAACCAGGAAAATCGTGAAGGATGGCCGCGCCTTCCTTCTTTAAAAGAGCCGAACTCGAGCTCTTCAAGGTGCTTGAACAGGCGAACAATAGTTTGTCGTGACACATCCGCGTTTTTCAACCTGTTTACGAGGCTGTCAACTGTAGTGAGGCTTTGACTCCTCCCACGATCGGCAAAACTGTTTAGAACAACTCTTGTTTTTTCATCACCCATGTAAATATCCCGTAGCATACTCAATTTGTCAATTGCAGCAGCATCTCTCATTTAGCTATGGCTCCATTCAAAATAAGAATCATTTTTGTAGCAGACTTTGTAATGCCCTAAACCCATTCTTTCAAATTGCCTCAATGCGGCAATTACAGCCCTTCTTGTGGTGCCTTGACTACAGTGCCGTTGTAAGTTTCTAACAATATCTTTCTTGTACCTGCGTTGGCGAGAAGCGATGTGGCAAAGAATCTCAGCGACCGTCCCCCTGGACGCGATAGCTGAAAATATGAACTTAACTGTACTAACCGTATTCATAAAGTATTCGACTCCTATGTTTGATTAAGCGTACTTTCTCCTTATACAAAGATATGTCGCGGAAGTCAATATAAAATTTGCTAAAAGAGCAAAAAAGTGCCATAAAGCTATTTTTAGAGTTCTTGAGTGGCAAAGAGATTAAGAGTAAGTAGCGGGGAGACACTCTTAAAATCGTGGACGATCAACTCTGATTGTTCATTCAGCCACTCCGCCGCGCGCACTGCGCCTTCCGCGAAGGCCGTACGGGCGTGCGACTCGTGCCGGAGCATAAGCGTTTCCGCCGGGGAGCGCAGCGTGAACACGTGCGTCCCGGCCGCGTCACCCACCCGACGCGAGGTGATCGGCGCTTGGCCGCCCACGGCTTCCCGCAGCGTCAGCGCGGTCCCGGAAGGCGCGTCCTTCTTGGTGACATGGTGCGTCTCCTCAATCGCAAGCGTGTAGCCGGGCAGCGCCTCGGCCAACAGCCGGGCAGCTCGAAAGAACGCCTGCACCCCCAGCGAAAAATTCGTTCCATAGAGCAGGGAAGCTCCGTGCAGTTCCGCCAGAGCCGTCATCTCAGGCAGGTGCGCGTACCACCCTGTAGTCCCGACCACCACCTTCGCCTCGAGCGGGAGTAGGGCGCGTAGGTTCGCCAGAACAGCTCCGGGGTTGGTGAAGTCGATCACCACATCGACGCCGGCCAGCAGCTCAGGCGTGAGCGCCCGCGCATCCTCGTTCTCTACAGCCCCTAATACCCGCACGAAGTGGCCCCGCGCGCGCGCAACCTCGGCGACGGCGGAGCCGGTTTTACCTCGGCCTAACATCAGCAGCTGCAATCACCCCTCAATGCAAAACCGCCTGCGCGGCTTGCGGTCCCTTCGGGACGTGTTCTCGTTTTAAATATTAGAAACATCGAAAATACTTGGATCCGGGTCCCCGAAAAACTCCTGGTGCAGCGACCGGATCGCCTCATCCGCGTCGTCCTCTTCCACCATGAAGCTCATATTGATCTCGCTTGCACCCTGCGAGATCATCCGCACGTTGATGTGCCGGATCGCATTGAACAGCCGCGCCGCCACCCCTGAGTGCCCCCGGATGTCCTCCCCAACCAGGCAGATCAGCGCCTTCCGCCCTTCATACTTCACATCGGCCAGCTTTGAAAGGTCGGTCGCGATCGCCGGCAGGGCCTCATTTGAGTCCACTGTCAGCGATACGGACACCTCCGAAGTCGAAACCATGTCGACGACACATCGATGCTTATCGAATATATCGAAGATTGCCTTAAGATACCCGTGCGTCATCAGCATCCGGCTCGCAACCACATCGACAATCGTCAAACGGCGCTTGGCCGCAATCGACTTGACCGGGTTGCGGCAGGGCGGGGCAAGCGCCTGGATGCGGGTGCCCTCATTGGTTGGGTTGCGCGAGTTGAGCACCAGCACCGGGATGTTCTGCTTCACCGCCGGCAGAATGGTCGCCGGGTGCAGCACTTTTGCCCCGAAGTAGGCCAGCTCCGCCGCCTCCTCAAACGAGATGGACCGCACCCGCAAAGCCCCGGGCACGATGCGCGGATCGGTCGTCATGATGCCGTTCACATCCGTCCAGATCTCGATCGCTTCGGCCCCGATGCCCGCGCCGACCAGCGCGCCCGTATAGTCCGACCCGCCGCGCCCGAGCGTGGTGGTCGCTCCGGCCTCGGTCGCGCCGATAAAGCCGCCCATCACCACGGTCCGGCCCGCCTCGGCATGGGGCAGCACATACTTGCGCAGCTGCTCGGTAATGCGCGTATCGTCCGGAACGGCGCGGGTGTGCTCCGCGCCGGTAATGATGCACTTGCGCGCATCCACGTGGATGCCGTCGAGGGCAGAACTTGCCGCGAATACATCCGCGATCAACCGGCTCGACAGCCGCTCGCCGTGCGACACAATCATGTCCTGGATGCGCGGGGTAAGCTCACCCACGGCGGCCAGGCCGCGCAGGATTTCATCGAGCGCGGCGAACTCCGCCAGGAGCCAGCCGCCATCGACGGAAAGCTCGCGCGCGGCTGTTTCGTGCCGGGCAAGCAGCCGCGCGGTGATCTGCAGGGCCGGCTCGCGCTCCCCCCGTGCCGCCGTCGTCGCGGCCAGCAATAATTGGTCGGTGATCTTGGCCAGGGCGCTCACTACCACAATGGGTTGTACGCCGGACGCGCGGCGCGCGGCCACGATGCCGGCTGTACGCGCGATTGCTTCAGCGGACTCGACCGATGTGCCGCCGAACTTCATGACCGTGTACTTCAACGCGGCACCAACTTACCTTGCGCGTGCAGCAGCTCCGCATTCAGCAGCGCCGCCCCGGCAGCACCGCGGATGGTGTTATGGGAGAGCACGGTGAACTTCCAGTCGAGCACGGCGCACGGGCGCAAACGTCCGCACACAGAAGCCATACCTCCGCCGCGCATGCGGTCAAGCCGGGGCTGCGGCCGGTCCTCGCCGTCTAAATACTCAATCGGCTGCAGGGGCGCGGTCGGCAGGCCCCGGCCTTCCAGCGGCTTGAAGGCACGCCAGGCTTCAAGAATCTGCTCGCGCGTGGGCTTGGTCCGGAGTGCGACCGAAACCGATTCCGTATGGCCGTCCTCGACCGGAACACGGTTGCAATGGGCGGAAAACTTCATCGCGAGCGGCGTCACAACGCCGTCCGCATAGCTCCCGAGAAGCTTGGCGCTTTCCGCCGGCATTTTCTCTTCCTCATTGCGTACAAATGGAACCACATTGCCCAGGATGTCGAGCGAGGGCACGCCGGGGTAGCCCGCCCCGGAAATCGCCTGCATGGTGGTGACCATGACGCTTTCGAGCCCGAACGCGTCGTGCAGCGGCTTGAGCGCAAGCACCAGACCGATGGCCGAGCAGTTCGGGTTGGTGGCGAGGTAACCGGGGCCGGGCTGCTGCCTGATCAGATCAAGATGGTCCGGGTTCACCTCCGGGATGACCAACGGCGTGCGCGGCTCCATGCGGAAGGCTGAAGAGTTCGAAATGACGGCGCAACCCGCCTCAACAAAGCGAGGTTCAAGCTCCAGCGCGATATCGGTATCGAGCGCGGCAAAAATAACTCTCGGCGCGCTGTCCGGTGTTGCCGGGGAGAGCGGGATGTCGCCGAACTGCTCGGGAAGCGGGATCGGCAGCTTCCACCGGACGGCCTCGCGGTACGGCTTGCCCTCGGAACGGCCGCTGGCCGCGAGCCATACGGGCCGGAACCACGGGTGCGCGGCCAACAGCTCAAGAAAGCGCTGACCGACGGTGCCCGTCGCGCCCAGGATGCCGACTTCGACCTGCTCCATGCGTCTCCTTGGACTTGAGTGTAACGGTTGATGCGGAACGGAGCATTGTTTACGCGGGTGCGGGCTGCTAGGCTAAGCAAATTGGTCAAGGAGATTACATGCGGTACGACATTGCAAGCGAAGACGCATTTCTCCAAATTGCTGCACGCGGCGCAGGCAGGGGAGGAGGTGCTGATCACCTCCGGACGGGAAAAGACACCAGTAGCGCGGCTGATGCCTGTCGAGCGGAAAGGTGGGATCCAGTTCGGACTGATGAAGGATCTGATGAGTCCGACCACGGCGGACCTGTTGGAGCCAATGAGTGAGGCAGAGTTGCGGGATTGGGAAGACAGCGAGATCTTTCCTTGAGGTACCTGGTCGACACGCACCTGCTGATCTGGACGGCAGCAGGCGACGAGGACAAAGTACCGGTGCGCGTCCGGCGATGGATGGATGGAAGCGCATGTTTTGTATCGGCGGTAAGCGGCTATGAGATCGCGCACAAGTACCGCATCGGGAAACTGCCGCAAGCCTCGGTCATGCTGCACGATTTTGAGCGGTGGGTGCGTGAGCTGGGTTTTGTCCTCCTGCCCTTAACCGCCGCGCACGCGGTGCGGGCCGGGCTGTTCGCCGGCGAGCATCGCGATCCCTTCGACCGTTTGCTGGCGGCGCAGGCTGAAGGAGAAGGCATGGTGCTGTTGAGCCATGACGAAAAGCTGGATGGGTTCGGGGTGCGGCGGGTTTGGTGAGGAAAGGCGGAGCGCTTGGGGTACTGCCATTACTGGAAGCGTGAACAAACTATCGAGAAAGCAACGTTTGAGGCAGTGGTACACGATTTCAAGCGGATTGTACTTACACTGGATGATCATGGCGTGCGCTTAGCCGGTCCGCTCGGGGATGGGCTGCCTTTGCTTACCGAGGAAGAAGTAAGTTTCAATGGATTTGCACATTGCGGCCACCCGAAAAATGAGCAAATTTGCATACCTTTCCCGGACGAAACGGCTTCCGGCGTCGGCAGTTCCATAGATGCGGTCACGGGTCCATGGTTTATCGGCGTACTGCTGCGCCATCGCACCTGCAACGGTGACTGCAGCTATGAACCCTTCCACTTTGAACGTATCTGCATGGACCAGCCGATAGACACGGCAGGATTCTGCGAGGATTATTGCAAGACAGGTTTCCGTCCTTATGATTTCGCAGTGCAATGCTTTCTTCTGATCGCCAAGCATCACCTGCGTGATCAGATAAAAGTTTGGTCAGGCGGTGTCGACCGTCACTGGTCCGATGCCCGTTCCCTTTGCTATCTCCATCTTGATTATCCCCTGATGGAATTTCGCATCGATGGGGAAAACGGCTTGATTCCAAGCTAAGGGATCCAGATCAGCTTAGAACAGCAGTGCGGAATTTAGTTGAACATGAAGCTTGTTTTTGCTGTTCCATCCGCCTTGATCGTCACAGTCGCCGACTTACTTCCCGCTTTCTCGTGCAGCGCGGTCACGGTATAGGTCCCCGGCGGCAGGCCCTTGATCGTGAACCGCCCGTCCGGCCCGGTGATCGCGAAGAACGGGTTCGCGAGCACGCTGAGGTACGCGTGCATCCAGGGATGGTTGTTGCAGCGCACGGGCATCATGAGTTCGGGGCTTGCGAAGTAGCGCGAGATGGGGTTAGCGCTCCCGCGCTGGGTCACGTCGAAGTTTGGGTTGCCGGTCTTTGTCGGCGCCATGTGGACGTTGTGCTGCGTCGGGTCGGAGTTGGTGAACTGAACCTCCTGCCCGGCGACCGCGGCGCTCATGTGCGGCTCGAACCGGCACCCTTTCTGGTCGATCACAACTGTGGAGCGGGGGATAGGATAGGCGCGGTCGCCGAGCCCGCTCTGGATATACACGAGTACATTCCCGAGGCCGCCGTTGTTGACGACGTAGTCATCCGAGTAATTGGCTTCACTCAGGGCGCAAACCGGGTCCTGCGCCATGTCGATCATCACGCGCTTCGGCGGCGCGCCCGCGAAATGCACGACGCCGGAGATCGTTCCGCCGTGCGCGTAATCAATTTCATAGTAGTGCTTGGTGGGGCCAAGCGCGCCGGGCTTGCAGGCGACATAAATGAGTAAACAAGCTGCAATTACTGGGAGAATGACACGTTTAACGCCGGGGTGCATACCGCTATGCTACTCGCCGCGGCTGCGGTACACCGTGCGGCTGCCGCCATAGCTGAACACGCCCAGGGCTGCCAACAGATGCACGATGAACCAAAGGCTGACGCCTTGGCTGAGATAAATCAGATACAGAATGAGCGCACGCGGCAGGATCAGCCAAAGTACGCCGCCCGCCAGTGGCGTCACCGGGAAGCGCCAGCCCTGAAACCAGCCCAGCAGCAGCGCGAGGCGGGGCAGAAACAGGCTGAAAATCAGAAACCATAAAGGTAAGTCGCGCGGATGCACTTAACCCAACGCCCCGATCACCGCGTCCGCGAATGCGCGTGTGCCTGCCTGCCCGCCCACGTCGCGGGTCAGGGTTTTGCCCTCTGCGTATACCGTTTCAAGCGCTTGTTGGATGCGGCCGGCAATCGCGTCCTCGTCGATGTGGCGCAGCATCAGGATAGCGGATTGAAGCAGGGCTGTGGGATTGGCTTTATCCTGCCCGGCAATGTCCGGGGCCGACCCGTGTACTGCTTCAAAGATGGCGGCGTGCTCGCCCAGGTTCGCGCCCGGCACCAGTCCCAGCCCTCCCACAAAGCCCGAGCATAAGTCGGAGAGGATATCCCCGTACAGGTTCTCCATCACCAGCACATCGTACTGGTAAGGATTGGTCACCAACTGCATACAGGTGTTGTCGACGATGTGCTCGGCGTACTTGATTTCCGGGTACTGCTCGGCAACGGCGCGGGAGCAGCGTAGGAACAGCCCGTCGGTCAGCTTCATGATGTTGGCTTTGTGGATGGCGTGGACGCGCTTACGGCCGTGCTTCCGAGCGTAGTCGAACGCAAACTTGGCGATGCGCGTCGAGCCTTTCTCCGTAATGACCTTGGTTGAGGTGCACACGCCGGGCACAATCTCCGCCTCGATCCCGACATACAGCCCTTCGGTATTTTCACGGACAATCACCAAATCGACATCCGGGTACTTGGTCGGCACACCAGGAAGATTGCGAATCGGTCGAACATTTGCATACAAATCGAACTGTTTGCGCAGTGTCACATTGATCGACTTGAAACCCTCGCCGATCGGCGTAGTGACTGGCCCTTTCAGCGCGACTTTTGTGCGGCGGACCGACTCGTATAGAGCCTTGGGAATGTACTCGCCGGTGCGCGCATACGCGTCCGCGCCCGCTTCGTGGCGCTCCCAGGCAATGTGCGCGCCCGCGGCTTCAAGGATGCTTGTCGTCGCATCGGTCACTTCCGGGCCGATGCCGTCGCCGGGAATCAGGGTCAGTGTGTGCTTGCTCATGCCTGTGGGAGAGGCTCCTTTTCGAGCTTGATTTTGGTCTCGATGGGAACGCGGCCGATGCGCTCGAGCTCCTCGCGGAACTCAGCGACGTCCTTGAACTCTCGGTAGACGCTCGCAAACCGAATATAGGCGACGGTATCCAAGCCTTTCAGGCCGTCCATCATGAACTCGCCGAGTTCCGAGGTGGTGCGCTCGCGGTCCGGCGCGTCGTTCAGGTAGGCTTCCGCTGAATCGACCAGCATTTCCAGCTCGCGCACCGCCACGGGACGTTTCTCGCAGGCATGCTGCAAACCAGTCAGGATTTTTAAGCGGTCGAAGCGCTCGCGGCGGCCGTCTTTCTTCACAACCATGCAGGGGATCGCGTCATAGCGCTCGTAGGTCGTGTACCGCTTGGTGCAGCGCTCGCACTCGCGCCGCCGACGCACCGCAGCCGAGTCGTCGATCTCGCGGGAATCAACGACGCGGTCTTGTCCGTGGCCGCAAAAAGGGCACCGCATAGTTAGTGCGATTCTAGCCTAAAGCCGCTTGCGCACGGCACGGCGGACTACCTCGGTCACCACGCCGTAGACCGCGTGCGTGACCCACTCGCTGACGCGCTCCTGCGCGGGCTGGTTCTTCACCGGAGCGGCAAAGCCGGCATAGGGCAGCAAGCCCTCGTGCATCAGGCGGTTCAGGCCCAGCCCGAATGCCGCGCCGCGCCAAGCCGTGATGCGGGGGCTGAACTCCGCCGCGACCCCGTAGACGCCGCCCGTGACCGTGCCGAAGCTCCAATGGATGCCCTCGGTCGCCGCTTTCTTCGCCGTCGGGCCGGGTTCGGTGCCGACTGCCTCTGCGGCACGCTCGACCACAACCTCCGGCGGCGGCGTTTGCCCTTGCGTGCGGGGCGGAAAAAGCTTTTCCGCAACAACCTTAGCCGCGGAGCCGGCAAGCCCGCCGGCCAAACCGGCGAGCAGAGCTTTGGAAAGGGAACCGGGGATGGGCTGATTCGCCATCTTCTGTCAGATGCGTGTCAGGCTTCCGGAACGAACTCCGGCTTTTCAAGAACCGCTTCCGTGGCGGTCTCGCTTTCCTCGGTGATTTTCTTGAGCGAAACATGCTCGAACCGCGACCACATCAACCCCGCCGGAATGACGCTGAGGAAAGTCACGATCAGCAGCATCGCCGCCGCGCCGAGCGCGGGCTCGGGTGCTGCGGCGAAAAGCGACTGAATGGCTTTAGCAACGATGCCGACCTGCGTAAACCACCCGATGACCGGCAGCTGCACCATAGAAGCGGCTTGACTCGCGACCATCAAGACCAGGCATTGCGCAAGCGTCATGCCGTGCAGCGGCGGCGAAGCGGTGAACGCGCGTACCGTGACGAGGTAGGCGTAGACGATCATGAACCACATGCCGAGCGACAGAACGGCAGCTTGGAAAACGGTCCCGACTGAGTCGATAGCGTTCAGCCCGTCGCGGAAGCCGAGAATCTTCTCTCGGGCTCCCTCGCCCAACTTGGGGGAAAGCGCGCCGAAACCGCGCCCGAACAGCTCGGCAACTGTGCGGCCTGCTTTGCGGACCACCACCGCGAAGACAGCAAGAAAGACTGCCGCGGCCAGTGCAAGCACGGCAAGTTTGCGGACCGCCTCGGGATGGGGTATTGCATGGCGGTCGGGCGCAAGCAGCAGGATGCCGGCGAAGATCACGGCATTTGAACCGAGATCGAAAATGCGCTCCACCGCATACACAGCTATTTGCGACGGCAAGGGAATCTGCGTTCGGCGCGCAACGAGGTAAGGCCGCACCAGGTCCGCAAGACGCCCAAAGAGCGCAACTGCGGTAAAGCCGATCACCTGCGTCCCGATCAGCGACGCGGCGGGGACGTGCTTGGTCGGACGCAGAAACAGCGCCCAGCGCACGGCCCGCAAGCAATAAGCCGCGTAGATCAGCAATACGCCCGCCCCAAACAGCCCCCAGTTCGCGAGCTTGAGCTGCTCGACAAAGGTGTGGAAATCAAAATGGATGCGTCCGCGCAGCAGCCATACTCCGGCCAGAAGAATGACGGCCACCCCTCCCCAAAGCAGGTTGCGGTTCAGTCGTTTTGCTTCGGTCACGGCTTCGGGTCTCCTTGGGGGCGGGCGGCCGCGAGCGAGGCGGCCGCTTGGCGGGCGGCATAGCGCCGATTGAACTCGTGGACAATGCGGGCGACATAGCGGCGGGTTTCCGGGTAAGGCGGAATGCCGTGCCAGCGGTCAACCGCGCCCGGACCTGCGTTATAAGCCGCGAGCGCCCACGCCATGTTGTTGCCGAGGCGGGTCAGTAAAGCGTCCAGGTAAGCCGCCCCGCCGCCGATATTCTCGCCCGGCGCCCAAGCATCGTGGACGCCCAGCGAAGCTGCTGTCGCGGGCATCAACTGCATCAGCCCCTGCGCACCGGCGCGGGAGCGGGCGTGGACGCGCCCGGCGCTTTCAGCGTGGACCACGGCGGCGAGCAGGTCCACATCCAGGTCGTGCGTTTTACCCGCGCCGCCCAGGATCTCGTGAAGCTCAGCCGGAGGGAGAACCTCGCTCTGCGGTATCGGGGCAACTGGCTGCGGTACGGGCGGATCAGAAAGAAGTTGGAACGAGGCGATGCTCGCGGTCGCAACCTCGATATAGCTGTCGGCATCAGTATAAAGGCGTGTTTTCGCGCCGTCGGTGACGTGGTGATCGCAGCGCAGGTCGTAGCCGGTGGCGAGCGTGGCCTGCTCGGCCGCGTACACCGGGCCGGCTGCAATCCCAAGCGCAAGCAGGGGTCCCCATAACAGAAAAGTGCGCACGGCTATACCGCCTGCGGTTCGGCTGCGATCGCCTCTTCAAGCAGAAGCACGGCCCCGTCCTCATCGTTGGTCGCCGGGCTCATCTGCCAGCCGCCGCGCTCGGCCTCTTCGCGCAGGCTCACGCTTGCGTTCCGCATCAGCACGGGCCGGCCCGCCCAGCGCAGCATTTCCAGGTCGTTCCAGTTGTCGCCCACCGCCATCACAGACTCGCGGGGGATGCCGCGGCGCTCGCACAAACGGGCCAGCGCGACCCCCTTATTGCAGCCGAGCGGCAGGATATCGAGGATCGAAAGATCGCGCTCGGCGTACTCCGTTCGGTGCATTTCAATCTGGTCGGCGTAGGGTGTGGTTTTCAGGTGCTCCTCGGCCGCGTTCATCTGCGCGACCGTGCCGCAGATCATGCCCTGGATCGCCGGCTCGCCGCGGTCGAAGACACGCTCCAGCGGATCAACCTGCTCGATGTAGGACAGGTTCGCGTCCACCCACAAGGCGATACGGTCATGCAGGCGGTCGAGCGACTCCAAAACCAGCTCGCCCGGGCCGTGCTTTTCAAAGGTGAACACCATAGTGCCGCCGAACCGGCGCAGCTCCGAGCACAGGGCCCGGCTTGTGTCGATCGACAGGTAAAAGCGGTCGAGCACGCGGCCGGAAAACTCCTGCGTGGTCGCGCCGTTCGAGGCGATAAGCACGGTCGACGGGGTAAGGCCGATCGGATGGAGCAAGGGCAGGGCATACGCGGCGCGGCGGCCGGTGGCGATCACCACTTCCACACCGGCTTCAGCCGCGTCGCGGAGAGCGGCCATCGTGCGCTCGCGCATGGCGGTGCCGCTTGAAGGCATCAGAGTTCCGTCAATATCAAAAGCCGCGAGGCGGAGCGGAGGAGTCATCGTTTCCAGTCTATCGGCAGTTCACCGCCCTTTGTTCAGGGCCGCGTGTGAAGATTGCAGCACAACGGTAACCGGCGCGCGACGATATAGGCTGAAACGATGCCGGCACTCGCCTTCCTCCAATGCTCACGCTGCGAACGCCACACCCCCGCCGACCGGCCGCAAACCGTGTGCCCGCATTGCGCCGGGGTGCTGTACGTGCGCTACGACATGGATGCGCTGCGCGCAAGCGCCCGCAAGCCCGGAGATGGCGCGTATTCGCAGTTAAACGACAGCATGTGGCGCTACCGGGACGTGCTGCCGGACGTGGAGCCCGTGACGCTCGGCGAGGGCTGGACGCCTTTGCTCGCCTCGCGCCGTCATGCGGGACTGCGGATCAAGGAAGAAGCCACCAACCCGACCGGCACGTTCAAGGCGCGCGGCATGAGCATGGCGGTGAGCATGGCGCGGCGGTACGGCTTGCGCAAGCTGGCCGTGCCCTCGGCTGGCAATGCCGCCGGTGCGCTCGCGGCCTATGCGGCGGCCGCCGGGATGGAAGCGCACATCTTCATGCCGCGCGACGTGCCTTTTGCCAATTACCTGGAGTGCGTGGCTTACGGCGCGCACACGACACTGGTGGACGGGTTGATCTCCGACTGCGCGCGCATCGTTGCCGAGCGCAAGGAGGCCGAGGGCTGGTTCGACATGTCGACCGTGAAGGAGCCCTACCGGGTCGAAGGTAAAAAGACCATGGGCTACGAGCTGGTGGAGCAGTGTGGCTGGCGGTACCCGGAAGCTGTGTTCTACCCGACCGGCGGCGGCGTGGGCTTCATCGGCATGTGGAAGGCGTTTGAGGAGATGGAGCAGCTGGGCTGGGTTTCCGGGCGGCGTCCGCGCATGATCGCGGTGCAAAGCTCAGGGTGCGCGCCCGTTTCGCGGGCCTGGGGGCAGGGCGAGGCCGCGTCGAAGATGTGGGAAGGCGCGGAAACCTTCGCAAGCGGGTTGCGCGTACCGAAACCATATGGGGATTACATTGTGCTCGACATCGCGCAAAAATCCGGGGGTAAAGTCATGGACCTGCCTGATGCTGAGATCCTCGCTTCGCTGCTCGATTACGCCAAGCACGAGGGCCTGCTGCTGTCGCCCGAGGGCGCGGCGGCGACGGCGGCCTACGACCGGATGCTGGCCTCGGGCGAGCTGCAGGCGGACGATGAGGTCGTTCTCTTCAATACCGGCGCGGGCTTGAAGTACACCGACCTGACGGCCGAACAGATGGGATTGAGGCGCGAAGCCAAGCTGCCGGAGCGGATGGCGGTGGGCGGGATCATCACGCCGTGGTAAGCCTGTGTCCCGGCCAGGCGTGGTGTACAAGGAAGAGATGCAAATCGGCTCCTTGCGCAGGCAGCGCTGCTCGTCTGCCGTCGCGTGGTTCTTTCTCCTGCTGCCCGCGGCTGTTTTCTACTTCCAGCTTTGGCGCACAGCCGTCCCGCTGCCGATTCTTGATGACTATCAGATCATCCTAGGTCTGTTGAACGGCCTGCACGATACGCCTACCCTTGCCGGCAAAGCGCATCTGGTTTTTGTCAGCGAACACAACGGGTACAAGCTGGTTTTTGAAAACCTTTGCGTCGCCGCGGATCACCTGCTCGTGCACCCGTTCAGCCTCCCTTTGCTGATCGGCGTAGGCGATGCCTTGGCTGCTTTGATCTTGGCAACCGTTCTCGCCATGCCTCGGTTCCGGCCGGATATCTGTCCCCTGCGTTGGTGGCTGATGGTGCCGGCAGCCGCGCTCATTATGCAGCTGCAGTACGCCTCGGCCCTCAACTTCGCTTCTTCATCGCTGCAGCATTTAGCGGTGATTTTTTTCTCGCTCCTTGCCATGCTTTTGCTGGCCGGTCGGTCCCGAGTTAATTTCGCCGCAGCCTGCGCTGCCTTGATGTTCGCCGCCGCTTCCTCGCCGAACGGCTTTTTCGCCGTGCCGCCGGGCTTCCTGATGCTTGCGCAAAGGAAGCGATGGAGCCGGGCAGCGATGTGGGTCGGGGCAGCCGCTGTTTTCTTGCTTGCCTACCTGTACCGATATCAGCCGGATGCCGTCGTTCCCGCGGGTTCGCGGGGGCCGCGCGGGCACATCAATCTTGCGTATGCGCTTTCATTCTTGGGTGCGGCGGCGGCCCGCTACACCGCTGTCACGCCGAGCGTACTGCTGGGAGTGCTGCTTTGCGGCGTTTTCATTTGGGCCACTGTTGCGAGGTACTACCGCACGAATCCGCCCGCGTACTATTCCATGCTGTTTATCTTGCTCAACGCCTTGGCCATATCCAGCCTGCGGGCCGACCAAGGCGTTTCCCAAAGCTTGGCGTCGCGCTACCGTTTGTATTCAGCGCTGTTGCTCGCCTTCAGTTACCTGTTCTTGGTCGAGCGCTGGTACGGCGCAGGCGTGCCGGCGCGTTTTTCAAGGACCCGCCGAATCTTTATGGGGCTTGCCCTGGCGACAACTGCCGCTTTTGCTGCTGTGAGCGACATCGAGGGCACGAAATTTCTCCAGGGCAAAAAAGAAGTGCTCATCTACGCCTACCGCGTGGAATGGCTTGGGCAGGCACGGGCCCTGCTTGCCCAGCCGAGCAATCCCGTGCTTCGCAAGCAGCTCAGGGACGGCGTATTTTCCGTCAACTTGACGGCATTGCGCGACGCGGTCCGCAACGATGTGTATGTGCCGCCGCGCTTTCAGGCAAGCAGCCGTTAATACCCGTTCGCCACCAAATAGCTCACCGTGACCTCGAACGGCTTCGACCCGCCCGCGTCTTTGGCGGCCAGGCCGGTCCACTCGGGGGTTTGCCGGGTGCCCGCGCCGGGGTTAAGCCCGTTCTGCACGGCGAGCTTCATCAGTACATCCGCTTCCAGGTTCACGGGCGAGCCTGGTGCCAGCGTGTGCAGGTTGGTCGCCTCATACGTGTGCGGGATGACCGCGACATGCAGCTCGCCCGCGCCGGTCGGGGTATCGTCGTTCGCGTCACGCTCCGGGAACCAGCGCGCGACGGTGAGCGAGATGCCTTCAATGGCGATCGAGCCTTTTTCGACCACGAACCGGCCCACCGCGGGCGGCACGGCGATGCGCAGGAGCCAGTCCGTGCGCGCGCCGGACCCGATGCGCTCCAGCCCGAGCAGGGACCCGGTCGCGTCCGCATGCCCTTGCACGATGTGCCCGCCGAGCGGCGCGCCGGAAGGTGTGGGCAGCTCCAGGTTGACGGCCGAACCGGGTGCGAGCGCGCCGAGCGAGGTGCGGTGGAGGGTTTCCGCCGCGAGTTCCGCCGCGAAGCGTTCGCTGGAAGGATCAAGGGCCGTGAGGCATACTCCCGAGACCGCGATGCTGTCGCCGACCCGCAGCTTGCCCGCGAGCGCGGGCGCGTGTACTTGCAGCCGCTGCGCTCCGTTCGTTTCGGCCAAGGCCTCAATGGTGCCGGTGGCTTGGATGAGCCCTGTGAACATAGCCCTATCTTAACGATCCCGCCATGGGTCGCGCAGGTAGGCCTCGAATCGGAAATCCGAGCCGGAGTCGGCCATGGAGAACCGCCGCAGTTCCAGCTGCGCCGGCAGGTCGCCCGCGACAAGCGGCACCCCGGCATCGCCGAGGAACATGGGCGCGTAAAACAAGCAAAGCTTGTCCGCGAGGGTTTCACTGTCGCCGCCGTCGAGCAAAGCCCGGTTCAGGCGCGAGCCGCCCTCGCACAGCAGGTTGAGAACCTGATAGCGCTCGCCGAGGATCCGCAGCAGCGCCCGCACGTCGAGGCCGCCGGCGGAAAGCGCCGGGACGGCAAGCACCTCCACGCCGGCTTGCTCCAAAACACGGGCGCGCCGGACGGCCTCGCCCTCGGGCGGACGGGTCGCGACCAGCAAATCTTCC
Source organism: uncultured Acidobacteriaceae bacterium (assembly GCA_964246845.1). GTDB lineage: Bacteria > Acidobacteriota > Terriglobia > Terriglobales > Acidobacteriaceae > EB88. The sequence goes on from CAXTSB010000013.1 coordinate 39,605, forward strand.
CGCGCAGTCTGCACAATGCGGCTGTGCGGTGGCAGGCGCAGCCCTGAGTCCAGGATGACCCGCAGCAGCGGCCGCCGCCTCGGGCCGCCGCTGCGGTCGGTCAGCAGCGGATTGTCCTCAAGCACGGTGCCGATGCCGGTCAGCACGGCATCGGAAGCATGGCGCAAGCGCTGCACGGCCAACAGCGACCGCGCCCCGGTGAGGTAGGCCACGCTGCCCGGCGGCTTTTGCGCATGAGCCGGGGCAATGCGCCCGTCGAGCGAAAGGGCAGCCTTCAGCGTGACAAACGGCAGCCCGCGCCGAATCCACCGCGCGAAGCCGTCATTGAGGGCGCGTGCTTGGTCGGCAAGCACGCCCACGGTGGTGTCCACGCCGTTTTCCCGCAGCAGCGCCAGGCCTTGGCCGTTCACCAGCGGGTTCGGGTCGCCGGTGGCGGCGACCACACGGGCGACCCCCGCGCGCAGCAGCGCTTCGGCGCAGGGCGGGGTGCGGCCGTGGTGGGCGCAGGGTTCAAGCGTGACATAGGCCGTCGCGCCCCGGGCGCTTTCCCCTGCTTCGCGTAAAGCTACGATCTCCGCGTGGTCCCGCCGGTCATAGTGGTGCGCGCCCCGGCCCACCGGCACTCCGTTGCGGACCAGCACGCAGCCCACCCGGGGGTTGGGGGAGGCAAGGCCGATGGAGCCTTCCGCCAGCTGGACCGCATGACGCATCCAGCGCGCGTCCGCGTGCCCTACTCCTTCAGCGTCAAATTCGCTGCTGTGCGACGGTGCCGCGGGAATCCGGGACGCTTCCGCCATATGCCTGGCCCCCCAAGAGAGAATCGATAAACGCCTCGCTGTGAAAGGCGAGCAGGTCGTCGACCTTTTCGCCCACGCCCACAAACCGTACGGGAAGCCGCAGCTCGTGGGCAATCGCAATCACGATGCCGCCCTTGGCTGTTCCGTCCAGCTTGGTGAGGACAATGCCCGTGACGCCGGCCGACTCGGTAAAGAGACGGGCTTGCTGCAAACCATTCTGCCCCGTTGTCGCGTCCAGCACCAGCAGAACCTCATGCGGCGCGTCCCAGATGATGCGCTGGGCGGTGCGGCGCATCTTCGCGAGCTCGTCCATCAGTCCGGTTTTGGTGTGCAGGCGCCCTGCCGTGTCCACCAGCAGCAGATCGGTTCTGCGCGCGTTCGCGGCCGTCAAGGCGTCAAACAAAGCCGCGGAAGGGTCGCCGCCCTGGCGCGTTTTGATCAGGTCCACCCCGGCGCGCGCCGCCCACACCTCCAGCTGTTCAATGGCGGCGGCGCGGAAGGTGTCGGCCGCGCACAAGAGCAGCGTTTTGCCCTGCCGACGGTACCAGGCCGCGAGCTTGCCCGTGGTCGTGGTTTTGCCGGTCCCATTGACACCGACAAGGAAAACCACCTCGGGCGGCCTGATGACGCGCTTCGGCAGTGAATCTTCCTTATTCAGGATCGTGAGCAGCTCGCCCCGCAGGAGCTGCTTGAGCTCGGCCCCGTTCGCGATGCCCTCGCGCCGGGCCCGGTCGCGCAAAACCTCCATCACCACCGTAGTTGTGCCCATGCCGAGGTCGGAGGAAAGCAGCACCCCTTCCAGCTCGTCGAGCGCCGCCTGATCCACCTCGCGGGTCAGCGCGACCACCCCTTCGATCTTGTCGTTGAGCGACTCGCGGGTGCGCGCTACCGCGTCGCGCATCCGGTCGAACACGGAGCGCTTTTCGGGCTGGTCCAACGAGCCGAACAGGGTTTGGATCATGGTTCAAGTTTAGACCGCGCGGGTTACACTTACGGCGGAGCGGAGGCGCGCCATGGCAACTGGTGTTTTTGTTCCCATCGAGCGATATCTCGCAAGTGATTACGAGCCGGACGCGGACTATGTAGACGGGCGGATCGAGAAGAGGCCCATGGGGCAGTACGATCACGGTTCCTGGCAGCAGGCGATTCAGCAATGGTTTCTTGCGAACCGTCGGAAGTGGAATATCCGTGTCCTTCCGGAGTACCGCGTCCATGTCGCGCCTACGCGCTACCGTGTGCCGGACGTGACGGTGTGGGACCGTTCGCTGGAGATTGAGCAGGTCCTCACGCATACGCCCATCGCAGTATTCGAGGTGCTTTCGCCCGAAGACCGCAAGAAGCGCATGCTGCGCAAACTGGCCGACTACCAAGCCATGGGCATCGAAACAATTGTGGTCATCAACCCGAAGACGGACACGGTTTCCCGCTATCGCGACGGCGTGCTGACGCCCGATGAAAGCCCCGAGTGCCCCGGCAGCGCGTGCGTGCTGGACTGGGCCGAAATCCGCGCGCTGCGCGATTAGCTCACTCACCCCGGCCAGGACGCGCCATCAGCGCCCGCACGGCTTCGGCCGCGGTCACCTCGCCGTGCAGCAGCGCATGTACCTGCGCCGCGATCGGCATCTCGACCCCGTGCCGGGCGGCGAGCGCGAGCGCGGCATCGGTCGTGCGGACGCCCTCGGCCACTTTGCCGCCCAGCCCGGCCAGGATCTCCGATAAGCGCCGCCCACGTCCCAGCTCCACCCCGGCCGGGGGCGCGACCGGCCGCCGGTGCAGGTCAGGATCACACCCCCCCCCCCGGCGAGCCCGGCAAGCGTTTCGCGGCGGCCGCCGCAGGCCAGCGCCAAGCGGGTCATCTCGGCGATGCCGCGCGTGATCAGCGCCGCGGCGCTGTTGTGCCCCAGGCCGAGACCCGCGACCGCCCCCGCCGCGATCGCCATGACGTTCTTGAGCGCCCCGCCCAGCTCCACCCCGATCACATCGGTATTGCGGTAGAGCCGGAAGGTTTCGGTCGTGAGCAGGCGCTGCGCGTGCTCCGCGTCCTCGCTGCGCGCAAAGGCAACGGTCGCCGCGGAAGGCGCGCCGGCAGCCACTTCCTGCGCGAAAGAGGGGCCGCTCAGGGCTCCCACGCGGGACCCGGGGCAAGCTTCGGCCAGCACCTCCGTCATGCGGCAAAGCGTCCTGTCCTCGATGCCCTTGCTGGCGCTGAGCAGGAACGCTCCGGTGTGGAGCGAAAGCGCGGACGCCGTGGCCCGCATATGTTCAGAAGGCACTACCAAGATCACGGCTTCCGCGCCCTCCACGGCTTGGGCGAGCGAGCCCGAGACCCGCAAAGCCGGATGCAGCGCAAAGCCGGGAAGGTAGCGGCGGTTTTCCCGCTCCGCCCCGAGCGCGGCGGCGTGCTCGGGCGTGTGCGCCCACAGCCACACTTCGTGATCGGGCCGGGTCGCGAGAGTCAGCGCGATGGCCGTGCCCCATGCGCCCGCTCCGAGTACCGTAATTCGGCTCACGAAAGCACCTGTGAGTATTCTCTACCTACCCCGGACCTCACGCCGCCGTCGGCCGTTTCGCGCCGAAGCGGTATTCCGTGCCCGCGAACAATCGACGGATGTTCGCATGGTGCTTGAGGACCACAATCGACGGCCCGACGACCAGAACGAAAAGTATCGCCCACCCACGCCCGGTGTGCGGCGGCAGCAGAAAGGCAAGCGGCGGAATCACCACTGCCGCCAGGATGGACGCGAGCGATACGATGCGGAATGCCGCGAGTGCCGCGATGAATGTGAGCAGGGACAGGAGCGCGACCGGCCAAGCCAGCGCCAGAAAGACGCCGAACGCGGTCGCCACGCCCTTGCCGCCCCGGAAGCCGAGCCAAACGGGGAAGATGTGCCCCAGCAGCGCGCACGCGGCGGCCAGGCCCGCCGCCC
>CAXTSB010000014.1:0-41869 GCA_964246845.1 uncultured Acidobacteriaceae bacterium
AGCTTATCGGGCAGCGCATCGATCACCCGCTCTACCCGCGCGAGCGCGTCCCCATCAATTGCCTGCCGTTCCGGGCTGGGCGAGGGACTTGCGGGTTCCCGCGGCTCCTCCGGTTCTCCCAAAGCCGCTGCCCGCGGCCGACGGGCGCGCACATCCAGTGCCGCCCGCCACACAGCCCGCGCCAGGTACGCCCGCTCGTCCGCGCCGCGCTGCCAGCCGCCGCCTCGATACAGCTTTAGAAAACACTCCTGCACCGCATCCTCCGCGTCGCTCCCGTTGCGCAAGAGCGCGTATGCCACCTGGAAGGCGAGCCGCGCGTGGGTTTGGACGAAGGCGGCGAAGCGGGCTTCCTCGTCCCCGACCCGCTCCCCTCCCAGGCTCAAGCTCGCGACTCCTGTCATTGAACTTCCAGCAAGGCTTTCCATGGCGTTTCATCTCCTAAGACCGGGGTTCCGGCGTGGGCGTTCACTTTTCTTCGCGCGTCCGCAAACCCGCATCCATTTCCGCATGACGTCCGCGACCGTTCTCACCGACCTGCGAACCGACGCCCCCGCGCGCTTTCAAGCCTTTCTCGCCCCGCTCGGAAAGCAAGCCCGCCTGCACATCCTGTGCGACGCGGACTGCGACGGGCTGCCCGCCGGGGCTTTGCTCGCCCGCTCGCTCGGGCTGGCTGGGTACACACAGGTCGGCGTCGAGGCCCGGCGCAAGGGCGAATCGGCTTGGGATCCCGGCGTCATCGCCCGCCTTGCCGAAAAAGATCCGCAAGCGCTTTTCGTTTTGGATTTAGGGAGCCGTCCCGACCCGCTCCTGCCCGGCGTGCCGACGCTGCTCATCGACCACCATATGCCCGGCGGCATCCCGCCCGGGGCGGAGCTGATCACCGGCTACGGGTCGGACCCGGACGGGCACAAAATCCCCACCACGGGGCTGCTGGTGTGGTGGTGCGTGCGCGCTATCCTCACCCCGCCGCAGCATGACGAACTGCTCTGGATGGCCGCCCTGAGCATCCTGTCCGACCTGGGCGACAAAGCGCCCTTTCCCGAGCTGGCCGAAGCGCGTAAAACCTGGTCCACTGGGCCGATGCGGGACGCGGTTTCGCTCCTGAATGCGCCACGCCGGACGGCGACCGCCGACGCCGGCGAAGCCCTAAGCGCCCTGCTGAAAGCGCAAGGTCCGAAGCAGATCACCAGCGGCGCCCTGCCCGAAACCGCCGCGCTGCTCCAGGCCAAGGAGGAGGTCGCGGCGGCGCTCGCGGTTGCGAAGAAGGCCGGCCCGAAATTCAGCAAGAAGTGGCGCGACCGGCTCGGCGCGGACCTGGTGGCGCTGCGCATGGACACGCCCTGCCAGGTACACCCGCTGGTTGCGCAAACCTGGCGCGGGCGCTTCCGCGACTCGATCGTAATGGGCGTGAACTTCGGCTTCCGCCCCGGCTATGTCCACTTTTCGGCGCGCGGGCCGAAAGGCGTGAACGTCATCGAGTTCCTACGCGAACACACCCCCGCCGGGGCCGACCAAGGCTACGGCAACGGCCACGACCAGGCTTCGGGCGGGGCGGTGCCGATGGCGAGCTGGAATGCGTTTGCCGAGGACCTGGGCTTCGGGCCGGAGCTGATGCTTGCGGCATCCTAAAGAAATCCATGGCAGACGAAACCGCACCCAAGAAGCCGGGCCGCCCGGCCAAGGCCACCGGCTCCGCACCCGCAAAAAAAGCAGCGAAGAAAAAAAAGGCCGCCAAGAAAAAAGCCCCGAGCAAGAAGGAGCTCGCCGAGGCCGATGCAGCCCGGCGCGAGGCTGAGCCTCTGTTCCCGTGCGCTCCGTTGGAGCGGGAAACTCCGGCGCCTTGGCCCGCCGAGGCGATGCGCTTGGGCTTTGCCGTGAAGGTTATGGGCCAGCCGGGCCTCAAGAGCAACGACACACGGCGCTGGCAGCAGAACCCGCACCTGCGCGTTTCGCTCGGGCACCTGTGCGAAATCTTCGGCTACCTGCGCAAGCACCGCATCCACATGTACCGGATGAGCTCGGACATGGCGCCCTACGCCACGCACCCCGATATGCCGCAGTTCCACAACATGGTGCGCGAGTCGGCTTCGGAGCTGGAGTACGTCGGCAAGCTCGCCCGCGAGGCCGATATCCGCCTGTCGTTCCACCCTTCGCAGTTTATTGTGCTCAACTCGGAGTCCGAGGAGCTGACGCGCAAGAGCATGTGGGACCTCGACTCGCAGGCCGAAATCCTGGACCGGATGGGCTGCGGACCGGAAGCACGGCTCATCATCCATGTAGGCGGCGCGTACGGCGATCGCGCGTCGGGCTGCGACCGCTGGTGCGCGTCGTGGAAGCGGTTGAGCGAGCCCGTCCGCCGTCGTCTGGTGCTTGAAAACGACGATATCCGCTACTCGGCCGCGGACGTTATGCGCATCCACGAGGAGACCGGGGTGTCGCTGGTGTTCGACTACCAACACTTCTGGTGCATGAACCCCGAAAAGCTCGAAATGCTGCCGACGATGGAGCGCTTTCTCGCGACCTGGCCCGAAGGCGTACGGCCGAAGATTCATTACTCCTGCGCCCGCACGGAATTGCGCGAGATCAAGCGCAAGAACCGCAAAACCAAGAAGATCGAGCTGGTGCTGCAGCCGCCTATTTGGACCGGCCATGCGGATTACAACAACCCCTTCGAGACTATGCCGTTTCTGCGCTCCATCGCGCACCTGGACGCGGACGTGATGCTTGAAGCGAAGGCCAAGGACCTGGCGCTGCTGCGCCTCCGCAACGACATCGCCCGCTACGCCCCGGAGCTCGCCTCGCGGTACAACATCGCGGTTGAGGACGCGCAAGACGACGCACCGGAGCTGGTGGTGGAAGCGGCGGAGGAGGAAGTGGAAGTATAACGGCAGAAATGTCTGCCCTTCGGGAAGTGGCGGTACTCCCGGCGGTCTTTGTGCCGCCTTCGGAGTTTGACCGGCGCAATGTTTCGGTTGGGAACCGCGCCCTGAGCTTCGCGCAAGCTGTTTGGCCTGCCTTCGCTTCTATGTTCTATATCGGCGCATACGCGCGAAACATGAGCAGAGAAAGCGGCGGGTATACTGGCGCTGCTTATGCGCCTTTTAACCTTGTTGTTCGCCTCTGCTTTGCTTGCCCCGTCCGCCCGCGCCGACCAAGCCGCCGACCTCCGCGCTTTGGTCGACCGTTTTTACGCCGCGGCGCTTCCGTTTACGCCCACGCAGGCCACCCTGCTCGGCTTTCATGAGTACGACGGCAAGCTGGAGGACTGGAGCGACGCGACGCGTTCAACCGAAGTGCGCGGGCTCCACTACTTCATGAGCAAGTTTGACGCGCTGCCGTCCGACAGCCTTGATCAATCAACGCGCGGCGACCTCACGATCATGCGCAACGTCCTGCGTTCGCAGCTGTTGACGCTTGAAACCATCAAACCTTGGCAGAAGAACCCGGATACGTACCCGAGCGGGGTCACCACCGCCGCGTTTACGCTCATCGAGCGCGAGTTCGCCTCGCCCGATGATCGTTTGCGCTCGCTCATCGCGCGGGAAAAGCAGATGCCGCGCATGCTCGAGGAAGGAAAGCAGAACCTCCAAAACCCGCCCGAGATTTACACCGAGATCGCGATCGAGCAGTTGCCCGGCGATGTGTCGTTCTTCCAAAACGACATCCCGGCTGCGTTCGCAAAGGCGACCGACCCGAAGCTCAAAGCCGAGTTCGCGCAAACTAATGCGGCCGTGATTGCGGCGCTCGGAAGCTACGGCGCGTGGATGAAATCCGACCTGCTGCCCCGTTCTAAAGGCGATTTTCGCTTCGGCGCGGACACATTTACCAAGAAGCTCGCCTACGACGAGATGGTGACGACACCCTTGCCGCAGCTGCTCCAAGTCGCGATGGACGACTTACACAAGAACCAAGCCGAGTTTGCCCGTGTGGCGAAGCTGGTGGACCCCGCGAAAACGCCGAAGGATGTGCTGGCCGAGCTCGCGGCTGACCACGTCGCGCCCGATAAGCTGCTCGCGGACTTCCACGATCAGTTCGCGAGCGAGATCGCGTTCATCCGCGGGCATAAAATCGTCACCCTGCCCTCCGACAATCAGCCCACGCTTGAGGAAACGCCGCCGTTTCTGCGCGCCACCACGCAGGCCTCCATGGACTCGCCCGGGCCTTTCGAGCAGCATTCGCACACCGCGTACTTCAACGTCACGCTGCCGGATAAAAGCTGGTCGCCCGAGAAAACGAATGACTATATGGCCGCCTTCAATGTCGGCACGGTCATCAGCACCTCGGTGCATGAGGCTTGGCCGGGGCATTTCGTGCAGTTCTTATGGGTAAACGCCGAACCGCTGAGCAAGGTCCGCAAGATCAACACGGCCAATACCAACACCGAAGGCTGGGCGCACTACTGCGAGCAGATGATGCTCGATGAGGGTTTCGCGCAAGCCGCGCCGGACGCGGACGCTCAGGCGCAGCGCGAGGCGAATCTCATTCGTCTCGGACAGTTGCAAGATGCGCTCCTGCGCGACGCGCGCTTTGTGGTCGCGATCAGCATGCACACCGGCTCCATAACCATCCCGCAAGCCGAGGACTTTTTCGTGAACGAGGGCTATCAGCCGCGGCCGATAGCGGAGGTGGAAACCAAGCGCGGGACTGCCGATGCGACCTACCTTTACTACACGCTCGGAAAGCTCGAAATCCTCAAGCTGCGCGAGGACTGGAAGCGCAAGCAGGGCGCGGCATACACGCTCGGCGGCTTCCACGATGCGTTCCTGAAACAAGGCGGCGCGCCAATTCCGATCGTGCGGGAGGCGCTGCTCGGGGATGTCTCGCCTGCGTTGTGAGTCTTGCCAAGCCGCAGCGGCCGGTCGCGGTTGGCTGCGGGAGTCTGGCACAATGAACCGAACGCCTTTTCCCCGGAGACGACGAAAACAGCATGAAGCACAAGGTTCGGAAAGCGGTCTTCCCCGCCGCAGGGCTCGGTACGCGGTTTCTGCCGGCAACCAAAGCCATCCCTAAAGAAATGCTGGCGCTGGTCGATAAACCCATCATCCAGTACGGCGTGGAGGAGGCACTCGCCGCGGGCATCGAGGAGATCATCATCGTGACCGCGCGCGGCAAGAGCGCGATCGAGGATCATTTCGACACCAGCTTTGAGCTGGAAGCAAACCTGGAGCGGAAGGGCAAAAAGGAGCTGCTGGAGATCGCGCGCAAGGTTGCGTCCATGGCGAACCTGGCCTACGTGCGGCAGCGCGAGGCGCTCGGTCTGGGCCATGCCGTGCTGCAGGCGAAGGATTTGGTGGGCAACGAGCCGTTCGCGGTACTGCTGCCGGACGACGTCATCGCCGGGACCACGCCGTGCATCCGGCAGATGGTGGAAGCGTTCGACGACGTGCAAAGCTCGTTAATCGCGACCGAGATCGTGGAAGGTCCTGCCATCTCGGCCTACGGCGTACTCGACGGCAAGGAAGTCCCGGGCAAGCCGAAGCTGTTTGAGGTCAGCGGCATGGTCGAAAAGCCGAAGCTTGAAGACGCGCCGTCGAAGAATGCGATCATCGGCCGGTATGTGCTGACGCCGGCGATCTTCGGCAAAATTGAGCAGCTCAAGCCCGGCGCGGGCGGCGAGTTGCAACTTACCGATGCGATTAAAGCGCTGCTCGGGGAAGAGAAGGTCTACGGATTCTCCTTCGACGGCAAACGCTACGACGCTGGAGACAAGCAGGGTATGTTGCAAGCCACGGTCGAGTTCGCGCTGGAGCATCCGGATTTAGGAGCGAAGTTCCGGGAGTATCTGAAGGGGCTGTCGCTGTAAACTGCCTGCGTGGCAGCCACAGTTATCGCCGTCTTTGTCGGGCAGCCTGCCGTGCTCTATGATGAGCGCGGGCCCTGGCGGTCGTCGATTCGGCGCACGCGCGTCGAGGGGCCGCTGGAGTTGACCACGGCGGGGCCAGCCGGAAACCAGGTCGCGCAGCCATACCACGGCAGCCCGGGTGCGGCTGTGTGCGCGCACCTCATGGACCATTACCGATTTTGGAACGCGCAAGGGATGCCGCTCGGTCCCGGCGGCGTGGGCGAAAATCTCACGCTCGACGGCGTTCTGGAGGGTGAAGTCTGTGCGGGCGATGTGATCCAAATAGGGACGGCTGTGCTCCAAGTGTCAGGGCCGCGTACGCCTTGTGCGAACCTGGCCCGATTCGTCGGCCGCGCAGACTGGGTCAAGCAAACCGTCATTATGAACCGAACCGGTTTTTACCTGCGCGTGCTTACGCCGGGCTTTCTCCAAAGCGGCGATGCGTGGCTCCTGCGCGAGCGGCCGAGCCCTGAGGCATCTATCTCCGTCATCAACGACTGTGTGTATCTGAACTTCAAGCCGGAAACCGCCAAGCGCCTCCTGGAAGCGGAAGGCTTGGCGGAGTTTTGGAAGGAACAGCTGCGGGAAAAGCTCGAAGCGCGCCAGGAGCATTGGACCGACAACATGGCGCGCTGAGTTGAATGCAAGCTAAGCCGCCTAAGATTTCAGCGTCTTCATATCGATTACAAAGCGGTACTTCACGTCCGACTTCACCACGCGGTCGTAGGCTTCGTTGATCTTATCCATCGGGATCACCTCGACGTCCGACACGATGCCATGTTCGGCGCAGTAGTCCAGCATTTCCTGGGTTTCGCGCATGCCGCCGATGCCTGATCCGGCGAGCGAGCGCCGGTTGTTGAAAAGGCTGAATGCATTGACGGGCGTCGGTTCGGGCGCGCCTACCTGACACATTACGCCGTTCCGCTTCAGCAAGCCGAGATATACATTGAGGTCGTGCTTGGCCGAGACCGTGTCCAAGAGGAAATCGAAGCTGCTTTTAAGCGCATCCATCTGTCCTTCATCCTTGGAGTTGATCACCTCATCCGCGCCGAGCCGCTTGGCGTCCTGCGCCTTGCCCGGAGAAGTCGTGAACAGGCTTACGTGCGCGCCGAGCGAGTGCGCAAACTTCAGGCCCATATGGCCCAGTCCGCCCAGACCGACGATGCCGACCCGCTTGCCCGGTCCGACGCCCCAGTGCTTGAGCGGCGACCAGGTCGTGATGCCCGCGCACAGCAGCGGCGCCACTCCGGCCGGGTCGAGCTTGGATGAGATTGGATGCACGAAGTGCTCACGCGTGACGATGACGTTGGAGTAGCCGCCGTAAGTCGGCTCTCCGGCATACTCCTTACTGTTATAGGTCTCGACCGCGCCCTTTTGGCAGTACTGCTCCTCGCCGGCTTGGCAGTTCTCGCACTCCAGGCAGCTGTTTACGATCACGCCGACCGCGGCGGCATCGCCGGGCTTGAAGCGCTTCACGTCCGAGCCGACCGCTGAAACCTTGCCGACAATCTCATGGCCGGGCACCATGGGGTACTTCGAGTTGTGCCATTCGCCGCGGGCTTGGTGAATATCCGAGTGGCAAACGCCGCAGTATTCAATTTCAACGACAACATCGTTCGGGCCGGGGTCGCGGCGTTCAAACGAGAACGGGCCGAGTGCGGTCGTGGCATTCTGGGCGGCATAGCCGTGGGCTTGGATCATGTGTCTTTCCTTTGTGTGCTGTGTTTCCGTGGCTCCCCGGATAGGTACTTCGATGCCTAGGAACGGAAGCTGGATTCCGGCGCGGCAAACTCGCTGCGGCGATAGCCGTAGGCGAAGTAGACCGCGAGTCCAAGCAGGAGCCATACGAAAAAGCGCAGCCAGGTGACGATCGGCAGCCCTGCCATGAGCAATGTGCAGAACACGATGGAGAGCACCGGGAACAAGATGCCGCCAGGGCAGCGGAAGCTTCTGTTGCGCATCGGGTCCTTAGTGCGCAAGACGATGACGCCGACCGACACCAGCACAAACGCGAACAGCGTGCCGATATTGGAAAGGTCGGCGAAGGTGCCGATGTCGAGCAGGCCGGCGGGCAAGCCGACCACCACGCCGGCAACCCAGGTGGACACAGCGGGCGTGCGGAACCGCGGATGGATGCGCGAAAAAGCCGGAGGCAGCAGGCGGTCGCGCGACATGGCGAACCACACCCGCGCTTGGCCGATCTGGAATACAAGGATGGACGAGATCATGCCCAGGAGCGCACCGGTAAGCACCGCAAGCCGCGTCCAGTGCAGCAAAGAGCTGCCGGTGGCCGCGGACAGCTTTTTCAGCGTATTCACGACAGGCGCGGCATCATCCAGGAGGGCGCTCCAAGGCACCAAACCCGAAAGCACCACCGCGACGCCGATATACAGGATCGTGCAGACGATCAGTGTGGCGATGATGCCGATGGGGATGTCGCGCTGCGGGTTCCTGCACTCCTCGGCGGCGGTTGAAACAGAGTCGAAGCCGATATAGGTGAAAAAGATGATCGAACCGCCGGTAAGCACACCCGACCAGCCATTCGGTGCGAAGGGGTGCCAGTTGCCGGGGCGGATAAAGCTCGCGCCCGCGAGAACAAACACGAGAATGGCCCCGATCTTGAGCAGGACCATAACGTTGTTGGTGCGGGCCGACTCGCGAATGCCGCGCACCAGCAGGACCGTGAGCAGCATAACAATGAGGAAAGCCGGGAGATTGAAGCCTAGGTGCCAGCCCGAGCCATACAGCGTGCGCCCGCTTAGGTCCGTAAGCCCGCTCGGCAGATACGCGGGCGAGATCCAGCGCAGCCCGGGGTGCAGGCCGAGCCAGTCCAGCAGGTCGACCAGGTGCGCCGCGAACCCGACCGATACCGCCATGTTGGAGAACGCGTACTCAAGAATCAAATCCCAGCCGATAATCCAGGCGACCAGCTCGCCCATGGTCGCGTAGGTGTAGGTATAAGCTGAGCCCGCGATGGGAATCATGGAGGCAAGCTCGGCGTAACAGAGCCCGGTGAAGCAGCACACCAGCGCGACCAGGACGAGCGAAAGCGCCAGCGCGGGCCCCGCGCCGGGGCGGCCGAGCAGCGCCGTGTGGTGCACCAGGTAGTCCGCGACCGGCGTGTTGAGCACGGAGGTCGCGCTGAACTTTTCGCCCGCGATGGCCGTCCCGATGACCGTGAAAATGCCCGAGCCGATCACCGCGCCGATGCCGAGCAGCGTAAGCGAGACCGGCCCGAGCGTTTTGCGGAGCGCGTGCTCCGGCTCCTCAGACTGCGCGATCAGCTTGTCAATGGATTTGCGGGCGAGTAATTGGGTCGGCAGCGGCGTGGCTCCGGGGAGTCGAACTATGCGTAAAAAACCGCCCCGCTTGCGCTGAGCAGGGCGGTTCAAGGGAGAGAGAGGTCAGCGCTTGCTGGTCCCGCGCATCAGCTTCTTGGGCTTCTTCTTGTTGGAGCCGCGCGGAGCGGTGCGCTTGGCTTTCGGGGTCGCCTTTTTGCGGGCGGCGCGCTTGATCTGTTTGCGCTCTTCCTTGTTCTCAACCGCGGTTGTGTTTGCCATATGGTCTCGGGTCCGATCTGTTAAGTCTTAATGACGGTTTTACTACAGATGCGGGCGCGCTGCCCCTTCATGACTTACGGACGCGGGCGGGGAAGGCCCGTCGTAGTAGGCTGTAGCGCATGCCGCCTTCACTGCCGGTCGACTTGGTCGGCCTCGGGCTCAACGCGACCGACACCGTTCTGGCGCTGCCAGAGTACCCGAGCCGAGGATCCAAGATCAGCTTTTCCGCCTCACGGCTGCTGCCGGGCGGGCAGGTCGCGACCGTGATCGCGGCTTGCACTTCGTGGGGACTGAAGACCCGCTACATCGGCAAGCTGGGCGAGGATGCCGCGGCGGAGCTGCACCGGAGCGAGTTCGCCCGGCTCGGCGCGCAAGCTGAAATTGTGACGGCACCCGGTGCGCCGAGTCCGCACTCTTTTATCCTGGTCGACCCTTCGGGCGAGCGCACGGTGTTGAACCAACGTGACCCGCGGCTGACATTGCAGCCGGAGGAGGTCCGCCGCGAGTGGGTGGTGCCCGCGCGCGCGCTGCACCTGGACGGCTATGACACCGCAGCGGCCGTGTGCGCGGCAGGTTGGGCGCGGGCGGCGGGTATCCCGGTCATCGCCGATTTTGACGAGCTGTATCCCGGCATTGAGCGATTGCTGCCCTTGGTGGACCACCTGATCGTGAGCCGGGACTTCGCGCAGCGGCTCACGGGCGAGCCGTCGCTCTCTCGTGCGCTGCAAGCGATGCACGGGCGCGCGGGGGCAACGCTTTCAGCCGCTACGCTCGGGGAACGCGGCGTCCTGGCCTGGGACGGTGGGCAGTTCGATTCGGTCCCGGCGTTCGAGGTCGCGGTGGTGGACACGACCGGGGCGGGGGACTTATTCCACGCCGGGTACATCTACGCGCTGCTGCGCGGCGATGCGCTTGAGGAGCGGCTGCGCTTCGCCTGCGCCGCCGCAGCGCTGAACTGCACGGCGGCGGGGGCGCGGGGTGGGATTGCAGCTGTTGCGGAGGTGGAAACACTGATGGCGATGGGAACGCCTTACAGCCAGGTTGCGAAGTGAGTGAGAAACGCGGCAGGACGCAGCACCGGGATGCCGCGCCAAGGATGCAGGACGAGCAGGTCTTCGTCTCCGGAGACGATCGCGTCCGCTCCGGCCGCCGATGCCAATTCTAAGTACATGTTGTCCTTAGCGTCGCGGCAGTCGTGTATTTCTACGCTGGGTGTTACCCAAAGGGCCGATGCACTGAGCAGCGTTATGATCTCGTTTGATTGATCCTCAACGAGCAGACGTGCCAGTTTGGGCCGTTTGAAGACTTCCGTAATCTCGTGGTATACCGCACTCGAAAGAACGATCGTTCCTGTAGCACGTGCGAGCTCAATTGAGGAGCGCGGAATTCCATTCGGATTGAGAGCGGCGGAAACAGCAATGCTCGCATCGATAACGAAGTGCCTCAGGAACGGCGTTCCGCGTTATAGGCTGCGAGTTCAGCTTCCAAGTCGGCCTCTGTAAAGCCGGCTTCCGCCGCCTGAGCCGCTGTTTTCTCGAAGAGTGCGATCAGCGGGTCCTTGTAACCCGGTGTGACGAGACGGTCTAAAAACCGTCCGGCCGCCTCACGGTTGCGCGGGTCCGACAAAATCTCGGCAGTTGCCGGCTGCACTGGTATCGTGATGTCTTGAGGTTGGTTCACGGCGTCCTCCGGTTTTGGTTTAGGATAGCAAAACCGTGAACTCGGCTCTGCATAGGTAAATCATTACTCCTCCTCAAAGTAATCAAGGTCAAGCCTTTTTACGCTGTAGCTGGTTAATTCTGCTACCCCGACACCGTACTCAATAATTAATTCAGCAAGCTGCGGACCATCAATCAAGATAATCTTCTTCTCAATTTTTCCTACATAGTCCCGAGCTTCGGCTGAGAATTGTGAGGTCGTGATGAAGACCCCTTTGCGTGCTCTGTGTCCGTCAAGGCTGCCGGAGAATGCTTGAACATCCGGACGGCCCACATTGGCTTTCCAACGCTTCGCCTGAACGTACACCATATCTAAGCCGAGACGGTCTTCCTTGATAATGCCGTCAATGCCTTCGTCTCCAGGCCTACCAATTACCTGATTCGCATCTTTCCTGGAACCGCCATATCCCATAGCTACAAGCAAATCCACTACTAAGCGCTCAAAAAAACCAGGTGAGCACTTGCCGATCTTTTCCAGCAACTCTTGGGCAAGCTCCTTTTGCAATGTCTGAAAGCTGCTGTCCAAGAGTTCTTGCGGCGTCTGTCGGCTTGCTTCATCGGCGTCCATCATGGGCATCACAGGCTTTGAAAGAGAGCTGCCTCGAGCAGCTGCAACAGATGCCACATAAGCTGGATAACGTTGCAGAACTTTGACGTTAATGTTGTTCGGATTGTCTTGGATCGCCTGACGACCTTCGGGGGTGATTTTGAACCGTCCATTTCCCACCCCTATTAGAAACCCGGCTTTGCCAAGATGTGAGCGAGTCCAAGTTAACCGATTGTAGATTTTGGTTTGTACACCTCTGGGCATCAATTCCCGTTGTTCCTCATCGCTCAACTTGAAAGCGCGAACAGCATCTTCAACCGCCTGCTTAAGGGAGTGTTCCCCGCCGTCGGCGGCGAAGCGGAGAAGCGGCAGCATGAGGCTCTGATAGTCGGGTATGGGCATTGCCGAAGACTATCTCGCGGCCGCGAGCGGCGAAAGTTACCTCCGTCACGCCCGTTCCAGCTTCGCGAACTTTTCCACCAGCTTCTTGACCCCGTGCGCGGCGAAGGTCACGGTCAGCTTGGCTTCCTCGCCTTCGCCTTCGCGCCGCACCACTTGGCCCTCGCCGTACTTCGGGTGGCGCACGCGCTGGCCGGCCTTGAAGCCGGTCGCGCCGGTTTGCGGTTCGACCTCGAGCTTAGGCCGAGGGCCCGAGCCGCGCGCGCCGAAGAACTGCGCGATATTGTCGAGCGAGTTCGCTCCGGTTTTCATAACAGCGGGACGGGTGCTCCCAGGCCGGGCAGCAGCCGCCGGGCGGTACGACTGATCCTCGTCCTCATAAGAATAGTGGCGCTCGCCCCCGCTTTCACCCGAACGGCCGTTGCCATAGCGTGCGCTCCCATAGCCGGAGGCGGAACCATACGCGCCGTACCCGGAAACGCGCTGCTGCGTTGCCGCCGACCCGCCGCTCACGTCCTCGATCAGGTGCGCGGGCACCTCCTCCAGGAACCGCGACGGGATGGACGCTTCCGGCATGTCGTTGCCATAGCGCCGACGGTAGCGCGCGCGGGTCAGCACGAGCGCGTCCATCGCGCGCGTCATGCCCACGTAGCAAAGCCGCCGCTCCTCCTCCATTTGGGCCGGGTCGTTGAGCGTGCGGGAGTGCGGGAACAGGTTTTCCTCCAGCCCCGCGAGCAGCACTACCGGGAACTCCAGCCCCTTGGCGGCGTGGAGCGTCATCAGCGTCACGCGGGCGTCCGGGTTGATCTTATCGGTGTCCGAAACAAGCGCGGCGTGGTCGAGGAAGTCCGCGAGCGTTTCCCCGCGCTCCTGCGCGTCCTGGGCGGCGTTCGCCAGTTCCTTTAGGTTTTCAATCCGGGAGAATGCCTCGGGCGTCCCTTCTTCCTCGAGCGCGCGGATGTAGCCGGAACGGTCGTTGATGAACCGGATGAGTTCGGGCAGCGTTGCGGGGTCGCCGGGTTTGCGGAACGCCTCGGCGGTATCCTGTTCGCGTTCGACCCGCGCTTGCTCACGCGGCTCGCCGAGCTTCTGCACACGCTTTTTCGTGGGTGCGCGCTTTGCTGCCGGCGCGGCGAACGGATTAAATGAGGCTGCGTCCAGAGGAGCCGGCTCGGGCTCGCCAAAGCCGGCAGGGTCGAAGCCTACGTCGGCTTCCGTGCCGAATGCCGCCGGGTCGAAGGAAGCATCGCCTCCGAGCGCGAGCGTGCCCTGCGCGGCATCCCCGAACTCGAAGCTCGTGTCGTCTCCGGCATGGAGGGTGCGGTCGAGCTCCGTAGGCTGGTCGTCGCGGGTGTCGGCCGTGTGCGCGTTACCCAAAGCATCCACCCCCGCCACATCCGCGCTGAGCTTGTCCGCGAAGTCCGGGGCGAGCAGCGCCCGCGCGTCCTCGACCATGCGCCGGAAGTTGTCGAGCGCGATCAGGGCCCGCGACGGCAGCAGGCGCTCGCGCAGCGCGTGGCCGATTGCCTCGTAGGTGCTCGTCCCCGTTTCAAGCGCGAGCCGCTCCAGGGTGTCGAGTGTCGTGCGTCCGATCCCGCGCGTGGGCGTGTTGATGACCCGCTGCAGCGCAATCGAGTCGTGCGGGTTTTGCACCAGTTTGAGGTAGCAGAGCAGATCCTTGATCTCGGCCCGCTCGTAAAACGAGAAGCCGCCGACCATGGTGTAGCTGATGCCGTAGCGGCGCAGCGCTTCCTCGACCAAGCGCGACTGCGAATTAGTCCGGTACAGCACGGCGGCGCGCGGATGCTCCTCGGTTTCGCCGGCCTTGCGGAGGTATTTGTTCAGGTAGTCCGCGATGAACAGCGCTTCGTTTTCGCCGTCCGGCGCTTCGTAGTAGCCGATCTTCGCGCCGCCCTCGCGCGCGGTCCACAGGTCCTTGCCCTTGCGCTGCGCATTGCGGGCCACCACCGCGCCCGCGGCTTCAAGAATGACCGAGGTGGACCGGTAGTTCTGCTCCAGGCGAATGGTTTTCGCGGCCGGGAAGTCGCGCTCGAACTCGAGGATGTTGCGGATGTCCGCGCCGCGCCAGGAGTAGATGCTTTGGTCCTCGTCGCCCACCACGCACACGTTGTGCTCGGGCCCGGCGAGCAGCTTCATCAGCTCGTATTGAGGGCGGTTGGTGTCCTGGTACTCGTCGATGAGCAGCCAACGGTAGCGCCGGTTGTAGCGCTCGCGAGTTTCGCCGCTGGCCTTGAGCAGGTGCACCGCTTCCAGCAGGAGATCGTCGAAGTCGAGCGCGTTGTTCTTCCTGAGCTCTTTGCCGTAGGCCTCATACAGGTGCGCGATGCGCTCGCTGGTCGGGTCGGCGGACTGGAGGTAAAACTCCTGGGGGTTGAGCATGTGGTTCTTCGCCCAGGAGATGCGGCTCAGGACCGTGCGCGGCGTGAGCTGTTTGTCGTCCAGGCCCATGCGCCGCATGATCTGCTTGAGGGCCTGCTGTTGGTCGCTTTCGTCGTAGATGGCGAAGGTGCGGGTCAACCCCGTGCCGTCGGGCGCGCGCAGCACCTCGATGTCGCGCCGGAGCATCCGGACGCAGAACGAGTGAAAGGTCGCGAGCAGCGGTTTGGCGAGCGTCGTCGCGCCGATCAGCTTTTCCACGCGCTCGGCCATCTCCTTGGCGGCCTTGTTGGTGAACGTGACCGCGAGGATGGAGTCGGGCGCGACCCCGCGCTCCTGGATCAGATAGGCGATGCGGTGCGTGATGACGCGTGTTTTACCCGAGCCCGCGCCGGCAAGCAGCAAAACCGGCCCGTCGACGGCTTGGACGCCCTCGGCCTGTTGGGGGTTCATTTTTTGAAGGAGGGGGTGCACTGGAGTAATTTTACGATGCCGGCAGGCCTCCTTACCTCAAGTAAGGAGCCCTGCTACAATCCGAGCGGAGGCAGTATGCCGACAGCAACTCTTACGTCCAAGGGACAAATTACCCTTCCTGCTGAAGTTCGAAAGAACCTGGGATTGAAGTGCGGTGATCAGATCTACCTACTCCGCAACGCCGATACCGGCGAATACACATTAAAGCCGAAAACAGGGTCAGTTCAGGAGCTCTTCGGGATGCTGAAATATGATGGACCGCCCATCAGCGTAGAAGAAATGAATCAGGGCATTGCGGATCACCTGGCGGAAGACCACGAGCGCATTCAGCGCCAGTGGAGAGAACGGACCTGATCGGCGCTGACACAAATGTGCTGTTGCGGGTCTTCTTACAGGAGGATCCTGATCAGGCTTTGCTTGTGCGCGAGATGGTGAGCGCAAGAACAAGCACGGACCCGGCCTGGGTTTCACTGCTTGTCTTGTGCGAGTTCGCCTGGGTATTGGCAAGAATATATAAACAACCCCGCGCGGAGATCGCTAAGTCTGTTTCAGCAGTATTGAATACAAAGGTGTTTCGAGTGGAGCGTGAGTCAGTGGCGATAAGCGCGCTGCAGCTATATATAAGTTCGCGCGCCGACTTTGGCGATTGCTGCATCGCGGCGTTGGCTGCCGCAGCCGGTTGCGAGTACACATTCACCTTCGACAAGGAAGCCGCCAAGCTCCCCGGCATGCGGCTGCTCGCGTGAAGTACCTTGCCGTGTTTTGCGGCTCCTCGAACGGGGTGAGCCCTGAGTACCACGCCGAAGCCGTCCGTCTCGGGACGCTTCTCGCGGCACAGGGTTGGGGGCTGGTGTATGGAGGCGCATCGGGCGGACTGATGGGCGCAGTTGCGGATGCGGCGCTGGCCGGGGGCGCCCCGGTGATCGGCGTGCTTCCGGCGGTGCTGCGCGATAAAGAGATTGCTCACCCTAAGCTCACCGAACTGCACTATGTCGACACCATGCACCAGCGCAAAGCGCTGATGGCCGACCGCGCGGATGCGTTTGTCGCGCTGCCGGGCGGGTTCGGTACGCTCGATGAGTTTCTCGAAATCCTGACCTGGCATCTGCTCGGCATGCACGCGAAGCCGTGCGTTCTGATCAACACTTCCGGCTACTTCGACGGGCTGCTCGGTTTTCTGGACCATGCGGTCGACCAAGGCTTCGTACAGGCGCGGGGCCGCGCCGCATTGCAAGCTGTCGGCGACGCGGAAGCGGCAATGGCGCTGGTGAGCGCTCAAACCTGAAACGGATCGGCTCCGGTTTCTGGGAGCCAGGTGTACTCGGCCTCACCCCCGGCCCCGCACCAGTGCCGCGGAGCGCGCGTTTCGAGCCAATCCGTCGGCTCGGCATTGCCGCCGGCCGCCGTGAAGGCTTCCCGCACGGCCCGTTTTTGCTCCGAACCCATGCTGCGCGGGTCGGGCGACACCAGCAGTACCGTCCCGCTGCCGGCGACCGCCCGCAGCCACTGCTCCGTGAACCGCCACGGCACGTCCGGCGTGATCGGCACGCAATCCGCATCGAGCGCGAAAAACGCTCCGTGCTGCGGTAAGCGGAGCCCGAGTGTGTTGACGCCCATGCGCCGCGTGCGTTCCCATGCGCGCCCGCTCACATCGTCGCCGGTGCGCTGCATCTCGAACAAGCCGGCGCTCAGGTGGCCGATGGCGTTGCAGCTCAGCACAAGCCGGTCCCCGGCGGCTTCGCGGATGCCGCGGTACAGGTCCAGCACGATCTCAGCGTTGGTGCGGGTGGGGTTATGAAAGCGCCAACCGGGCCCGGTCGGACTCGCACCCATCGAGGAACCCCATCGGCCGAACAGCTCGTAGGTGGAGAAGTCGTGCTTAATCAACTCAAAGCCCCACGCCGCGGCTTCGCGTACCGGGGCCAGCGCCCGCGCGCGGGCTTCGGGGATGGTCGGGTCATAAGCAGGCGATTCGGGCTCGCGGCCGAACCGGACTGGAGGCAGCAGCAAGGAGGCAGGCGCGTCTGGGGCAGCCCGCAGCGGACGCACCCACAAGCCGGGCCGCGCGCCCTCCGCGCTGATCTTCGCGGCAAGGCCCGGCAGGTTCGAAAAGCGGGCGCGGTCCTGGTACCCGTCATCGACGACCGTGAACGGCCGCGCTCCCGCCGGAGCCAGCGCCCCCATCAGCGCCGCATCGCGCAGGATGCCCGCTTCAGTGTTGTGTCCGTAGGCGTAGTACCAGTCGTTGCTGCCGAACACGGGCCCGCGGGGCAGGCGGGGTTGGGGGCACAAAGCCCGGCAAAATGCCTTTGCCGCCGCCATGGAATCTTCGCCGGGCGTGCCGCGGCGCGTCACAACGGTTGCCGCGGCTAGGGTGCGCCCGCCCAGCTCCACGCCTCCGCCGCCGTTCCGCACGTCCAACCACAGCGAGATGCCCTCGCGGTCCCGCTGCCAAAATGCGAGCGCCGCCGCGCCTGTTTGGACGCCGTAGCCGTGCAGCGCGCAGCCGTCGGAGGTTAGGAAGTACCAAGGAAGCGGCCGCTCGGGTACCGGGCCGTTCCATTCGAGGTCGCCGTAGCTGCGCTCCCAGGCGTCGCCCAAGATTTTGAGATCCACGTCCGCCGGGGCTTTCCAGCGCAGAAGCACCCGCGCCAAAGATGCCCCGGGCGAGGCGATGTGAATTGATAAGCGGCTGTTTTCCGGCACGCACGTGACGCGGACGCCGTTTACGCCTACCCAAGCGCCACCCTCCCGCTGCAAGGGGTGCCCGGGGCCTTCGCCGGAGAACGCCCGCACCCCGTCCGGCTCGCGCAGGATATCCGCGAAGCTCGACCGGGCAGGCGCGCAGCCGAGCAAGGCGCCCGCGGCAGCAGCGCTGCCTACAACCGCGAGAAAGCCTCGCCGGCTCGGCTTCACTGCGCCTTCACTTGCCCCTGGTACTTTTTCGCGAGTTCCGGGTCGGCTAATGCCTTGATGAACAAACCGCCCACCACGGACCGCGCTTGGAACGGCTCCTGCCTGCCGGTCTTGGTGTCGTACCAATCGCTCAGCGGCACGCGGCTGGGTGTCTCGTCGGCCCATTTCGCGAGCGGCGCGATCATTTGCTCGAACTGCTGCTTGTCGCTCGCCATGGTCGCCGACCACAGCTCCCAATCGAGCTTGGTGTAGTCCTTGCGGGAGTCCAAGGGGAAGCCGTACTGGTTTTCGTGCGTTTGGTAGTACTTCACCTCGGACTCAGCAAACGAAGATGGGAACAGCTTTAAATCAAGCAGACGGTCCCAAACCAAGTTGTATTTCTGGCTCCAGGTCCCGGGCTTGTCAAACGCGAGCTTGGTGTGGTCGCCTTCGACGCCCATCGCGAGAAACTGCTTCGCCATGGATTCCGCGATGGTGCGGTACTGCTTAGCCGTGTCTTCCCGTCCGAGGCGGTGCGCCAAGTCGGCATACGCGCCCACCCCGATGACGGCCTTCACCGTAAGGTTTTCCTGGTGCGCGAGGTGCCCGGCGAAGTCGTCGGTTGAAAGCTGGTTCACCGGGTCGCGGCCCTCTTTTTGTAGGAAATCCGCCCACTTGGTGAGCTCCGGCCAGTAGTGCTCGGCGATGTGCGGATTGCCCTGCATGTGCGCGAGCGCGTCGAGCATGATGAGCATATTGCCCGACTCTTCCACGGGCTGCTGGTCGTCCTCCGTTTCCTCGCCGCCGCCGTACACCTGCCCGTTTGCAAGCGGGTACTGGCCGACATCGTGCGGGGAGAACGGGAACTTCCAGCGGGGCAGCGCGGCGTAGCGCAGCACGGGTTCCACTTGCGCTTCCATCAGCGCCGGATTCAGAAGCAGAAGCATGGGCGACTGCGGATACATCACGTCCACCGTGCCGGTGCAGCCGTTGGAAGAGTTTTCCTTGCAGAAGTAAAGCGGCGTTCCGTTGGTATCGGCGGTGAGCTCGCAAGCCGCCAGCGACTGCCGGTAGGCCAGGTCGGTGAGATAGCTGTAATCCGCGCCGCCGGCCTCGGTCATGTCCGCGTCGAGCTGCTTGTCATAGTTCAGCCCGCGCGCATCCAGCTCAGTGTACTGCTGCTCGGCTTGGTCCAGCATCGCCGGAATGGGCTGCTTGTCGCGCTGCCAGTAAGGGCGCAACCGCTGCCCAAGGTACTCGATCGCGAAGTTGTCGGTATAGCTCGCCAGCATGTGCGCGGAAGCCGGCGCCGCCGTCACGGAGCCGAGGTGGACCACCGCATCCAGGTGGGCGGCGCCCCTGTTCGGCGCGGCTGGAAAATCGAGCGAGTCCGCCTCCGTCAGGCCGCCGGTTTTCCCGAACGAGGTCCAAGCCTTGTCGAGAGCATCGCGCGCGACCAGCGCCATCGCGCCATGTTCGGCATGCGGCACGGCCAGGTGAAAGTAGCCCCAGTCGATGCGGAGATTATCGCCGCTCTTGTCGAGGACGCGTTGATCGCGCGAGCCCACGTTCAATACGTCCAGCGAGCCGGTTTCCGAGCGTCCCCAGGTGACCGGGTCCTCACGGTCGTTCACCGCGAGCTCCGGGTTCACATCAAGCAGCGCGTCCACGGTGTGGGGTGCGCCATCGGCGGACTTCGCCGTCCAGGTCAGGTAGGTCACAGGGCGCGACAGCAGATCCAAATCCTGCGGGAACGCCGGGGTAAAAAAGCTCAAGTCGAGCGTGATGCCCGCGCCGGAGAAGCTATAAAGCGTATGGGTCGCACCCACGTGGACCGCGGTCTGCTCCAGCGCGGGGATCTCCTCGGGGTAGTCGCCCATCACGCGGAAAGGTTTACCGTCGATCCGCACGAAACTCGTCAACGCCTGGCCCGAGCCGGTCCAGTGGCGCGTGGTGCCGCCAGTGAGCTTGTCGGTGTTGGACCAGATAGAAAAGTACGGGTTGTGTGCGATCAGCGGGACGGACGGCGGGCGGTGTTGGGTTTGCTGGGCAAGAATTGCTGCGGCGGGGAAGACAAGGAGGGCGAGCGCGGGCAGGAATCGCATCGCGCCCAATTGTAATGCTCTCCTGCGGGCGCGCGCATGGCTTATTTACGCGGTTTCGGCCGGCGCGGTTCCGTTTTGGAACTCGCGAGCAGCTCGGCACATAGGGCACCGGCAGTTCCGGCGCAGGTAGTCCCAGGAGTAAATGCCGCTCGCATGCCCGTCGTTCCAGCTGAACGACACAGCATAGCGACCCACCTGCTGCACGGTATCGGGCCGCGGTGCGGGCTTGTACATCGGCAGCAGCGCTTTGTCCTCGACGGGCGGGGTGCCGGGCGCGCGACCTTGCTCTTCCCGCTCCTGCTGGCAAGTGGCGCAGGGGCAGGCATGGCGCAGCCAGGTGAAGTCCCAACGGCTGCGGTGGCCATCGCGCCAGTCGATCTCCATGCCGGTGCCCTCGGTCTTCAGCACCCGCACCTTGACGGGCTCGGTGGCCGCGCGGGGCAGCTCAGCCTGCGCGGCTTGCTCGCGCGCGGCCTGCTCGGGGGAGACGAGGCGAAACCCTTCATGGCTCATGTCTATAGTTTATCGGTCGCGGTAGAAGAAGTACCCCGCCATCGCGAACCCGATCAACGTAACCGCCCCGCGCACCCAGCGTGCATTGAGCCGCCGCGCACTGCGGCCGCCCGCGTAACCGCCCACCGCGCCCGTCACCATCATCAGGAGGCAGTAGCGCCACAGCACGTGGCCGGTCGCAAGGAATAGGAGCACCGCGACGCCGTTCGCGATCGTGGTGGTGACCACCTTGAGCGCGTTGATCTGGTTGATGTTTTCAATCCCGAATACCGCCAGGAGCGACATGACGAGGAAACCAGCGCCCGCGCCAAAGTAGCCGATGTAGACCGTGACCACGATCATGCCGAGGATTAAGGGTGCGAGCAGCGGCGTCTCTGCGGTCTCGCCGGGTGCGGGCTCGCGCTTGCCCCGCGCCTTGACTTGCAGCCAACGCGAAATGGGCGTGGACGCGGCAAACAAGCTCGCTGCGGCGAGCAGCAGCCACGGAACGAGATGGAGAAACGTCGCCTGCCCGGTGTGGAGCAGGACCAATCCCCCGACCACGCCCCCGACGGCCGCCGCCGCGCCGAGCGGCAGGACAAGCCGCCGGTTGTGCTTGAGGTCGGCCCAGTAGGCGGCGATGGAGGTGAACTGCCCCGGCCACAGCGCGACCGTGTTGGTGGCGTTTGCCTCAATCGGCGGCACACCGAGATTGAGCAGGGCGGGGAAGGATAGAAACGACCCGCCGCCCGCGACGGCGTTAAGCAGGCCCGCGAGGAAGGAGGCGAGCGAGAGCCAGAGGGTGCGGGGGGTAGAGGGGAGTTCTTGGATTATCTGATATGCGATGAACCCATCAACCGCCACTCAGCGTACCGTCCGGCGTATTTTGCTTTTCGGCAGCCTCTATGACCTTGGACAGCTCTGCCCATGGTGAGGGACCTATGTGCATCATGAAAAACTGGTTGACCTCTAAGTGTTCACGGGCGACAGCGGCAGTGAGTTCCTCGACGGTCTGGGGAAAGAAGAAGTTGCCGCTTTCATCTTGCTGAAAGGGATCACTGCCATAAAGCAGATGATGTTCGGGGAAGTAGACCATCATTTGCCGCTCACTTGTTTCGCCTCGGATGGCGTAAATGATCATACGGTTGGAGCCGGTACCAACTTCCACTTGATCGTGAACCAGATGGAACTTTGGCATCTTCGGCGAGCGCTCCAAGGAGTCAGGTTTCGCAGTATGCGCGGCGGCAAGCACTCGTTCCAGAATGGGTTGGTTCAAATCAAGTGCGTAAACCGGGACACCTTGAGCTACATATTCACGTATGCCGGCGAGATGAGGCCATGAGTCAGAAGTGGTGATGACAGCCTTAATTGTCTGGCCAGGAAAACGGCGCTGCGCTTCTGTAATAACCTTAGCGGAGTAGCCGGAGGAGATAGGCGCCTCCAGAATTACGATTCCATCGTCTTGGTGAATTACTGTTACATTCCATAAACCAGGAATGAACACGATACCGGGAGCCAGCTCCTTTGCCGGCTCATTTGAAATCCCGAGAGGCCGGTTGTCTAAGTCGCTGGATGGAGCATGTGGGTCGAACTTGGCTCGTATCTCGACGGGAATGGCAAGCTGAGCTTCGTCGACCGGCTCGTCGAGCTTGAGCTTGCGAATCACCAGCATCTGATCAGGAAGTCCGTTGCTTTCTATGTTCCACTGCATAGGAAAATGAACGCCGGCCCTGGCCAACCACCAAGAACTGTAATAGGTACGCATGTTTACATCGCAACTGAGAAATCGCCAGAAGCCGCTTCGAGCAAGCGGTCCGGAATAGTCAACGGCTGTAGGAAGGTACGTATAAGGATTAAGATAAATATGCACGGGAGCGCCATCCATTGTAAACACTACGACTTTCTGGGGGATAGACTGAAGCGTTACATCCGGCTCCTCATGGAGATCGCTAGCATCGATCGCGGTAAGCAGCAAACGTCCGGGACTAAGTGCAATCCGTTCTGCCGCGAGTTGAAGTTGGTCCGGCGCTCCTGCGGAGTGATGGTTTCCAGAAGATTGCATGACAATTTGATCGGCTATAACAGTACCGATCGAGAAGGTAAATGCTGGATAAACATCGCCTTTCAATTGTGTGCTGTAGCGGTGCTTCAATAAATCGTTTATCTCGGTAACGGTGCTAAATTGAACTACGTACGGCCCTTCCGGCCTTTCGCTCTGCTCCAACTCATTGCGGTACCCCGAAGCCTCCCACTGGATCGTGCGCAACGCGCGAAGTTTCGCTTCGCCGCCTTGCGCTTCAAGGGCTTTATGCAGGAGCGCAAGGGCTGCTTGATCGGCGGCTTGCGCCGGAATGGCTACACAGGAGGAAGCCAGGAGCAAGAGTATCAGACAGGGGCGCATACAAACGTCCTTTCACGTCGAGTATGTACGTCTCTGCGCCAGTATAGGTGACGTGAAGCGCCTTTCAACCGCGCGACTGCGATCTAAACCGCGCTCGATTTCTGCTTTCGCGGCTTACCGCCTTTCGTTCCACTCGCGCGGGAAGCGGCCAACTTCCGCTTCGGCTCAACTGTGCCGTTCCTGTGCTCAAGCGACTCCATCCAGAGCCGATTGCCGTACTCGCCCGCGAGCAGGCCTTCGACGCTGAACGACACACCCAGCGATGGCCAATCCATGCCTGTGCCTCGGCCCAGCATCTCCCATTCGCGCAGCTGAGTCGGGGAGGCAAAGGCGAGGCCCTGGATGTCGTCGAGCGGCAGCTCAACCCGGCGGCCGTCCGACATGCAGAGCATCATGACCCGGCGTTGAAGATTGAAGTCGACAGACTCGGCATGAGGAGGTTGCGGCAGGCCGTCGTATTTCGCAAACCAAGCCTCGA
The DNA here is from genome assembly GCA_964246845.1 of uncultured Acidobacteriaceae bacterium. Taxonomy (GTDB): domain Bacteria; phylum Acidobacteriota; class Terriglobia; order Terriglobales; family Acidobacteriaceae; genus EB88. Next base: position 23,309 of record CAXTSB010000014.1, read on the forward strand.
TATCCGCGTCATGACGGGCGGCAGTTTGGGCATCAACTTTGTCAGCCATGAATGCTCCTCCAGAGAAAATTGAGTGCGGCAGAATTCAAGTGAGCCAAGTCCAGCATATAACGCACGTCGCTCGCGCTTGCGCCTGGTGACACGGCATCGTTTCTGACAGCGACCCGGACTGTACCGTCCGCGAGCAGTTCGATAATCACCTCACAGCCGGCATAGAAGGCATGTACATGCGGCGGCAGATGGTCAAGCGAGTAGCACTGGAATCTGACCCCCTCGTATCTCCTCGAACCCATGCTGTGACGATAACCGAACTATGTCGAGTAGCAAAGCCTTACACCGCCACGTCCGGCGTGGCCGCCACCAGCGCCCTTGTATACGGGTGCTTGGGCGCGGCGAGCACTTCCCGCGTGGGGCCGTGCTCCAGCAGCTTGCCTTTTTCGAGCACCGCGATTTCGTCAGCCAGGTAGCGCACCAGCGGCATGGAATGGGTGATGAACAGGTAAGTCAGCCCCCACTCGCGCTGGAGCGCGCGCAGGAGGTTGACCACCTGCGCGCCCACGCTGACGTCCAGGGCCGAAACCGGTTCGTCCAGGATCAGGACCTCCGGGCGGAGAGCGAGGGCGCGGGCGATGTTGATGCGCTGGCGCTGCCCGCCCGAGAACTCGTGCGGATAGCGCCCGAGCGCGCTCGCGTCGAGCCCGACAACGCGCAGCAGCTCGGACGCGGCTGTTTCCAAAGTGGCCCGCGACCGGGCCGCTTCATGCTTGTGAATTTGGAACGGCTCGGCGAGGATGTCGAAGACGCGCATGCGCGGGTTGAGCGCGGCATAAGGATCCTGAAACACCGGCTGCATGCGCTTGCGGACCTCCCGCATCCGGGCGCGGGCGAGCGGCGCGCCGTCGAAAGTCACCTGCCCGGATGAGGGCGGGACCAGTCCGAGCGCTATGCGGGCGAGCGTGCTTTTGCCCGAGCCGGACTCGCCCACCAGCCCCAGGGTTCGGCCGCGCCGCAGCGTGAGCGAAACATTGCTGACCACCGTGATCGGGCCGCCCCCGCCGGAGTAGTGTTTCGTAATGTTTTTTAGTTCGAGGATGGGCGGGGTTTCCTTTCGCGTGCGAAAAGTAGTTCCTTCACTTCGCTCAGGATGACACCATTTTTGAAAATTCAGAAACCTCGCACATCCCCAAACAGCTTTGTGGTCGGCACCGCGCGGGATGCCCGGAGAACCATAAACCGGCGGCACTTGCGGACCGTGGCCTGCCGCGGATACAGTCGCCTCGTTTGCCTCGGACCCCAGGCGAGGCGGACAGGAGATATCATGCCTCAGCTTTCCCGCCGCAACCTTCTCGCTCTCGGCTCTGCTTCCGCTGCCGGGTTAGCTCTACCCGCGTTCGCGCCCCGCGCTCAGGCCCAATCGCCGACCGCGCTCCTCAACGAAGCGCAAACGCTGCTCGCCTCCGTGAACAACGGGTTCACCTTCCAGAACTTTATGATGGACGCCTACGCCCAGGGCCCGACCGTCCGCCTGACCCAAAGCTATGACGATGCCAACGTAGGCCTGACCGCGTTCACCTATGACAATGCCGTCGCCATCCATGCGTATCTGGCCGCGGGCGATACGGACGACATAGCACGCGCCGAAGTGTTGGGGCAGGGCCTTTTGTACGCGCAGGCGAACAACTTTCCCATTGCCGACGGGCGTTTCGCGCAGGCTTACTTTGTCAACGTCGCGAGCGCGTCCGGCGCGTACATCACTCCGGCGGCCGCGCCTTACTTTTTCTACGGCTCGGCCGTGGGCGATCAGGCCTGGCCCGGCATGGCGCTGGCGCAGCTCTACCGGCGCACCCGTAATCAGGCTTATCTCAATGGAGCGCTCGCCGTAGCGAACTGGATTGTCCGCAACACCTACGACACACAAGGCCCGGGCGGCTACCGGTTCGGCACCGTGATCAACCAGCAAAACCAATCCGTGCCGTCCACCAACGGCAAGTCGACCGAGCACAACATCGACACCTACGCGTTTTTCACCATGTTGAACTTCCTGACCGGGGATGCGGCCGCTGAGAACGGTCAAAGCTGGTCCGCGCTCGCCCTCCATGCGCTTCAGTTCGTGCAAGCGCTGTATAACGCGGCAGGGCCTTACTACTACACGGGGACGCTGGGCGATCAAGTGACGACCAACACCTCGCCCATTCCGGAGGATGTGCAGACCTGGTCATTTCTGGCGTTGCTCGACCCCGCGACCCAGGGCACCATTGACTGGGCGCTCAGCAGTCTTGTGGCGACCGATACGGCATCGGCGCGCAACTCTTCGCTGACCGGCTCCGAGCAGGTGCGCGGGTTGGTCTTCGACACCGCAAGCCTGAACCCGGGCGTGGCCGGAGCCGACCCGAATGCTGTATGGCTGGAAGGCACGGGGCATACCGCGGCGGCTTTGGCCGCGCGTGCGCTGCGCGCGGCTGGAGGACTAGGCGCAATCTACAGCGACCTGACGCAAGCCTTGACCCTGCTGAACCAGTGCGCGCTCGCCCAGCGTACGCTCGGAGCCGGGCGCACGGTCGGCGGTCGTGCGATACCACAAGGGCTGGGCCTCGTCGCGGCCACCAGTGTGCTCGACACCGGCTTCGGCTATACCTACGGGCCGTCGCTCCATATTTTGGCGGCCCGCGGGTTACAGCAACCCGCGCGGCCCGCCCACCCCGTTAAACTCGGGTATAGAGTGATTGCTTGAGCCGCGCGTTTAAAGGTCAAGGATGCGCTCCGGGTGCATCCTTGACCGCAGCATGTCGCGGAAGGCGATAAAGTTGCCGTCGAGCCGACCCTGCCGGTCCACATACGGTTCCGGCCGCATGCTTTTGACTAGGTTCGCCGCGAAGTTCTTCGCGATACTGCGGATGGCGTAGGGCAGGGGATAGCTGCCCTTTTTCCAGAGATAGATCGGGTTGGCGACCTGCGAGTAGCCGAAGCGGCGCCCGGAGGTTTTGCCGCCCTTGTTGCCCAGGTGGATGCCTTGCGCGCCGTCCGCGGTGACCACCTTGCCGTAGCTCATCATGCGGCGCGAAAAATCAATGTCCTCGTACCAAGCGTAGCCGGGCATGCGCTCGTCAAAGCGCGTATGGTGCCGCGCCACCGTTGCGAGGCGGAACATCATATTACAGCCGTCGCAGTTGAAGGTCTTGCGCGCCGGGCTGTCGGCGAGCGGCGGCGTGCTCGGGATGCCGGCGAGGACACCCCGGGCCCACTCCACGGTGTAGCCGGGCCCCGTGGTACCGTTGGCCAAGACCTTGCCCGTAAACCCGACCACTTCGCTGTCGGCTGCGAATATCGCGGACGCGCGTTCCAGATAGCTTTTTTGCGCAAAGAAATCGTCGTCCTGAATAAAGATCAGGTCGTAGCCCCCGGCAATTGCCGCGTCCAGCAAATGGTTGCGCTGCGCGCAGGAGCCGCCCGAACCCTTGCCCTGAATAAATTGCACTTGGGGGAACAACGCCGGCGCTTCCCCGATGTCTTTCGGCTCGTAATAAACAACAAAGATTTGATCCGGCTTGCGCGTTTGCAGTTGGAGGTCCGCAAGGGTGTCCTTCAGGATCAGCGGCCGCCCGCGGGTAGCTATTCCGAGAGCCAGGGTGAGCGGTGAATTCGTAGGTGCATCGATCATCGGTTGCGCCTTTATCGTCGGACGGTTCGCCGGGTGCGCCGTTCGCGGCAGCCGGCATCGGCCTATTCTCCCACGGAGAGCGCGGGAATGCCCGGCGGGCCGGAGCGGGTCGGCACGCAGAATTGCATTGACTTTGCTCCGGCCCTTCCTCAATGATGTGCGGCAGCGCATTCGCGAGTTTTGGAGGCCCGCAGCTGATGAGGATTGCCGCCCTTGTTTCCCGAGTTCTCCTGGGACTTATCTTTCTTGTCTTCGGGCTGAACGGCTTTATCGGCTTCATCCACCAGCCTCCGCCGCCGCCGGGGGTTGCCGGGCAGTACCTGGGCTCGCTGGTACAGTCGCACCTGTACCAGGCTGCTTCTGCTGTTGAAGTGGTCACCTCGCTCATGCTCCTGTCGGGTTTCTTCGTTCCCTTGGCGTTGGTTCTGCTCGGCCCGGTGCTCGCCAACATCTTGCTCTTTCATATCCTGATGGCACCGGCCGGCATCGGTCCCGGTGCGGTGTGTTTCCTGCTCTGGTTCCTCGTGTCTTGGAGCGTGCGCGGGAGCTTCGCGGGGATCTTCGAGGCGCGGGCCGCACCCTGAAAGGCCCGGGGTCCGAGTGGCTTGTACTGTCAGCATGCGGCAGCATTCAGTCGAAATCATGAGGTGCCCACCTACGGCTTGCCCGAAGCCGCGGCTCACCTACGCCTGCCGCACTCCTTGGTGCGCCGCTGGACGCATGAGGAGGGACTGATTTGCTCGGGTGAGCGGAACCTGCTGTCTTATGTAAAAACCGTCGTTTTTTGCAGCAATCACCCGGGCCGGTGAAGTTCACCCGCGGCCGAGTCTGTAGCGTTTTCACCCGCCGGACACAGCGGGAGCAGCGGGCAGGCGGGGCAGTGTCGTTCCCAATCGACGGATGTGCAGCGCAGCTGGCCGTGGCGCTTCCACAAGTCGTGCATGGCGGTGAGCCGCCCCGGCGGCCAGCGCTCCTCCGGGAGCAGCGCCAGCAGCGCTTGTTCCGTTTGGCCCGCGGTCATGGACTTCACGGCAAAGCCCAACCGCTGCGCGATGCGGTGGTGGTGCCCATCCACCGCCAACGCGCGCAAGCGCAGGGAGGAGTGGTTGGCGACCGCCGCCGAACCGCGCGCGCCCACTCCTTCAAAGCTTTCAAGCCAGCGCCGGATGCGCGCGACCGGCTGTCCGTCAAAGAATTCGAGCGAAAGCACGCCACCGTTCTGCCGCGTTATGCGCCGGAGCGCCGCTTGCAGAACAGGCGCTTTCCGTTCGGAGAAGGTCACGGGCGCGAGCAGATGCTCAATCTCGGCCGGCGGCGCGTCGCGCAGCCGCGTCCAGTCCCCGTCCGCGGTGCCGTATTTGAGTTCAAGCGCGGCAAGCACGGCAAGCGAAACCTCGGTGCGGGTCCGCGCGGAGATCAGCACATAGACCAGCTCCTTCAGCGGGTCCCAAAACGGACGCGCCATGGGCGGCCCGTCGCGCGCGAGCAGGCGGTCCTCAATGGAGGCGAGCTTGCGCTCACCCTCCGCCCGCTCGGCCTCCCGCTCTTGCTGTTCCTCGTCCGCGAACAGCGAGGGAGTGTCGAAGCTTGCCATACTGAAGTAGGACGCGTCCACCTGCTCATCCATGCTGCTTCAGCTGTTTGCGAAGCTGAAATTAGGAGACGCACCCCTGCTGAGTCACCGGAACCGCGCGCTCCTACGCGGCTTGTTTGAACTCCGTACTGCGCCGATGGCCGCCGAAGCGCACATTGAGATAGTTGACGGTCGGCAGCTCCAGTTTGAGGTGCGCCCAGACCGCGGCTAAAACGGCCACCATGCTTGCGAACAAAGCACCGGGCAGGCGGGTGATGTCGAGAAGCCTGAAATGCGGCGCAAGGAGACGCCCGATGAAATAAAGGCAGTATGGGTGGAGAAGATACAAGATGTAGCTCGCATCGCCGATCAAAATCACGGAGCCGAGGCGCATATCCCAACCGCCCTTCGACAGCAGCACGGAGGAGAAAACAAGCAAAAAGCTGGTAAGCGCGATGCGCAGCCAATCCATTGAAGGCAGAAAGGCATGGTATCCCTGACACACCATGAGCGAAACGGCCGCGGCCGCGGCCGCAACCGCTGCAAATCCTCGTATGCGGACCGCTGCTTCCGGTGTGGTGAGCTTCGCCGCATAATAAGCAAGTACCCCAAGTGGGAACTCCAACATAAGCGGCGCGCCGTAGAAGTTGAGGGCCGGCAAACGAGGGTTTGTTTGATTTAAAACAATCTGCACGATGACGATTGCCGCGGATGCTATCCAAATAGCCTGTTTGCGCGAAAGCAACAGGGCGGCGGCGATCATCAGATAGAAAAACATTTCGTAGTTCAGGCTCCAGCCTACAAACAGCACGGGTCGAAAAATCCCGGTTTCCTTGACAAAAGGAATGAATAGCAAGCTTTCGGCAAGCTCTCTCGGAGTTGTGCGTGTCGTCCCCGTCAAGCGGGGAAGCTTCCAAGCAAGGGCAAATACAAGAAGCGTCAGCGCCCAGTACGGCGGCACGATGCGGATTAACCGCCTGCGCAGGAAATAGGATGCATTGCCGTCGCAGATGCGGGCCATGATATAGCCGCTGATGACAAAGAAAATATCAACCCCGAAAGAGCCTACCGCAAAGCCTGTCGGCCAGATATAGCCGGTATGAAAGGTGACCACAAGCACGGCCGCGAAAGCCCGCAAGGCCTGAACGTTGTTCACCTTGCTTCCGCGGACAGGCCTTGTCGGTGTTTGCGCGGACACTCCGGCTCCTCCCTCGATGAGATTAGGTACCCAAGCTGATAAACCTTGAAGCGCACCAAGCGCTGCGCCTGCCGGTTAGATATCCAAGTTCTTCACATCCAGCGCGTTGTCCTCGATGAACTTCCGCCGCGACTCCACGTCCTCGCCCATCAGCGTTGTAAAGATCGTCTCGGTTTCCGCGATGTCCTCAAGCTTGACCGAGACCAGCGTCCGGCGCGCTGGGTCCATGGTGGTCTCCCAGAGTTGCGGCGCGGTCATCTCGCCCAGGCCCTTGTAGCGCTGGACTTGATATTCCTTGCGGCCCTGCTCGATGACATACTCGAACAGCTCGCCCGGCGTGCGCTTCGTGACCGGCTCGTGTGAAGCGCGTCCAGCACGTTTGGGCGCGGGCTTGCCCGCCTCTACTTCGCCCGTGGTGGTCGCATCCGTATCCTCGGAATCCGGGTCGGGCTCCGGGGCAGCTGCGGCCTTGGCTGCGTATTCGACGGTGAACGGCGCTTGGAACTGCTCGCCCAGCTGCGCGTGCTTGGCCATCATTTGCCTGTACTCGGGCGTGGAGGCGAGCGCGAGGTCGACCGTCCGCGGCGCGCCCTGCGCGTCCGTATAGCCGACCGACCAGGTGCGGTGCTCCTCATCGAACGCGGGCGCGTGGACCGACTTGAACTGGTAGTTCGGGGCAAGCCTTTCAAGGCCCGCGTGGACGGTCTGGAGTTTGTCGGGCTGTTCAAAATCCGCGCGCTTGCCGAGCTGCGCCCCGGCCAGCAGCGCGACCACCTCGTCATTCCGAATCCGGCGGTTCACCTTTTCAAAAAAGCCCAGGTATTCATTCAGCAGGCCCATGAACTTGGTCAGCGCCGCGCCTTCGATCTGCCCCTTCGCGCCGCCCTCGTCCGCGCCGTATTTCACCACCATGCCCTCGGACGCGCGCTTGACCATGACATTGACGAACTCGCGGTCGTCCTTGATGTACTGCTCGAACTTGCCCTTCTTGATGCGGTACAGCGGCGGCTGCGCGATAAACACGTGTCCGCGCTTGATGAGCTCCTGCATGTGCCGGAAAAAGAAAGTGAGCAGCAGCGTGCGGATGTGCGAACCGTCCACGTCCGCGTCCGTCATCAGGATGATCTTGCCGTAGCGCAGTTTGCCCGCGTCGAAGTCCTCCTTACCGATGCCGCAGCCGAGCGCGGTGATCATGGCGCGGATTTCCTCGTGGCCCAGCATCTTGTCATAGCGGGCCTTCTCAACATTGAGGATCTTGCCCTTGAGCGGCAGGATGGCTTGGAACTTGCGGTCACGGCCTTGGCGCGAAGTGCCGCCGGCCGACTCGCCCTCGACCAAGTACAGCTCGCACAGCTCGGGCCGGCGCTCGGAGCAGTCGCTCAGCTTGCCCGGCAGCCCGCCTCCGTCGAACGCGCCCTTGCGCCGGGTAAGGTCGCGTGCCTTGCGGGCCGCTTCCCGGGCCCGGGCCGCCTCGATCGCCTTATTGATGATCCGCTTGGCGATCTGTGGGTTCTGCTCCAGGTACATGCTCAGCTTCTCGTTGACCAATGCCTGCACGGTGCCGGCGATGTCGGAGTTGAGCTTGCCCTTGGTTTGCCCCTCGAACTGCGGCTGCGGCAGCTTGACCGACACCACCGCGACCAAGCCCTCACGGACGTCTTCGCCCGAAAGGTTTTCCTTTACATCCTTGAACAACCCGAGCGACTGCCCGGCGGCGTTGATCGTCCGCGTCAATCCCGTCCGAAAGCCGGACAGGTGCGTCCCGCCGTCGGCCGTGTTGATGTTGTTCGCGTAGGTGAATACCGTGTCCGAGTAGCCGTCGTTGTACTGCAGCGCGATCTCCATATCCACGCCGTCGCGCAGCTGCTCCATCACGATCGGCGGGTCGTGGAGCACGGCCTTGCCCTTGTTGTAGTGCCGGATGAACTCGGACACGCCCCCGGCATACTTGAACTCCGCCCGCTTCGCCTCGCCGGTTTTGGGGTCGAGCGTGCGTTCGTCGGTGAGCGTGATGGTCAGGCCCTTGTTCAGGAAGGCGAGCTCGCGCAGCCGCTGCGCCAGGGTGTCGTAGTTGTACTCGGTGACCGTGAAGATGGACCGGTCGGGCAGGAAGTGGACCTTGGTGCCGCGGCGCTTGGAGGTGCCGACCTGACGCAGGCCGGAGATGGGCGCGCCCTTCGAGTAGTCCTGCTCCCAGGTGTGCCCGTCGCGCCAGATTTCCACGTCGAAGGCTTCCGAAAGCGCGTTGACGCAGGAAACGCCGACCCCGTGCAGCCCGCCCGAAACCTTGTAGGTGGACGCGTCGAACTTGCCGCCGGCATGGAGCTTGGTGAGCACGACCTGGACCGCCGGCATCCGTTCGCCGTTGTCGAGGACCTTTGTATCAACCGGAATGCCGCGCCCGTCATCTACGACGGTAACTGAATTGTCAAGGTGTATGGTGACTTCCACGGCTTTGGCGTAACCGGCAAGCGCCTCATCCACGGAGTTATCAACTACTTCGTAAACAAGATGGTGCAGGCCTTGCTCTCCGGTAGACCCGATGTACATCGCCGGCCGCAGCCGGACAGCCTCTAAACCCTCCAAAACCTTGATATTTTCGCTTGTGTACGCGTCAGACAAGGGCATGGAAACTGGGGCAGGGGGAAGCGTACGATCATTGAGGGACATTCAGCTCCATTTCAGGACAGTCGCCCGAGCGTGGGAAAGCGTTCGGAAGCGGGCGCTGCCGCGAACTGCGGAGCAAGCCCGAAATATCAGTTTACCATTGTCGTTACTGGGGTTTACGGGAAGAACATGCCTGTCACGGTAACGGTACCGTGAGTGGGTACTGATGTCATCCGGTCCCGGGAAAATCTGGCGTAAGCAAAATTTATTTCTTGCCGATACAATAGAGGACGGCTAGCTTTGGATTCGACAGCAGAACCTCTTCGGTGCGAAGGGCTCGGCTGGAAACTCAATTCGATTCCTGGAGATGCCGGAATGAAAACGTCTGTTCGTATTGTAGCAATGTCTGCTTTCGCCGCTGGTTTGTTGGTTGCCGCTGGTCAGATTCTCCCTCTTGGAGGTGCTTCACAGGTCGCCGCCGTGCCCGCAGGGAAGTTCCCGACCGCGAGTGCGGTACCGGCCGGCAAGTTTCCGACTTTCGCCGCAAATGCGGTGCCCGCAGGGAAGTTCCCGACCGCGAGTGCGGTACCGGCCGGCAAGTTTCCGACTTTCGCCGCAAATGCCGTGCCCGCAGGGAAGTTTCCGACGCTTTCCTAACCTTCATAGACCTGTCCTCTTCAGCGGGTCTCTCAGCAGGGGAACCGATCCGAGACACGCTTGAGCCAGGGTCAACTACTTTCGACACTTTTCAAGGCAGAGCCGATTGTCTGGCTTCTGCTCCTCTTTGTACTGCGCTATGCGGCGAGGTTGACGCGGTCTCGACAGGGGGCTGCCTTGCGTAACGGTGCCAGCGCTGAGGAGCAGCCGCCGGACTATCGGCCTCTTATTTTCTTGATTGTCTGCCGGTTCTTTTCGGCAATCACCTATTACATCTTCTCAGCCGAGTTTTTACCGTTTCATCTTTCTCCCCGAACAAGGGAAACTACCTACGCGGGCGTGTACTGGGCTACATACCTCTGTTCATCGCTATCCACTGTTTACCTCATGGGCGCAATCCTAAGAAAGGGATTGTCTCCACTGCCAGGCCTTTCCACTGCGGCTTGGACTATTTTTCGTTGGGCAGCGGCACTAGCCTTTATTCTCGCAATAACGGCTCATATTCCTGTATTTGGAATCCCTAACGTGGGTAAGTGGCTTAACGAGATGACCGTCTCGTTCCTGCTCTGTGTGTGTATGTTTGAGATATCTCTTCTGGCGCTTTTCTTGACGCAGTTGCGCCGACTTGGAATGTTTCTCCTGAGCAGACCCATCGGCTTAGCTATTGGCCTTGTTATCCTCGGTTTATGTGATCTAGCAGCAGATGTTGTTGTGAATGCGCCGCCCAAGATCGCGACGGCAATCGGGTTCTCGCAAGAGATCGGCATCATCTTCGTCGTCTCGATGTGGTCGTTTTACATACTGCGGCCCGAGCCCAAGCGCCTGCCGCACTCGCTCTCACCCGCATCGCGCTTATCAAAGTGGGACGACATCGCGAAACGCATCGGCGTTGCTCAGAAGGAAGCGGAGCACGTACCGTTCATCGCAACCGTCGAGGCGGTCGTGGACAGCATTTTAGAAAAGTACAAGAAAGAAGCTTCCTAGCCGCCCAAAAGCAAAACCGGCGCATCTGCGCCGGTTTTGCTGCGTCTCCAAGCCGCGAGGCTTTCGCCTGTATAGGGTGTGCATACAGCTGTAATTCTTGCGTGAGCTCAGTCTGCCGCGACTTCCTGAACAGGTGCCGCCACAGGCTCCACCGCCACAAACCGCCCCGTCCGACCGCGGTCCACGAACTTGACCCGCCCGTCAATCTTTGCGAACAGCGTGTCGTCCGAGCCGAGGCCCACGTTCGCGCCCGGCTTCAACGGCGTGCCGCGCTGCCGCACCAATATGGAGCCGCCCGTCACCAGCTCTCCGCCGAACCGCTTCACACCCAACCGCTGCGCGTTGGAATCGCGCCCGTTTTTAGAGCTGCCCAGTCCTTTTTTATGCGCCATTGTCCGCTCCTAGCCTTGCGCCGGGGCGGTGTAGCTCTGACCGCCGACCTGGATTTCATTGATCCGCACCTGCGTGAACGCCTGCCGGTGCCCCTGCATCTTCTTGTACTGCTTTTTGCGCTTGAGATGAAAAACCAGAATCTTGTTGCCGCGGCCCTCGCCTACAAGCGTCCCGAGCACCTTGCCGCCCTCGGAAGGGCGCGCGAGCTCGCCCGCCGTGCCGGCAAACGCCAGCACTTCGCTGAACTCAACCGTCCCGTTCTCGCCGGCTGCAACCGATTCCACCTTCAACACATCACCCGGCGCGACGCGGTATTGCTTGCCGCCGGTGCGGATCACTGCATACATGGGTCAGGTTCCCTTTTTGGGCCGGCGCTGGAAGCGCGACCGAATCTTGATTCAGCACCCGCACGGACCTGCGCACACGCGCACAGGGATCCTCGAACAGCCGAATGTTTTAAGTGTAGCGGGCGGCAGCAGCGCGGTCAACGCCCGCTGCCCGCGAACCACCGAACAGTCCACCACTTTTCCGCCGACTGGAACAGGTACACCGCGAGAATTGCGATCAGCGGCTCAAATGGGTGCCGAAATCGCGCGTGTACGGTCACGAAGTAGTAGAGCAATGGCAAAAGCAGGAAGCAGCCCGCGAACACGCCCGCCGCCGGCATACGCCGGCGCAGCGCCAAAGCCAGACCGAGCAGCCCGGCAATCGAAGTGAACTGGTAATTGAGGTTGCGCCCGTACTCAACCAGCGGCGAATCATCGGATGGGTGGGGCACGGAAAACCAAAAGTAGTAGAGCCGCGTGGCGCTCAACCGCAGGAAGCGCTCCCAGTCCGACCGGATCACCTGCTTGGCCCGCTCTCCGCGCATCCGCGCATAGCGCACCTCGCCCATCCGTCCGTACACGGCGAGCTGCTGCATGTCCTCGCCGGGGTGGTCGTACTCCATCAGCAAGCCGGCCGCGCCCGGTCCGTTGCCGAGATAGAGCTCCGCGCCGAAGTTCCCACGCAGGGGCACCCATGCGTGAAAAACGCGCCAGTTGCGCAGGCTCCAAGGCGCGATAATCGCGAGGCAAAGCGCGCCGGCCAGAGCCGCCCGTCCGAACTGGGCCGGGCGAAGCTCCCCGACCAGCACCCACACGCCCAGGACCGGCAGCATGATGCACACCTCGGGATTGGAAAGCGCGATCAAGCCCCATACCAAACCGAAACAAACCCAGCGCGCGGCGGTCGCCCCGGCCCCGTCCGGCTCGCCCACCCGGCGCATCCTGAGCGCGAGCACCAGCGCCCAGGAAAACAGGAACGCGGTCAGGGTCATCTCCCAAATCCACTTGACCGCATACTGCATGGCCGCGGGATACAGCGCCCAAATCCAAGCCGACCACCGCGCAATCGACACGTTGAAGCAGCGCGCCGCGATCTCATAAGTAGTCCGCACTACGAGCGCGTTCAGCACGCAGTTCATCGCGAGCAAAACCCACGCAGAAAGCCCCGTGTACACCCCGAACAGCTTGAAGGCGCCCGCGATCACGAGCGGGTAGAGCGGCGTGACCCAGGCGGTCGGCCCGGTGTGGCCGTGGAAGGGGTCGGCGTAGCCATACCCGGTGACGAGCGCCCGCGCGATGCGCCCCATCTCCCACCCGAACCCGAAATGCCACTCGTAGGGGCGTACCCGCCAGGTGTGGGCCAGGGTTATATAGAGGAGGCGGACGAGGAGGGCTGTCCAAAAGACGACCCAGGGCGCCGCGAAAGATTTGGGGCGGGCCTGGATGGCGGGAGCAGTCAGTGTAGCGGCCACCTCGTGATTGTAGAGAGAAATGCCGGTGTCCGGGCGAGCAAAGCTGCGCCTTGGGCGTGCACTTTTGCAGCCGCCACTTTATTGCCCGCGCGCGCCATGAGCAAGGCGCGTATGCGCGGAAGCGCAAGGGACGGCACGCGAAGCGGGAAGCTTTTGCTTTCGTGCCAAGCCGCCGGTCACGCACCGCAGGCGGGCGGCCACCGAGAGGCGGGCCGCCCGAATCCGCGGTGATTGCTTTCCCGAGAGTTCAGGCGTTGGTTCCCCCGTCCACCGTTAAGTTGGCGCCGGTGATGTATGCCGCCTCGGAGCTGGCGACGAAGGCTACCAACGAAGCGACTTCGTCGACATGGCCATAGCGGCCGAGCGCGGTTGCCGCCAGCTGCGGCACTGACCAATCGCCTGCGGCAGGGTTGAGATCTGTGTCAATCGGACCCGGTTGAATATTGTTGACCGTGATGCCGCGTCCGCCCACCTCGCGCGCGAGGCCCTGCGTGAACATCTTCACAGCCCCTTTCGTTGCGGCGTAGGCGGTCAAACCAGGCGTCATGTCCCGTTCGCCCACGCAGGAGCCGATCGAGATAATGCGGCCGCCTTCGGGCATGTGCTTGAGTGCTTCCTGCGTTGCCACCAGGACGCCGCGAAGATTGATGTTGACGACGCGGTCGATCTCCTCCAGCGTGGCATCTTCGAAGCGCTTCGGGATGGCCGTACCTGCGTTGTTGACCAGTACGTCAATACGTCCAAAGATTTTTGCCGTTTGCTCAACGGCCGACTTCACCGCGTCCGGGTCTGCGGCATCGGCCTGCACGGCAAGCGCCTTGCGTCCTTCCGCTTCGATTGCTTTCACAACAGATTCTGCCGCCTGCGCATTCTTTGCATAGGTGATCGCGACGTGCGCGCCGTCCGCGGCCAACCTCTTCGCGATGGCGGCACCGATGCCGCGTGAAGCGCCTGTAACTAAGACTGCTTTGTCCTTAAGCCTTGCCATTGTGTTCCCCCTCCGCCGCGTTCTTTACGCGTCCGGCTTATCTGATGAGGCAGCAAACTCGCCGGTGTAGCGGTCCGAGGGAATAGCACTTATTCTCTTCGGGAACTTATCGAATCGATAAAGAGGAAGCAGGAGAAAAGAGCCTCCACCGAACCAAGCGGGTAAAATTCGGTCTGCCGGGCCGGCTTGAGTTTCTAAAGGAGTTCTGCAATGGACCGCTTAGGAGCAATGGAGCTTTTTGCGCGCGTGGTGGAAACGGGCAGCTTTTCGGCTGCGGCGAAGGAGCGCGGCATTGGTCAGCCCGCTGTAAGCAAACAGATTTCCGCTCTGGAAGTGGAACTCGGGACGGAGCTGCTGCACCGCAACACGCGGTCGCTTCTGCTGACCGAGTCCGGCCGCGAGTTCTACCAGTCCGCGCGGAAAATCCTGGAAGACTTTGAGAGCGCAACCTCCCGCATCGGCCGAGGCCAGACCGCGCCCAAGGGCTTGGTCCGCATTGCAGTTCCTCCCGCTTTCGCCCGCCTTCACATGATCAGTAAATTGACTGCCTTTCTTGAGCGCTACCCGGAGATCACGGTTGAGTTCGGCACCTCCGACAACCCCGCTTCACTTATCCAGAACGGCTTCGATGTGGCAATCCACTCGGGCGATTTGCCGGATTCAACGTTGGTAGCGCGTCGATTTGCGCAAACGCTTCGCATCCTGGTTGCCACACCCCGGCTGATCGCCCAGCATGGCCTGCCGCAGACGATTGAGGAATTGCACATGCTGCCCGCTATTCCTTGGATGGAAAGCGGCGGCGTGCAGCCATGGCAACTGGCACCCGGACAAACTCTTACACCGGCTGGCGTTTTTCGCACCGGCGACCTCGAGCAGCTCCGGGTCGGCGTACTGGAGCACCTGGGTGTCGCCAGAGTCCCGGCATGGCTGTTTGCGGCAGAGCTCCGCGAAGGCACAGTGCTTCGCCTCCTGACCTCTTACGAAAGCTCAATCCCGATCTCCGCCGTGCGGCCTGCAAGCCGGCGCGCGCCTGCCCGCGTACGGGTGCTGGTGCAGCACTTTGAGGAAAGCTTTGCCATGTGCACGCAGTTCAACCCGCGTCCGGCTGCGGGGTGACTTGCTGGCGATGATTCTTTGCTCGGAGCTTTCCTGCTTTGGGAGCTTTCTCGATGACTGAGCACGCCGGCTGAAATCAAGCGCTTTCCGCAGTAGACGGTCAGATGAAGGCCGCCGCAGGTGCCTTCCGTTACCCCAGCGAAATGTTCGACATACATTCGCACTCGCTTACCCGCACTGCCAGCTCATTTACCGAATGTAACTTTGGTGCTTGCCGCCCGAAAAAAAGCGTGCGAAGGTCTGAAGTACAGCACCCGAAAGGCCGATAAAGAGAACACCTGTGTAAAAGGAGGTACGCCCGCATGATCTCGCCCACGCATCCCCTCCGCCGCATCTTTCACGAGCTTGTGTGCGAATGCTTTCGCGACGCGCTGCCTTCGCGCGGCGACCGCGACGGTGAGATCGCCGCGTATGTCGCCGACATGCTCACCGAGTTTTCCTCGACTGACAAATTGTACCCGGTCTTTGACGACCAAGGCCGGCCGGTGCGTGAGATAGAGGCCCTGCTGCGGGCCGCCGACCCGGTACACGGCACTGCTGCCTCGTTTGACGACGAGCGCCGCCTGCGCAAGCACATCGGCGACTATCTCCTTTTCTCCTCCGGCATGGCGCCGCGCAATGCCCAAAGCCGCTCGCGCGAGCAGGAGATGGTGCGCGCGGGGCAGGAAAGCTACTGGGTGGTTTCGCAGTTCAACCTGTTCGAGTACGAGCGGGAAGCGCCGTTTTTCGCCCGGCTCAGCGCATCGTTTGAGCCCTGCTTGCACGGGCTCAGGGAGGTATACGCGCGGCTCCAGCGCTCAGGCCCCCGCCTGCTGATGTAACGGCGGACGGCGTAGGAAAAGCAGCACGGCCAGCAGCAGGCAAACGGCGATACTGATGCCGGCGTCTGCCAATAGGCTGCCGCGCAGGCCGCCGGCGGTATAAGCGCGGCCGTCCACGAAGCCCATGTAGATAATCGGCAGGTTGGTCGCCGCGACCAGGAGGGCAAAGATCGTCGCGGCCAGGGGATTGCCGGGTCCGATCGCGGCGAAGCTGATGGCGAACGCAGCCGCGAACGCCAAAGCCTGGAACGCGTTTTCGCCTGTAATCGCTACGGCAAAAGCAAGCGGGGTGCGCGGGAGAATCAAAAGACTGAGCGTGAACAGCGCCCCCGCGATGCCGATCCCGAGATACAAGGGCCGCAGTGGAACCTTTCGGGCCAGCACCGGCAAGAGCAAACTGCCGCAGACCCCCGCAGCCGCCGAACCCGCCCCGGCCAGCAGGCTGACCGCGCGTTCGCTGGCGTGGAAATCCGCTCCGATGCCGCCCAGCACATTGGTAAGCGTGAAAGACGCGGAGGGCAGGCTGAAGAGCAAGAGCGCCAGCAATACTTCACGCTGCCGCAGAACAATCCGCAGTTCCGCGAACAGCTTACGAAAGCTCTCACCCAATGGTGCGCGTGCCGGCGCGGGAGCGGGCAGCCGCAGGTAGACCAGGGACGGCAGCATGAGCAGGCACGCGAGCACGAATCCGGCAACCCGAGGCGGCAGCGCGCGCACCAGCGCGCCGCCGACCAGCATCATGAGGCCGCCGGAGCCGAGGTTCGCGATGCTGAACCAAGCACCCAGCCGCGCGTCCTCGCTTTTCGGCGCCAGAGCGCCGACCCACCCGCCGACCGCCACCTGTACCAGCGAAACCGCGACGTAGCCGGCGAACATCAATGCTTCGACCATGGACAAATTCGCGCGGCCGGCAACCGCCCCGCCCAAGCATCCTGCGGCAACGGCAGCAAACACCAGAGCGTATCCGCGGCGGCTCCAACGCACATCGAGCACGGGTGCAAGCAGGAATATCCAAAATCCCGGGGAAAGCACCGCTGCGACAATGGCCGCGATGCGTCCGCCCGGAATGCCCTGCGCCGCCAGCATCTGCGGCAGGGGCACCACCGCGAAGCCGGCAAACGCGCCGAAGGTCGCGTTGGTGAGCCCCATCAGCCAAACCGGCGGCAGCGCACGCGATTGCCCCATGCGCGATTTTGCCATGGTTCGCCGAGAGCGGTAAGCCATTCTCGCAGAGGACCTCAGTGTGTGCCGGGTATCCACCATACTGCCGCGTGAACCTTTTGAAATGCTTGCATGGGCCGCTTCGAGGAGTAAATATGGGAAGTCAGTTCATCGCATGCTGCTTTGAAGGTGCTCCTCGGCACGCCTTAATCCCGCCGCAATCTTTGCAATCTGATCTTCTTGCAAATCCGGGCGTACCGCATGCACTGTGCGGTCGGCAGCCCGGTAGTGCTCCAATGCCTCGCGCCATTGCGCTCCGTCCGCGAGCCGGTCGGCAAGGCTGAGCTGCACGATTGCTGAATCCGGCGCCAGCGTTGCTGCTTCCCGCGCCTGGGCCAAAGCCGCATCAGGCTGCCCCACGCTTGCGAGTTCCCCGGATTTACGTACATCGACCAAAGCCGATGCGAGCGGAACGGCAAAGCGACCCTGGTACACATAAATACCGTGCATAATTGTCGATGATGGCCGAAGCTTTCGAAAGCTGTCGTATGGATTGAGCGCGCCGTCACCGAATTCGATGCCTGTCAAATCGCTGTCGCTGATAAGGACGACGCCGTCAATGACCGGCGGCACATCCATGGGCAAATTGAGCCACCAAAGGGTGTCGGTGGTGGGCAAGCGGCGGCAGTGTACTCCGTAATCAGCAGGCTCCACCGCGCCGTCTGGAAAGTAGGCAAACCAGCAGTTTGTTATGTGGTTTGCTTCAAGATACGCGCGGACGGCCTTGAGCTGCTGACCCCAGTCGACATTGGCATCGCTGAGATACCGGTGCACCCGCGCCGGACCGCCCCATGCCTCGTTGCCATAAGCCATGTAAGCCGGCGCAATTCGGATGGATGTACCTGCTTGCCAAGCAAGAAGCACAACGGCAGCCGAAGCCCACCGCGGACCGCGTCGGATTGCGGCGGCGGCGCTTGCGCCCGCCAGAACATAAAGAAACGGATAGATCGGCAACAGATGGCGCGCGCCGATATCGAAATGGGAAGCTGTAAGAACAACAAAGTAAATGCCGACAGGGACAAGCAAAAATGTGAATTCACGTCCGTGCATGCGCGGCTTTATGAACGGCAGAAGGCAAAGCAGAATCAACAGCGGCAAGGTCGACTTAATGAGAAAAGCAGCAGGAAAATACTGCCATGGGCCATGCCGGTAGACCTTGCCGAAAAAGTAGCTTGTATAGTCCCACTCTGTTTTCTTGATATTCGCCAAACCCCACAAATACGGCTCCGGCAGCAGGTGGTAGCGGGCCGCTATCCTCAGCTTGGCTGCGTCGTTTGGGTTCGGCATGGATTGGATATAGGGGAGCAGTCGTGGGTTCAACCCAAAGCCGGTTGGGGCAGGTTTGTCACGAAAGCCGTAAAAAGCCCAGATCACGATCCAAGCGCATGCAAGACTTGAGAAGCAAGCCCACAGTCGCCTCAAAACTATACGAAGCTCGCCGGCAAAGGCGCCTTCCGCGACGGCCAAGGCGATGAGCATCGGCACGAGCAGAAGGCCGGTGAACTTAGCAACCATGGTAAGTCCGGCGGCGAGCCCCGCTGCAAGAA
>CAXTSB010000015.1:0-41070 GCA_964246845.1 uncultured Acidobacteriaceae bacterium
CGCTGACGGCCGCGCAGGCGCATGAGCTTGCCGCGCTCACCGGAACTGACCAGGTGAAGCCGCACTTGATCGAAAGTGTGTTGAACTACACCCAGCGCGCGTTTCCACCGTTTGTGCCCGCGGACGTCCGTGAGGACGTCAAGACGTCGCTCGATAAGTTGGACATCGACTCGTCGACAACCACGACTTATCAGAAGTACATATCGACCGAAGACGCGGCGCAGCTCATCGCTTTCTACAAGACCCCGGCCGGCAAAAACTTCATGGAAGTGACCCCGGCGCTGACCCAGGAAATCCAGCAAACAGCGCTGAAGCAGGCGCAGACGACCTTTCAGGCAGTCATGGAGCGGCACAAGACCGAGATAGAAACGGCGGAAAAGACTTACCAAGCGCAGCACCCCGCTCCAACCTTGGGTGCTCCCGGACCGACCGGCACGGGTGGTGCGTCCGGCACATCCAAGCCGTCCGGTGCCTCAGGCAGCCCCTCCGGTGCGTCGAAGTCTTCCGGGACGTCGAGCAGCCCGTCCGGCTCAGGTTCAGCGACCCAAAAGCCTCAGTAACCTGTCCGACAGGGAGTCAGCTCAGCCGCACATAGGTCGAGTACTCCCGGTCGCCGACCTCGGTCCAGGGCACAAACACTCGGCCGCCCACGCGCCACTCGTTCGGGGCGGTGCGTTCGGCCCCGAGCAGCGCGTCGGGCTTGAACGACAGGATTTGCGGGTCGCCCGGCTGCCGCAGCGCGAACAACACACGCGGCCCCCACAGCAGGGCAGCGGTGTCCGTGTGGCCGCGCATGGTTTCTAAGCGCGGCGCAAAGCCTGTCCGCAGCTCGACCGCGTCGCCGGGTGCCCAAGTGCGCCGGACCACCGCGAAGCCCTTGTCGAGCGCCGCATCGACAGGCTGCCCATTGACCAGGACTTGGTGCGCCCCGGCCCATTCGGGTACGCGCAGCCGCAGGCTGAACGATACCGGCCGCGCCGTATCGACCCGCAAGCGGGCTGTTCCCTCGTCAAGCCAACCCGCATCCTGCGTGAGCCGGACGGGAACGCCTCCCTCCTCAAACCGCAGCTGCCCGGGGAAGTACAGCACCACCCACACCTCGCCGGGCGAGCGCAGATAACTGTTCACGCCGTAGTCCGAAACCACCTGCGGCAAGGTTCCCGAGCAGCAGGGCCAACGGTGCTGCGAGTACACCCGCTTCGCCGCCCAGTTATAGTCAGCGCTGTAAAACGAGCGCCCGTCCGGTTGGAGCGGCATCGCGCCCGCGACTGTGTTCCACAGCACACGCTCCATGCTGTCGCCGTACCGGCCCTCGCCGGTGGCGCGCAGCAGGTAGCGCGTGAGCTTCATGTGGGCGAAGCTGCCGCAGGGCGTTTCAAAGTTGTTATGGCTTTTGGTCAGGCTTAGCCATGGATTATCGGGGCCGAGCTGCTCGTCCGGACCCCACCCGCCGGTCACAAAGCTTTGCCGCTCCACGATGTCGAAGCCCTTGCGCGCGGCTGTAAGGTGCATGCCGCTGCCCGCTGTCAGCCAGGCCTGCATGGCCGAGTTCAGCGCGTTTACGTAGCTGTAGGCCTGCCGGTCGCGCAGTGCGTCCTCGCCGCGCGCGAGCGGCTCAAACAGCGTGCGGTCGTCCAGGTAGCGCTCCGCCATTTGCCGGTAGCGCGAGCCCGCGCCCAATGTGTAGACCAGGTATAGGTTTTCGGGCATGGTGAAGCTTTCATCCCACATCCACGAGCCGTCCTTGCCTATCTTCCACTGCGTGTCGCGGTCCACCGCGTGGTCGGGCAAGGAGCTGTCCGCGACCTTGCGGATGTGGTCCAGGGTGTCCCATGCGTCCGGGTCGCCGCTCAGCCGGCGCGCGTCCATCAGCCCGCAGGCCAGCTTGTCGAAGCAGTACGCGGGAAAGCGGTTCTGCTCAAAGCAGCCTTTGCCCATGGAGCCATGCAGCAGCGGACGCAGCCGCAGGGCTTTATCCTTCAGCTCCGCGGGCCCACCCCCGGCCGCCAGCCTGCTCATGGCTGAGTGCCACTGCCCGAAAGTCGCGCCGGGGGCGAGTCCCGCATCGTCGTGGTGGAAGTTGTATTCGGGCCGCCACTGGTACCAGCCCCGGAGGTCGAGCCCCGGCGCATCCTGCCCGCTCATCGCGCGGAACGGCTTCATGAGCGCATCGTCCGGCAGCCCGAGCAGCACCTCAGTCACATTCTGCCGCTGCGCGGCGAGTACAGGGTCGGTGATCGCTACCGCGCTGTAATCGACTTCCTCGAGCGCGTGCGGTTTGCGCGATGGCTTCGCAAGCAAACCCACCCCCGCCGTCCCCGCGACGGCCATGGCTGCTCCCGTGCCCAAAACCGCCCGCCGCGTCACCTTCGCCATTGTCGGCCTCCAGTTGTGTACAAGTACGACGCGAAGGGCGCCCGAACGGTACAGCACCCAGCTGCCCGGACCTCGACTCTTGTGACTTGACACTTGGCCCTTGGCCCTTGACCCTTGCATTCATGCCGAAACCGCTCGTCCTCGCCATCCTTGACGGATGGGGCATCCGCGCCGAGTCCCAAAACAATGCCATCGCGCTCGCACGCAAGCCCGCCTACGACCGGCTGCTGCGCGAGTTTCCCCATACGCTTTTGAGCGCGTCCGAGCAGGCGGTAGGCTTACCCGCCGGGCAAATGGGCAACTCCGAGGTCGGGCACTTGAACATCGGCGCGGGCCGCGTGGTCGAGATGGACATCACGCGCATCGACGCGTTGATCGCCTCGGGAAAGCTGGGAGAGAATCCGGCGCTTCGGGCGGCGTTCGCCCATGCGGGGGAAAACGGCCGCACACTGCACCTGCTCGGGCTCGTATCGGACGGCGGGGTGCACGCGCACCAGGAGCACCTGTACGCGCTTCTGCGCGCCGCTAAGGCAGCCGGGCTGTCGCGCGTGTCGGTCCACGCGTTTCTTGACGGCCGCGACACCCTCCCCACGTCCGGCCTTGGGTATATCGAACAGCTGTTGGCGCGCATGGCCGAGTACGGCATTGGGCAGCTCGCGTCCGTTTCCGGCCGCTACTACGCCATGGACCGCGACATGCGCTGGGATCGCGAAAAGTTTGCGTTGGACGCAATGCTGGGCGCGTCCGACAGCGCCTACGCGGCCCCGCTCGCGCGCATCCGCGAGTGCTACTCGAATGACATCACAGACGAGTTCGTTCCGCCGTTCACCGTAAACCCGAGCGGCGCGATCCGCGACGGCGACGCCGTGCTCATCTTCAATTACCGGGCCGACCGCGTGCGGCAGATCACCCGCGTGTTGGCCCGGAACGGATTCGGAAAGGCGGGCCTGACCGCCGAGAACGGGGCCGACCTCGCGAAGATCACCGAGCAGGATGCCGCGCTGCCACCCGCGACGCTGCCGCGCGAGCTGCACGTCACGACCATGACGCAATACGACAAGCTGTTCACCCTGCCCACCGTGATTGCTCCGCAGTCCATGGACAACCTCCTCGCGAACATCTTGGCGGAAGCGCAGGTGCGTAACCTGCGCGTGGCCGAAACGGAAAAATACGCACACGTAACGTATTTCTTCAACGGCGGCATTGAGAAGCCGTTCGCCGGCGAGGACCGCGTGCTGGTGCCCTCGCAAAAGGTCGCGACCTATGATCTGGCTCCGCAAATGAGCGCGGACGGGGTTGCCGATGCCGTGATCCGCGCGCTCGAAGACCCGGCGTTTCCGTTCGTGGTGGTCAATTTCGCGAACGCCGACATGGTCGCGCACTCCGGGCGCTTGGAGCCGACCATCCAGGGCGTGGAAGCGGTGGATGCGGCGTTGGGCCGCGTGCACCAGGCCTTACGCGCACGCGGCGGGTCGCTCTTGATCACCGCCGACCACGGCAATGCCGAGCAGATGGTGGATCCCGTCGCGGGCGGCCCGCACACCTCGCACACCACCAATCCGGTGCCGTTCATACTGGTGAGCGAGGACGCGCGCCGCTACGGTCTGCGCGCGGGCGGCTCGCTCCGGGACCTGTCGCCGATCGTACTGGGGCTGCTGGGCATTCAACAGCCGAGGGAAATGTCCGGAACGGACTTGCGAGTGCCGCTGGGGTAGTCGGTCGAGGCCCAGGTCTAGCTTTTGAGACTTAGGGCTAGGCTCAGGGAACCAGGTTAGGCCAGGGTTCTGCCTACAGTTCGCACCCCGACTTCTTACCGCCTCGTTTCAATCTGAAGTCGCTTGCCTCAAACGAGGCTGCGCTTCACCGCAGGTTTGCCTTGCGAGCCGCCAGCGCTCTCCCCAGACTGTAATTTCGAAGGCCTGCTGGAAATCAGCTTCGTTACAATCAATCAGAATTCCTTGGGTACCATCTTCAGATAAGGTGCATAAAGAATCGCCATCCAGCCTTATAATTGGGGCTGCATATACCAGTAGAGTGTGGCTTGGCAAGCAGACCGCACCGCATTCCCTACTTAACTTCGTTAGAAGAAAGACTTGTTCTACTGGCATTCTACGAGCGAGGCAATCAGCAATTGCAAAAGACGGTTGCTTGCTCACTCGCCTTGAAGAAGCTTCGATAGCTACCGGCGACAGCAGACGTATATCCGTTTCTAAATGATTCAAAGAAACCATCTGTTTCCCAAAGCGGCCTAAACGTACTTGCCTCCACAACTTCACCTAATGCTGCTGAGAGATCGGCGAGGAATAGCGGCGCAGCCGCTCTCCCGCGATTCTTGCGAGAGAGCATCTCGATCCTCATTCGCCTATCATCCATCAGGTTTCACGATAACTTGGGGCGGCTTACCTATACGCGACCGGCTACGGCAGCACCGCCTGCAGCACCTCGACCGCCATCCCGTACTTGCCGAAGGGCGCGCTCGCGCCTACGCCTTGCACCATGGGCCGGGCTTCGGCGAGCATCTCCTGGGCGATCGCGACCCCTTGGGCGAGAGCGGCCTCCTTGGTCGCCGCTTTGGCCATACGGGCGAAGATTGCGTCCGGGACCGCGACTTTCAAGTCGCGCATAAACTCCGCATTGCGCAGCGAGGTGAGCGGCCAGATGCCGGCGATGACCGGGATGCGGAACTTCTCGACTTTGCGCAGGAAAGACTCAAGAAGCCGCAAGTCGAACACCGGCTGAGTGATGGCATACTCCGCGCCGGCCTCGACTTTATAGGCGAACCGCCGCACCTCGTTGTCGATGTCCTGCATGCCGGGGTTGGCCGCGACCGCGACCGTAAACCCGGCCGACATGCCGAGCGGGGCCGCGCCGAGGTCGAGCCCGTGATTGAGCCGCCGCACGATGGCGGTGAGCCCGATGGCATCCACATCGAAGACAGCGGTCGCGTCCGGGTAGTTGCCCATCTTGGGCGGGTCGCCGGTGAGGCACAGGATATTTTTCAGGCCCAGCGATGCCAGCCCCAAAAGGTCCGACTGAATCGCCAGGATGTTGCGGTCGCGGCAGGTGTAGTGGATGATCGTCTCGATCCCCGCCTGCTGCTGGATCTGGAGGCAAAGCGCTTGCGCGCTCATCCGCGAGGAAGCCCGGGGCGAGTCCGGCACATTGATGGCGTGGACGCCAGCCTCGGCAAGCAGCTTGGCCCCGGCGAGCTCCTTTGCCGTGTCGAAGCCGCGCGGCGGGACGACTTCGACCAGTGTGACGAACTCGCCCTGCTCGACCAAGCGCCCGACGAGCGAGCGACTTTTAAGCGCGGGCGGCGTGACCGCGCCCTCGACCTCGATCGGCTTGGGCTCGCGCGTGACCTCAATCGATCGCGCTGCGGCTTCTGCTGTTTTTTGCGCGGCGACCGCCCGCAGAGAAGCCCGCATCGCGCGGATGTGCGCGGGGGTGGTCCCGCAGCAGCCGCCGATGACTTGCACTCCGGCGCGGAGGAACTTGCGGCTGAAGCTCGCCAGGTACTCGGGCGAGGACAGGTACATATGCCGCCCGTCGACCACGCGCGGTACCCCGGCATTCGGCATGGCCAGGATGGGCAGCCCGGAGCCGGCGGCCACTGCTTCAATGGCGGCGAGCACGGCCGAGGGTCCCGTGGAGCAGTTGACTCCGACCGCATCGGCTCCCCAAAGCGCAAGACGACCGGCGGCCTGCTCGACCGGCGTGCCGTCCAGGCAGCGCGCGCCTTCATCATCGACCGTCATCATGGCGGCGACGGCCAGATCAGGCGCGGCCTCACGGACGGCGGCGAGCGCCTGCTCGGCTTCGGCGAGCGACTGGATGGTTTCGATCACAAGGAGGTCCACCCCGGCCTCGAGCAGCGCGGCGACCTGCTCGGCATAGGCTTCGCGCGCTTCGCCGATCGCTTCAGGCGCGAGCCCCAAAGGCCCGAGCGCCCCGGCGACCCAGGCGCGCACGGCCTGCTTTTCAGCCAGTTGCGTTACGGCTTCGCGCGCCACGCGCACCCCGGCGTGGTTGATCTCCCGCACCTTCTCAATCAACCCGAAGCGGGCCAGCCGCACCCGGTTCGCCCCGAAGGTGTTGGTTTCGAGCAGCTGCGCCCCGGCTTGGAGGTACTCCTCGTGTACCGAGCGCACCAGCGCGGGGTCGGTGAGGTTGACCTCGTCGTAGCAGCGGTTGAGGAACACGCCGCGGTCGTACAGCATGGTCCCCATCGCCCCGTCGGCCAGGATGGGTCCTTCGCCTAAAAGGGCGTGCAAGCGGTTCGGCATACAGCGAGGGTACAGGGTGGAGGATACGCGGCATACTTCAGCGGCCCGGCTTTGCATTGGAATAGGTCAGCCCCTTCGTAAATGGCTTGACCCGAACGGGGCATTGGCTTTGCCGCCAGAGCCGACTATCGTGGAGCCATGACCAACGTGCAGCTGTACATCTTGATGGCTCCCGCAATCCTGGCTGTGTTCGGGGTCTTTTTCGGTGCGTGGACCACGAATAAGAGGCTCGATGATTTCCGCGCGGATATGAAGGAAGGCTTTGCGCGCATCGACCGGCGGTTCGAGCAGGTGGAGTTAACGCTGCAAGCCGTCCGGCAGGATATCGCGGATACGAAAGCGACCCTGCGGGTGCACGAGGAAGCGATCGGGACGCTGAAGGAGCGCGTGAAGTAACTTATCGCAGGCGCGTGTTGCAGTTCTCACGCCGTGCGCGGCGGCAGCGGGCGGTAGGCTCCGCTTGCTACACTAAGCGCGTCCCCTCCCTCGGGCGCGCGCGTACCGCCCCGGAGGGCCCGAGGTTGCCTTTTGCCGCTGCTGAACCGTCTTCGCCGTCCCCTCAGTCTCGCTGCCGCGTTTGCCTTCGTCGTCTTCGGCCTCGCCGCGTGCGGCAAGAACTTCTACTTCGCCGGGCGCAACCTGCCGCCCTCCGGCATCTTGAACCGCGTCATGATCGCCGCGCAGATCGGCTCGACCGGCCAGGTCACCATCGTCGACGCGCTTTACGATGTCCGGCGCAACATCCAACGCGGCGGGGCTTCCATCCCGGTCGGCGGCTATAACGGCTCCGCGCTGCCCGTCACCATCCAGAACTACCCCGCCCAGCAGACCGGGCTGGTGTTCGCGAGTTCCAACGGCACCCTGAACGCGGTCAACTATCAGGCGGAGACCGCGACAGTTCTGCTTCCGCCGGCCGCAACCAACCAGATACCGTCCTCGATCTTCGCGAACCAAACGAGCCAGTACATCATCGCGGCGCTCCAGCAGCAGCACCTGCTGCAGATGTACGACTCGTCGGCGACGCCGACGACATTCCAACTGATCGTGTCCAATGCCTACCGGACCGCGATTAACCCGGCGGGTACGATCGCGCTTGCGTTTATCGAGAACTCCGATCAGGTGTACAGCGTCGTCCATCTCACTTCGGCCCAGCAAAACGCGGCGATCAACCGCCCCACCACCTTCCAAATCACCCTTTCGGACGGTACCCTGAGCCCGCCCTCGACCGACTGCGAGCCGCAAAACCTGCCGCAGTATTGCGTGTTTCCGGTCAGCGCGGGTGGGGCACGGTTTGACCGGCCGACCCGCGCCGTGTTCTCGCCGGACGGCTCTTCGGCATATATCATCGATTGCGGGCCGGAGTGCGGCGGCACACAGGCGGGCGTCACGCAAATCCCGCTCAGCTCGAACGTGCTCAACTCCGGGGCGCAAGGGCCTGTGGGCGCGGCGCTGGCCGCCAGTCGGTTCCTCGCAACGCCGGGCGGCGCGACGGATGCCGTGTTCAACGGCAACACCTTGTACGTCTCGGGCCAGCAGCGGCTGCCTGACGGTTTGTTCACGGGCGAGCTTTCCGTCATCGATACGAACGCGGGTGCGGTATCCGCGCCCATCCCGATCTCCGACGGCACGCACGAACGCATGGTTCTGGCCGACGACAACACGCTCTGGATCGGGTCCTCGAACTGCCAGGGAGGCGAGCGGTTCCGGGAGGCGCAGGCCGGCCAAAACGTGCCGTACGGCTGCATTTCGGTAATCGACACCTCGTCCAACCAGCTTCGGCAGGTGCTTTCCTTCCAGGGCGACGGCACCGGCATCGCCGCCGTCACGGGCCTCCATAAGGTCTACACAGCCGAGGGTGGGCAGGTCTATATCTACGGCACGCAAACCTTGAATGCTCTTGACAACTCCAACGTCACCGTGCAGGGCACGGCGGTGGACGTGGCCTACATGGACGCGCCGGATGACGGGGACAACACCTGGTACTGACCCGCGATTCAACCATGGCTGAAATGATCGCTCCGCCCTTTACCGACCCCGAACAAGCCGCGCGCAAAGTGCAGGCGGCCGAGGACCTGTGGAACACGCGCGACCCGGACCGCGTGGCCGCGGCCTACACCGAGGATTCGGTTTGGCGCAACCGGACGGAGTTCCTTCGCGGGCGCGAGGAGATTCGCGCGTTTCTGGAGCGCAAATGGCGGCGCGAGCTCGACTACCGGCTCAAAAAAGAGCTTTGGGGCTTTCGGGAAAACCGCATGGCCGTCCGGTTTGAGTACGAGTGGCGCGACGACTCGGGCAATTGGTTCCGCTCGCACGGCAATGAGCTGTGGGAGTTCGCGCCGAGCGGCCTGATGCAGCGGCGGGAAGCCAGCATCAACGACCTGCCGATCCGGGAAGGGGAGCGGAAGCTGAGGCACTAGGGACCAGGGACCAGGGACCAGTCTTGACGACAGCTTCCCGCTGTGTTCGGCTTTTGTTTGATCCCTGATCCCTGATCCCTGATCCCTGATCCCTGATCCCTGATCCTATGCCTGCCGACATCCTCGCCATTGCCGCGCACCGGGACGATGTGGAGCAAACCTGCGGCGGCACGCTGCTGCGCGCGGCCTCGCTTGGGCAGCGCACTGCGATTCTTGACCTGACGCAAGGAGAAGCCGGTACGCGCGGCACGGCCGCTGAGCGCGCCGCGGAGGCCGCCGAGGCCGCCCGCATCCTCGGCGTCGCGCACCGCGAAGCCCTGGACCTGCCGGACGGCGCGGTGGCGAACACGTATGAAAATCGGCTCAAAGTCGCCGGGGTGATCCGCGCGCTGCGGCCGCGCGTGGTGATCCTGCCCCATAGCCAAGCACGGCACCCGGACCACGCGACCTGCTCGGTGCTGGGCTACGAGGCCTGCTTTGTCGCCGGCCTGGCCAAGGTGGAGACCCCGGGCGGCGCGGCCCCGCACCGGCCGTACAAAATTGTGTACGCAAGCTTGTACGCCGATGTGCGTCCTTCCTTTATCGTCGACATCACGCCGTTTGTGGAGCGCCGCTTGGAATCACTGCTGGCGTATCGCTCGCAATACGGCAATCAGCGGGCGGGCGCGGGTTTGTTTGTGCCGGAGGAGGAAATCCGCGAACGCACCTTTGCCGAGGCGCGGCACTACGGCCTCTTGGCCGGCGTGCGCTACGGTGAGCCGTTCGTACAACGCGAGGTGGGGCTGGTCGGCGACCTGCTCGCGCTTGCCGTGCAGTCCATCTGAAAATGGGCCGCCGGTGAAGCGCAGGTTACCGAAGAGACGTTGTACTGCGGGCG
This sequence comes from uncultured Acidobacteriaceae bacterium, assembly GCA_964246845.1. Taxonomy (GTDB): domain Bacteria; phylum Acidobacteriota; class Terriglobia; order Terriglobales; family Acidobacteriaceae; genus EB88. The sequence goes on from CAXTSB010000015.1 coordinate 9,957, forward strand.
ATGCCATGCGATGCTCCGCTCAGCCGTGGAAAATGCGGCAAGAATCCTTGCCATGCCGGCAGCAGCATACACGGGAAAGTTTTGGGTTGCCTTGCGCACGTTGCCGGAGCGCTTCGGGCGCCCGCGCGGCAGCCTCCGCTATATCCCGCAGGTGGACGGCATCCGCTTCCTCGCGATTCTCATTGTGTTCCTGTGGCACGCTTGCTTGCGCTGCGACCGCAATGTGCAGCCCCTGCACATCGCAAGCCTGTACCGCTGGTTTCCGCATGGCGAGATCGGTGTGGACCTATTTTTCCTCCTCAGCGGGATGGTGATCGCCGAGCCCTTGCTGCGTCGGGCCGCCAAGCCTCCGTTTGGGGGAGTTTTACCGCAAGCGCTTCCGCCGCATTTACCCTCCCTACTTCGTCAGCCTGCTGCTTTGCTTTCTGATCCTTGCTCTCAGCCATCACGCGCCGCAGGGGGCAAAGGCGTTCGCCGCTTCCAGCATCCCGCTTCCGGCAAGCTTCGCGGCCAGCGCCGCCTACCTGCACAGCCTCATCTTCGACGCCCCGTCCCGGCTCAACCCGCCCATGTGGTCGCTTGAGATCGAGATTCAGTTCTACCTGCTCGCGCCTTGGTTGATCTTTCTGTACGCCCGGCTCAGCGGACGAACCGCAAGGCTGGTTTCACTTGCTTCACTCATTGCCTTGCTGATCTTCGGCGGTGCCGCGCTGCACGCGTTTTCCGCTTTCGACAACCGCTTCCGCCATGGTTTGCTCATGTATGCGCCGTATTTCCTCGGAGGCATTGCGCTGGCGGAGCTGGAGCGTCCGGGCGGGCCATTGGCTGACCTTCGGGAAGCCCGACGCTGGGACGCGGTGCTTGCCGCCGGCCTGTTCGCCATGGTTTCGCTCGGCTGGTGGTTCGGTGCCAACGACGCGCACCCGCAAGGCTTCTTGGCCAATGCAGCGGCACCGCTCGTAGGTCTGCCTGCCGCGGCGGCAATCTACCTGGGCGCTTTGCACGGGCGCTTCGGACGCATTTGCTTCGGTACCCCGTGGGCGGCGCTGCTGGGCGCCATGTGCTATTCGCTGTATCTCACGCATATCGTGGTGGTGCAGGCGGTGTCCGAGCTCGTGCTGGGCCGCTTGCCCCTGCACAGCCGGTCGGCGGTATGGGGGCTGTGGCTGCCCGTGTTGGCGCTCGCTGTGTTCGCTTTTGGGCTGGCGTTCTATGTGCTCGTCGAGCGGCCGTTTATGTCGGGCGGGGGGCGTTCCGCGCTCGCGGACACGCAAGCCGCCGGACGCAAGGCTCCGCTGCCGGCGGCTGCTCCTTAGAATCTGAACCGCTGATTTTAACCGCGCCTTTGCATGGAAGGATCGATGGACGCGGTAGGCTGGAGCGGGTTCAGCAGCGCCGGCTCTTTCAAAAAGCCTGCCGACCCGGAAAGGCCGGATACGCTTGAGTGCCGCTGTTTTCATTTTGGAGGACGACGCCGATATCGCCCGCCTGGTCGAGCACCACATAGCCGCCGCCGGCTATACGCCGCGGGTGTTTCCTGCGCCCACCGGGCTGATGGCGGAAGCCGAGCGGGTGCGCCCCGCTTTGTTTCTGCTCGACATCATGGTGCCGGGCGGCGACGGACTGGATGTGTGCCGCCGCCTGCGCGCCAACCCCCTGCTGTCTACGACGCCCATCATCTTCATGACCGCGAAGGCGAGCGAAAACGACCGCGTGCTCGGCCTGGAGCTGGGCGCGGACGATTACATCACCAAGCCGTTCGCGCCGCGTGAGCTGGTCGCCCGGGTCAAGGCCGTTCTGCGCCGGTTTGAGCGCCCCGTAGGGCCGCAGATTCTCGAGTTCGACGATGTGGTGATCGATGCCGGGGCGATGCAGCTGAAGGTGCGCGGCGAGCTCACGACCACGACCGCGACCGAGTTCCGGCTGCTCGACTACCTGGCCCGCCACCCGGGCCGCGTGTTCACCCGCGACCACCTGCTGGACGCGGTGTGGGGCGATGCGCGGTTCGTGACGCCGCGCTCGGTGGATGTGTATGTGCGGCGCATCCGCGAAAAGATCGAGGCCGACCCGGAAGAGCCGCGCTTCCTGAAAACCGTGCGCGGCGCGGGGTATCGGTTTGAGGTGCCCAAGGGCGAGGCGAAGAGCTAGGACCGGTTGCCGACACCCTGGCTCAGTGTTTCAATCGCTGTAAGATGAGCGTGATAGTTGAGGTGCCGATGGCAGCACTCGCCCAGCCTGTCCTGACGATTGACGAATACCTATCCACCTCGTTCGAGGCTGATATGGAGTACGTTGACGGCGAACTGAAAGGAAAACCGGTGCCTACATTTCTTCACGGCAGGGTGCAGAGCCTGCTTTGCATCTGGTTTCACCAGTTCGAGAAGGAGCTCAGGATCCTATCTGGGGTAGAAGCACGCACACGCGTTGCTTCCGCTCGGGTGCGCTTGCCGGATTTCATGCTCGTACGGGTGGACGAAGCAGAGCGGAAGATCGTGACCCGGCCGCCCCTGCTTGTGATCGAAATCCTGTCCGAGGACGACAAGCACAAGGATCTGATCGCCCGCGCCAAGGATCTGGAAACATTCGGCTGCCCGGCGATTTGGCTGCTTGACCCGGAAGCGCAAACCTTGCAGGCGTGGTCGGGTGAGGTTTGGGTGCTGATCAAGGAAGACAAGCCGATGACCCCGGCCGGCGCGCCGCTCGACTTGCCCTGGCTTTGGAAGGAGCTGGAGCCGCTTCGCGATTGAGACGGAAGCTGCACTTCTTGAGCAGACTTAGAAGGCAGGCGGGGGATTGAAGCTTGACCTCGCCTGGTTTGGGAGCAAGGCTGGCCTGCCCGCGAGCCCTGGCGAGCCCGACTTCGCGTCCGCTTGCTATACTGGGCCGTCGCGCCCCGGCGCTTCAGAGCAATCACCGACGAGGTTTCCCCGTATGTCCGGCCACTCCAAATGGGCAACCATCAAGCACAAAAAAGGCGCGCTCGACGCCAAGCGCGGCAAAATCTTCACCCGTTTGATTAAGGAAATCACCATCGCGGCCCGGCAGGGCGGCGGCGACCCGGACGGCAACCCGCGGCTGCGCTCAGCCATCCTCGCGGCCAAGGCCGAGAATATGCCGGCCGACAACATCAAGCGCGGCATCCAGCGCGGCACGGGTGAGATCCCCGGCCTTACGTACGAGGAAATCTCCTTCGAGGGCTACGGCCCCGGCGGGGTCGCGCTCATCGTCGACTGTACGACGGACAACCGCAACCGCGCGGTGTCGGAAATACGCCACACCTTCTCGAAGAACGGCGGCAACCTGGGCGAGCCCAACTCCGTCCGGTTCATGTTCACCAAGAAGGGCGTCATCGTGGTTGACAAGACTGCCGCGGACGAGGAGAAGTTGATGGCGCTCGCGCTGGACGCGGGCGCGGACGATATGGCGGATGATGGGGAAAGCTGGGAGATCACCACGGCGCCTGAAAGCTACCATACCGTTGCCCAAGCGGTACGCGACGCGGGCATCGAGCCGTACGCCTCCGAGGTGACCATGATCGCCTCCACCTACACCAAGCTTGAGGGCGCGACCGCGGCGCAGATGGTGCGGCTGCTCGACGCGCTTGAAGACCACGACGACGTCCAGAATGTGTACTCGAACTTCGACATGGACGAGCAGATGGAAGAAGCGGCGCGCTGACACCTGTCGCGCAGCTGCTCGAATGGAAGCCGGGGAGAGTCCGAACCACTCGCCGGAGACCTCCCCGGAGACGATGAAACCTTACGCGCTTGCCTTTTGTCTCTTTGCCGCCCCCGCCTGGGCGCAAGTGATCCACTCCCCATCCGAATCCGCAGCCGCCGCGCTCGCCACGCGTCCTTGGGAGTACGGCGTTTTTTTCGGCGGCGGCGTGGGGCTGGGCGACCGGTCGAATTTCTCTTTCACCAACGCCGGAATCCACCTCGGCAAGGTGATTTCAGACCCGCACCTCGGCGGCTTCCTGCGCGGGCAGTTCGAGTATTCAGGCGACTTCCTGCCGTACTGGCAGTCGTTCACGCCCGCACCCAGCCTGCGCTCGGTGAACTTCAATTTCTTCAACGGCCAATCCGGCTCCGTGCTTCTGCCCTACAACGGCGGCACCTTTTCGGGGGTCAGCATCACGCCGATCCAGCTGCGGTGGGATTTTGCGCCGAGCGGACGGTTTGTGCCGTATGCGCAGGGCGCGGGCGGCCTGCTGTGGACCAACCACAAGTACCCGCCCGACGTGATCGTGCCGCACGGCGTGCCCGGCGGCACCAGCGTGTGGAACTTCACGCCGCAAGCCGGGGCGGGTGTGCGCTGGTTCATACGGGACCGGCGGTCGTTGGATTTCCAAGCCTCGGTTGTCCATATTTCAAGCGCAAGCCTGGGCGACCGCAACCCGGGCGTAAACGCGAGCCTGCAGTTTCAAATCGGCTACTCCTGGTGGCGCTAGTTTTCCCGCCGGGTCACGTTACCGCGCCCGTTTTGCTCCCGTTTGGAGGCGCGGAGGCGTCTAAAATGTGTTTAGCCGGGTGCAGTCCGGCTTGAGGGTTTCCGTGCGTTTTCTTTTGACTGCTTTTTCCGCCGCCGCTCTTGTTTTGCCCATTGCCGGGCGCGCCGCCCAGCTCGGTTCCGATGCCCGCGGTGCCATTCCCAAGGACATCCAGCAGCTGATTGTCGTCGATTACCGGGCAATGCAGAACTCGCAGGCCGCGCTCGACCTGAAGGCGCGCGTGCTGCCGCCGGAGATCAAGCAGCTGGAAAAAGCGCTGACCGACTCGGGTCTGGACACGGGCCATGATGTGGACCAGCTCGCCTTCGCGAGCTTCCGCCCAAATCCCAGTCAGGACGATGCACTCACGGTCGGCGTCGCGCAGGGCCAGTTCTCGCTCGCCGACATCCTCGCCGATTTTAAAAAGCGCAAGGTAAAGCCGGTACTATACCGGACGAACAAAATCTACCCGCTTACCGGGTCCGGCATGCAGGTGAGCTTTGTGAACCCGACAACCATGGTCTTCGGCTCCACCGACGCGCTCAAGGATGCGCTAAACGCCCGCGACGGTTTCTCGCCGAATATGCTCGCGAACCAGCCTTTGGTGCAGCAAATGGGTTTGGTGGATGACGAACCGCTGTGGAGCTTGCTCGACGGCAAGGGCACGCAGATCATGATGCGGTCGGTGATGGGCCAAGCCGCGCAGCTGACCGATTTTGAGCAAATCCGCAAGCGGCTGGTCAGCTCGCGCTACACCATGAACTTCGACAATGGGGTCAAGTTCAACCTGGCCGTAGTCACACCCGACACCTTCACCGCGGCCACCATGTCGAGCCTGATGAACGCCGCCGCGCAGTTTGAGAAGGTGGGCGGGACGGACGTCGAAAAGCAGGCTATCCAGAACACGGACATCTCCTCAAGCGCCGGCACCTTGAACGTGAATTTCTCCTCATCCAACAGCCAGTTCGCAACCCTGCTGCGGTCGCCGCTGTTTCAGACTGTAGTGAAGTGAGGAACAGGGAACAGGGAACAGGGAACAGGGCCGGATGCTGGTTGCTCACCCTTGGCTGCCGCGTTTCGCTTAAACTGATAAGAGGGTGTAAGGGACGGGGCTTTGCAGCAAATCACTTCCTATCGCGACTTAGTTGTTTGGCAGCGAAGCATGGAATTGACGGTGCTCGTTTACCGGGCAACACAAGGCTTTCCGCGCGAAGAGCTATACATGCTTACCGCCCAGGTGCGCAGGGCCGCTGTTTCAGTTGTAAGCAATATTGCTGAAGGATATGGGCGAGGAACAAGACGTGAATACCGGCACTTTCTCACAATCGCCCGAGGCTCCAATTACGAAGTACAAACACAGTTGCTCATTGCATGCAGGCTTGAGTTTAGACAACGAGAACAGATAGAAGCGGCACTTACCGTCTCCGACGAAGTAGGGCGCATGATACACGCACTTGTTGACAAACTAAGCCCCACCAAACTTTAGCTTTTATCTGATCCCTGATCCCTGATCCCTGATCCCTGATCCCTAATCCCTGATCCCTGATCCCTGATCCCTACTTCCGCTCCAAAATCCTCGCCGTCAGCACAACCCCGCTTTCGTTGTTGTGCAGGGTCATGGGGAAGGCGAGCACGTTCCACACCCACTCTTCGCCCTTGCGGGGCAGGTTCATCAAGCCGCGGAAGGTCCGGTCGATGTAGGTTTCGCGCGTGGTCGCGACGCGGGCAATGATCTCGCGCCAGTCCGGGGCCAGTTCGGGCATTTCCACAAACATGTTTTTGCCCCGGAACCAATCGCGGGGCCGCTCCAGAAGGCGCGCGCAGGTTTCATTTACATATTGCCAGTTGCCGCGTCCGTCCAGCACTTCCAGCACCACGTCGTCACCCATGGCCATGTTGATGCGCGAGTAAAAGAAATCCCGCGCGTCCACCATGACGGGTCGGCCCATGCGCTTGGCCCGGAAGCCGCGCAGGGCCGCGACCAGGTCATCGACAGAACTGTAACCCTTCAGCAGGTGCATATCCTCCGGGCCGCCGAACCGCCGCTCCAGGGTCGCCGACAGGATAATGATCGGCACTTCCGGCCGCTCCTCACGCAATCGCTGCGCGACTTCGGTCCCGAACTTGCCCGCGCCCAGGTGGTAGTCGAGCACCGCCACGTCGATGGAGTGCAAGAGCGTCAGCGCTTCCTCGATGGTGGACGCGGTTTCCGTTTGGTAGCCGTGCTTGTGCAAAATGGTGGCGCGCAAGAGAAGGTTCTCCACCTGATCATCGAGCAGGAGGACCTTGATGGGCGTTTCCTCGGCATCGGCAGCGGCAAAGATGTCGAGCAGCTCGGAGTCAGTCGGGTCCGCCATGCGCAGGGTAGATGCCCCGGCTACCCGCGGCGATGCAAGCCGGTTGCCGAATCCGTCAAGGCCCGCTCCAACCTGCTCAAACGTCGGAGCATCTCGGGCAAGCGGGCAAAAGCGGCGGAGGCGCGCAGCCATTGCCGGTTCTGGATTGCCGGGTAGCCGCTGACCGTTTCGCCCGGGGGCACGTCGGCCGGGAGGCCGGGTGGCGCGGGCGCCCCCGCCCCGTCGCCGACATGGAGGTGCCCCGCGACCCCGACCTGGCCCGCGAGGATCACCCCGCGCCCTACCCGGCTGGAGCCGGCCAGCCCCACCTGCGCGCAGAGAAGGGTGTTTTCCCCGACCTCAGACCCGTGCCCGACCTGTACAAGGTTGTCGAGCTTCGCGCCGTCCGCGATGCGGGTTTCGCCGATGCTGGCACGGTCGACACAGCTGTTGGCCTGGATTTCCACCCCCGAGCCGATGACGACGCGTCCGCTCTGCGGAATCTTGATCCACATCCCCGCGCTGTTCTTTGCAAAGCCGAACCCGTCCGCCCCGACAACCACGCCGTTGCCGAGCGTGACGTCATCGCCCAGCAGGCAGCCTTCGCGCACCACCGCATGGGCGTGGAGAAACAGCCGCGCCCCCGCTTCCACCCCCGGATACAGTACCGAGTGCGCCAGCAGGGTGCTCCCCGGGCCTACCCGTACGCCCGCCCCGATAACCGCATATGGGCCGACGTGCACACCCTCACACAGCGACGCTGAGGGGTCGATAACGGCGGTGGGGTGGATACCCGGCTCGTAGCGCGGTGCCTGATAAAACAATCCGACCGCCCGCGCGAACGCCAGGTATGGGTTTTCTATTCGCAGAGTCGGCGCGTCCAGGGGGGCATACCCTGGCTCGACCAGCACCGCGGCGGCTCCGGTGGCACGGGCTGCCGCTGCATAGCGCGGATTGGCCACGAAGCTGACCTCGGACGGCCCGGCATGTTCCAGTCCGGCCATGCCCGCAATCTCGCGCCCGCCCGGGTCGGTGCCGTCGGCCCCGGCCCGCAGTTCCGCGCCGAGCCGCTCGGCAAGCTCCCTCAGCTGCATAATCTTCAGTGTAGCGGCGGTTTTGCCCGGCGGCTCCCCTAGCCCCGGCGCGGGGTTCCTGTTACCATCGCATTTCGCCCGCGGGCGACGGCGTTTCCGGGCTTACCGGCGACCGCCAGGCCGCGCGGGACACCCGCACCTGTTCAGCGCGCCCAAGCATGCCCGAATACACTTACCTGCTCGAAACCCGTCTCGGTTCCGCTCAAAAGTCCGCCCTCCATGCCGTGCGCGATGCCGCCCGCCAAGCCGGCATGACCATTTTCCTGGCAGGGGGCGCGATTCGCGACCTGACCACCGGCTCCTCAGTGCGCGACCTTGATTTTTCGGTGCAGGGCAATGCGCTCTTGCTGGAAGACGCACTCAAGGCGCACGGCGCGGAGGTTTGGGGCAGGCACGAGGCTTCGCGCACGCTGTTTCTATTCTTTCCTGGCTCCGTGCGCGTCGAGGTTGCCGCTGCACGGACTGAAATGTTTCCCAAGCCGGGCCAGCCCGTGTACGAGTGGAGCGGCATGGTGGACGACCTCCACAGGCGCGACTTCACGGCGAACGCCATGGCGCTCTCGCTCAACGAGGGCTCCTACGGCCTGCTGCTCGACCCCTTGAACGGCGTCGCGGATATTGAAGCGCGGCAGCTTCGCTTGGTGAGCAACTACGGCTTTCTTGAGGACCCCGCGCGGCTTGTGCGCTTGATCCGTTTGCGGCAGCGCCTGGGCTGGACCGTGGAGGCGCGGACGCAGACGCGCTACGAAAATGCCAAGGAGGCCGACAACTTCGGCGCGATCTCGGCATTTCATCGCGGGTACGAGCTGGAAGAGATCGCCGCCGAGGAGGACGGGCCTGCGGTCCTGCGCGCCTTGGCCGCGGAAGGGTGGATGCCGGAGCTGTTCCCGGACTGGACGCCCGAGTGCATGGACGCGCCCGGCCTTGAATCGCTGCACCGCGAGCGGATTCAGCTGTTGATCCAGGGCATCAGCCCCGACCTCGCCGCCGCGCACCTGCAGCTGATGACGGCGAAGATGAAGCCGTCCGCGCGCGACAAGCTCAAGGCGGCCATGGTGCGGACCGGCTTGCGCGCCCAGTGGGAAGGGCTGGATGCGGCCGCCAAGGAGTTCGCGCAGCTGCTCACGGGCAAGGACGCCGCGGTGCCTTCGGCTGCCTGGAAGCTGTTCCACACGCACCCGGCCGAGCCGATCCTGTGGCTTGCCCAAGCGAAGCGTACGCCCGCGGTCGATGCGAAGTTCAAGAATCTGTTTACGGTTTGGCCGGAAGTTGCGAAGAAAGTGCCGGTCGCGCTCATGCTGGAGCTGCGCATTACCCCGGAGCTCTCGAATTACGACGCGCTGCTCCATGAGCTGTTCCTGGCGCAGATCGACGGCAAGCTCGAAACAGACGAGGCAATGCGGGCGTTCCTGGAGCCGTACTCGCCGCCCGCGCCGCCTCCGCCGGTTTCGCTCAAGCGCTCCCGCGGTAAAAAGGCCGGCAAGCGCAAGGATGTTGAGGACGAGAACGAAGAAGATCTGGACGAAAAACCCGCGCAGGGAAGCGACGAGGACGAAGACGAGGAGGACGAGGCTGCCGACGGCCCGCCGGAGCTGGACCTGAGCCGGTCGCTCGCCTCGGTGGACCTTGGGGCCGTTCTGGGGCGGATCGCGGCGGACCCTGACGACGAAGACGCTCTGGAACCGGAAGCCGAGCCTGTGTTGCAAGCGCAACCGGAGGTGCAAAGTGCGCCGGAGCCGGACCGCGTCGAACACGCGCCCGAGCCGGAACCCGAGCCCGCGGCTCCGGCCAAGAAAAAGCAGGCGAAATCCGCGTCGGGCAAGGCACCGAAGCCGGCTGTCGTGAATGAACCCGCGCAGGCTGCCCCGCAGAAAAAAGCAGCGGCTCCGGCGAAACAGCAAGCAGCGAAGCCCTACAAGAAAGCCGCGCCGAAGAAGGAAGCGGAAAAGTCGGGCGTGGACGCACTCGCTAAGAAGGCTTCAGCGGTGAAAAAAGCAGCACCCGCGAAAAAGCGCTGAAGCCTTGCTTTACCGCAGGACTACGTGCTCCTGCCAGGGTGTTAAATCCTGCGCAACATGAAGATGACACCTTTGAGGAAAGGCCGCGGTACCCTCAGCCGTTCTTGAGAAATATCCTCAGGTCGCGCAGGTTGTTGCCGGTCGGCCCGGTTATGATCGCGTCGCCCAGCGCGGTAAACAGCGGGCAGGTGTTGAAGCGGGCCAAGGCCTGCTCAGGGTCGAAATGGAAGGCCCGGGCCCGCGCGATGGTGGTGGTGTCGGCGGTCGCGCCCGCCGCCGGGCTGTTGCCGTCCTGTCCGTCCGACCCCGCGCTCAACGCGACCATCGGCGTGGGCCGCTGCTCCAAGAGCAGCCCGGTTTGAAGCGCGAAATGCTGGTTGCGCCCGCCGCAGCCGCGCCCCTGCTCGTTGATGCGCACCGTCACCTCGCCGCCCGAAAGCAGGCACACCCTGCCCTCGCCGAGCGAGCCGAAGCGTTCGAGCAGGTAGCGGGCGGCCTGTTCCGAGGGCCAGTTGTCGCAGCTGTTGTCGATCACCACGCGGTAGCCCAGGCCGCGCGCGTGTTCGCGGGCGGCATTGACGAAGTCGTGGTTTGAAAGCAGGACCTGAAACTGCGTGCGGTCCAGCTGTGCCCGGTCGAAAGGCGCGGCTTCGGCGAGCCGCGCCTGCCCGAAGAACTCGCGCACACTGGTGGGAAAGCGCCCCAGAAGGTTCCATCGCTCCAGGACCGCGGCGCAGGCTTCCCAGCTTTCGCGGTTCGGCAGGCTCGGGGACGAGGCCACCGCGCCTAGGTCCTTGAGCGGCACGTCCGCCAAAAGCAGCGTCAGCTTCTGTGCCGACGGGGCCGCCTCCGCCAGCCTGCCCGCTTTAACCGCCGAAAAGAATTTACGGACGGTGTTGATTTCGGCGATGTCGGCCCCGGACAGCACGAGGGTCTCATGGAACGCGCGGATGTCCTCCAGCGGGATGCGGCGGTCGCGCGGCAGCTCCATGAGCGAGGACCCGCCGCCTGAAACCAAGAACACGACGAGTGTGCTGCCTTTCGCTTTCTTGAGCAGGTCGAGGGCGGCGGCGGCGGCGCGTAGGGACTCCTCGTTGGGCAGCGGATGGCCGCCCTGAAAATAGCGGATGTGCCGATGGCGGCGCACCGGCTCGCCCGGCGCGCTGCACACCCCGTCCACGCGCAGCTTGGGCGGCAGACGGTCCAGGAGCGCGTCGAGCATGGCGAGCGCCGCCTTCCCGAGCGCGACGACCTGGACGTTTTTAATCCCGTTGAGCGGCTGCTCGACCGGCGGCAGCAGCGGGGAAGAGAAGCGCCGCAGGAGTTTGTCCTCAAAGCGGAGGCTGCGGTCGAAGGCTTCCGCGATATTGCAGCGGCTGAGCGCATGCTCAAACACGGCGAGCGAGTCGGCGCGCAGGGCGGCCAAAGTATCCTCGGCTGCGGCAGGTGTTGCGGTCACGGCTCAACCCCCCGGGCCGCGCCGGAACTATCTTTGAAGCACTGCTCCGTTATCCACGCTGATAAAACTTCCTGCATCGCCGGCAGATGGCCCTGAAAAAAGTGCTCCGCCTCGGGCACAAACGCGATGCACTTGGGCTCGGGCGCGTGCGCGAGCGCTTCCCGGAGCACTGTTTCAGGTCCGAACGGATCGAGGCTGCCGCTGAGGAACAGCTTGGGCTTCGCGCACGAGAACAGGAAATCGTAGCTGTATGCGCGGTCGGCGGCGCGGATGGGCGTCCCGAGCGAAGCTATGGCGCGTACCCGAGGGTCGGGGCAGCCGGCCCGCAAAGCCATGTGCGCGCCGAAGGAGAAGCCGGCGGCCAGCATCGGCAACCCCCACTCGGCATGGAGCCAGTCCAGCCCCGCGCGGACATCGTCCTGCTCGCCGCGGCCGTTGTCGTGCGTGCCCGCGCTCGCGCCCGCCCCGCGGAAATTGAAGCGCAGCACCGGCAGGCCGAGTGCGGTCAATGCTTTCATCGCGTGGTACACGACCTTGTTGTGCAGGGTGCCGCCGTACAAGGGGTGCGGATGGCACAAAAGGACCGCTGCCGGGGGGTCGGGAATGCGGCCGAAGTTGAGGACGGCTTCCAAACGGCCGGCGGGTCCCCGCAGTGTTTCCACGGGGCGCATGGCCGGTAAGGCGGCAAGGGTGCTCACGCGTTTGATTGTAGGGCCGCGCGCCGTAAAAACGGATGCGGGTATGCTGAGGGCGTGAAGCAGCCCTTTCAAGAATCGTTAACCGAAGCAGACAAGCAGGAAGCGCTGCGGCTGCTGCGGCGCTACATGGACATCGACTCAACCACTTATCGCGAGGGTGAGGCCGGGCTGTTCCTGGCCGGGGAGCTCGAACGGCGGGGCTGGGCCGTGGTGACCACGGCGGTGCCGCAGCCCGTGGGCTCGCGCGAGCGGGCCGAGCGCTGGAACGTGTACGCCGCGCCCGCGAGCGTTGCGCCCGAGGTTGTTTTCTCAACGCATATCGACACGGTTCCGCCCTGGATCGCGAGCAGCGAGGACGCGGAATGGGTGTACGGCCGGGGCGCTTGCGACGCCAAGGGCATCGCGGTCGCCATGGTGCTCGCGGCGGAAAGGCTGCGGAGGCGGGGCGCGCCGGTGGCCCTTCTGTTTGTGGTCGGCGAGGAGCGTGACTCAGCCGGCGCGAAGCTCGCGAACGGGCAGGCGCGGGGCAGCCGGTACCTGATCAACGGCGAGCCGACCGACAACCGGCTCGGGATCGCGTCCAAGGGTACGCTGCGGGCCGAGGTGCGCGCCCGAGGTGTGATGGCGCACTCGGCCTACCCCGAACTGGGCGAAAGCGCGATCCACAAGCTGGTGCGCGCGCTCGACGCCATGCTGCGGGTACCCCTGCCGGAAACAGACGGCGTCGGCCCAAGCACGTTGAATATCGGCTTGATCGAGGGCGGCCACGCGCCCAACGTCATCGCTGATGACGCGCGCGCTCAGGTGCTGGTGCGTTTGGTCGGTCCGTCGGAGCAAACCCGCCGGGCGCTCGCGGAGGCCGCCGCGCCCTGGGCAGAAGTGGAGTACACGCTGGAAATCCCGTTTGTGCGGCTTCGCGGCGCGCCCGGTTACCCGACCATGGTCGCCGCGTTCACGACGGATGTGCCGGCACTGACCAATTGGGGCGAGCCTCTGCTGCTCGGGCCCGGGTCCATCCATGTCGCGCACACCCCCGGGGAGCGGCTCAGGAAAGCAGAGCTGTGGGAGGCGGTGGCTTTGTATGAACGCCTGGCCGGTGAGTTGCTCGCCGGCTAGTCAAGAAAACCCTGATCTTCGGAGTCGAGACCGTCGAGGAACGCCCGCAAAAGAGTGATCTTCGGCTCGGCGAGCGCGCGGGCGGCAGGCAGGCGGACGGCACCGGGCAGGGCGTCGAGGTTGCGGCGGAGAAACGCCGCCACAGGCGTGAACGTAGGGTAGCGCGAGTCCCGGCCCACCTTCGCCGCGGCCCGCAGGATGCCGATGGCCCCGAGCTGCTCCAAAATATCGGCATCGCGGAGGATGACGGCTTCCACGCTCGCGGGTTCGTCCTGGGGCTGGTGCGTTTTGATCGCATGGAGCACGCCGGGCAGCTTCTCGATGGGAAAGCCGATTTCCGTGAGCACGGCCGGGACGTGCTTGACGGCGTAGCCGACGTGGTCCCATCCTGTCAGCTCGCTCGGCGACTCCGGACGGTGGCCGACAAACACCCCGAGGTCGTGCAGGAACGCCGCCGCGAAGACCACATCATCGTCATACGCCTGCCCCCGGCCGCACGCGCAGGCCAAGGCGTACAGGCGCGGCTGGTGCCCATACTTCTCGGGCGGCTGCGCGTGTCCGCGCACGTATCGGGTAAGCGCGTCCCGCCATGCGGCATCTGCTTCTGTCATTCGGCTCGCCTTCCTCGGGCACACTGCCGGCCGGTCCATGCGCGCCCCGGCTGGGCAACAGCTTAGCTCACCCGGCACCCTGTCTGCCGAGCCTGTTCCGTTCCGCCCGCTTCCTTTTACCCCGTTTACCGAAAACCAAAGTAGCAGGCATATAAATCGGGTAAAGTCAGGAGCAAGAGCGGCCTGGAGCCGTCCCGATTCTCTCCCGTGAACGCGCGCAACTTTCGGATTCCCTTGCTTTCCCGCTGTTCTTCAGCGGGAAAAGAAGACCGGCAGCATCAGATAAGAGGCATCAAGGGTTCGCATGGCAAGTACACAATCGATTCGGCGAAACGGGAGGGGCGAGTCCGCGGCCCTACGCTCGCTGCCGGAACCGGCGCGGCACACGGGCCCCGGCGTGACCGCGGTCGCGCTGATGATGCTCAACGACGCCCTGGCGGTGCTGGGCGCGTTTGTGCTGGCCGTACTTCTCCATGCGTGGTTGTTCAGTACGCTGCCGTTCATCCGGGCGCTGCCTTCGAGCCTGTCTCCCAAACCCGCGAATCTCTGGTACCTGCTCGCCTTTTTATCGGTGCTGGTTTTTGTGCTGCGCCGCTACGGCTTGTACAACGGGGTGCCCGCGCGCAGCGCGCTCCACGAGCAGCGCTTGATCGCGCAGGCCAGCGCCACCACGGGGGTACTGCTGTGCGGCTGGCTGTACCTGGTGCGCAACCTGGATATGTCCCGCGCCCTGGTGCTCACCATGATCGGCACCACGGTGCTGACCCTGGGCACCCGCCGCGCGCTTTGGCGCAGCGTCCGCCTAGCCCGCTACGCCAAGGGCGTCGAAACCCGAAATGTCGTCATCCTGGGCACCAACCAGCTCAGCGCCGCGATCGGCCAACAAATCCAGGACGACGCCTACCTCGGCTATCGGCTGTGCGGCTTTCTCAACCTGCCCGGCAGCACGGAGTCGCCGGAAGCCCCGGCCGGCCAAGTGTTGGGTACGGTCGACCGGCTCCGGGAGCTCGCGCGCCTGCACTTCATCGACGAGCTGGTGATCGCGCAGCCGTGCAGCATCGAGATGGTCATCCAGCTTCTCGAACAGGCGCACGATGTGGCCCTGGACATCCGCGCCGTGGCGGGCTTCTACGTGGAGCTGGCGCAAAACGCGCCGATTGAGTACCTGGGTGCCTACCCGGTGGTCGCCCTGCACCGCCGCGACCCGCGCACGCTGGCGTTTTTCATGAAGCGGGTGGTCGACATCCTGCTTTCGCTCGCCGCCCTGTTCGTGCTTTTCCCGGTCATGCTGGTCATCGCGATCGCGGTTCTGCTTGAATCGCGCGGGCCGGTTTTTTATGTTTCCGAGCGCATCGGCAAGCGCGGGCGGGTGTTTCCCTGCTTCAAGTTCCGCACCATGGTACGCGATGCGGAAGCCCGCAAGCGTGAGCTCGCCAAGCACAACGAACGCGACGGCATCCTGTTCAAGATGGCGAACGATCCGCGCGTGACCCGCGTGGGCAAGGTGCTGCGGAAGTATTCGCTCGATGAGCTGCCGCAGTTTTTCAACGTCCTGCGCGGCGAGATGAGCATTGTCGGGCCCCGTCCGCCGATCGCGAGCGAGGTGGCCAAGTACGCGTTGGAGCATTTCCGCCGTTTGGAAGTGCTGCCCGGCGTCACCGGGCTTTGGCAGGTGCAGGCCCGCTCCGACTCCTCGTTCGCCCGCTATATTGCACTCGATACGGCTTACGTGGAGAACTGGAGTTTCTGGCTGGACGTCAAGATCCTGGTCAGAACGGCCCAGGTGGTGTTCCGCGGCACGGGAAGCTGAGTGGGTTACGCTTGCGTTAAAATGAAGCTTTGACGCAGGAGGAACCGAAGCCCATGGCGAAGCGCCGCGGCAATCCGAACTGGGGCAAACCGGAGCCGATCGGCCCGGTGGTGCCGACCATCACCTCATTCGAGCAGGTCGTGAAGGAGTTCAAGCTCACCCCGGACCAGTATGAGCGCTCGACCCGCCTGCGCGAGTGGGCGCGCCGGAACCGCAACTCCAAATACATCCCCGAGGCGCTGCTCGAGGCTTGGGGCTTTGAGATCGAGTCGACCCTGTAAGATCGCTTTGGTGAGCGATAGGCCGCCCGAGCGCGGCCTTTTTGTTGTTTGCGCCGGAGGTGGCGATGGTTTCGGATGCGGTTCCGTTCTGTACCGTCGAAGAAGCGCTCGGGGAGTTTCGCGCCGGACGCATGATCGTCGTGGTCGACGACGAAGACCGTGAAAACGAAGGCGACCTCACCCTGCCTGCGGAGTTCGTCACGCCGGAAGCGATCAACTTCATGGCGCGGTTCGGCCGCGGGCTCATCTGCCTGACACTGACCGAAGAGCGCGCCGATTATCTACGGCTTGACCCACAAGTACAGGAAAACTCCTCCCGTTTCGGCACGGCCTTCACGGTTTCGATCGAAGCGCGCGAAGGCGTGACCACGGGCATCTCCGCCGCCGACCGCGCCCGCACCATCCGGGTCGCGATCGACCCTGCTTCGACCGCCGCCGACCTGGCCCGCCCTGGGCACGTGTTTCCGCTGCGCGCCCGCAAAGGCGGCGTCCTGGTGCGCGCCGGGCAAACGGAAGCCTCGGTCGACTTGGCGCGCATGGCCGGCCTGCAAGCCGCCGGGGTGATCTGCGAGATCATGAACGACGACGGGACGATGTCCCGCGTTCCGGACTTGGTTGAGTTTTGCCGCGCCCACGGGCTCAAGATGCTGACCGTCGCGGAGCTGATCCGCTACCGCCTCCAGCACGAGCGGTACATCGTGCGCACGGCCGAGGCTGCTCTGCCCACGGCCCACGGTGAGTTCCGGATGATTGCCTACGAGAGCGAGGTGCACGGCGGCGAAAGCCACCTGGCCCTGGTGCGGGGCGAGGTCGCGCAAACTTCAGGCGCGGACGACCCCGTACTGGTTCGGGTGCACTCGCACTGCTTGGCGGGCGAGGTGTTCGGCTCAACCCTGTGCGACTGCCGCCGCTCGGTCGAGCGCTCGCTCGCGGCCATCGCCGACGCCGGGCGGGGTGCGCTTGTGTACCTCCACAACAGCGGCCGCGGCTTCGATATCGACCCGCTCGCGGCCCGCGCGCCGGGGATGCCCGGGTCCATCGTGCTGCACCGCGAGCAGCCGCGCGTACCGGAGCCCCATGAGGACCGGCACGCCCGCATCCTGCGGCAAGTGGGGCTCGGCGGGCAGATTTTGTCCGATCTCGGCATCCGCCGCATCCGCCTGCTTTCGAACACCCGGACGCACGTGCCCGCCCTGCAAGGGTTCGGGGTGGAGATCGTGGAGCAAGTGCCGATTCCGGAGTTGAGAACAGAACAGAACATTCATCATGCGGCTAAGCACGTTAGATAGGGAGGTTTATATTATTACTTTAGCCGCTTTAGCTTTGCGCAAAAGATGTTGAGCAAATATAAGCAATTCAAGAGCGACATTTCCGTCTTGAACCCAATCAAACTCATGCACCACCGGATTTCTTATACCTATCATCGCACCTACATATAAGCGATGGTAACCCTTTTGCTCATCTTGCTCTGAGGTGCTCTGTCGTTCCGTCCAGAACAGCTTCGGATTATTTGGACTAAATGCCGCGTCCATCAGCTGAGAACCTGCTTGATTCAAGCCTATTCTTGTGCTGATGTATTTATCGAGCGCTTTATAGGCCTCCTGGACCGCCAGCGAGTAGTGTCCCGAGGCAAACAGGTCACGGGATACATCAACAAGTTCTTGCTCTTTGATAGTCGCTGCAAAAACGCCGTTGCCATCCTCGCCGTCCTCAGATGGTGCTGGCAAGCTCAACATGCGAGGAGCTGGTAGGGCTAGAACAGAGCGGGCTAGACCAAGATCCAATACCTCTTCTTGAAACCTTGCGAGCGAATCAAGAATCTTGGCCAGCATAGAGATATTGCCTCATCGCGGCAAAAATCGATGTAATCTGTTCAGTACCTGCATCCGCGCTGATGTGAATCTGTACGTTTACGTTCAGCGGCATCATATCAGGTAATCTGCGAGAGCTTGCAGCGGTCTGGTTTGTGCTTTGACTCCTACCGTAGTCCATCTCCGGACTTGATTTACTCTCGTTTCCACTAACAATGCTCGTCTTCTCACGCTTCCGTGGTTTAGTAGACGATGAATCGGATGGCGTACTAGAGCCGATACGAAAGTAAGTGGCAGCTTTATTTTTAGCCGCACCTTCCCCGAAGCCGTTACGCATAAACCACTGCACTGCTTTGCTGCGCTCGCCCCCATCTGCCGGAGCAACGTCAAGTAAAGATTGAGGATAAACATTTGCCAACAGCTCTTCAGCGGCTTCTCTGTAAGTATCATCATTCCGCCATTTGTTGGCGAGCGTCGTTGCTTTACCGTCCTCGGAATTAATCCGACAGCCTTTAACTCACTTACGTACTGTTGAGCAGCTGTGATCTGTACATTTTAGATGCACGCCAAGAAAGTTATCGTCGATCGTAACTTTTGGCGTTTTGTTTAGGAGAGTTCGCAGGCCCCACCAGACTGTGCTCGGGATTTGCGGAAAGCGCGTCTCTTCTGCCAAGTCTTCACCTCGCGCGTAATGGGCCAATCATTGCATAGAACATGAGATTTAGGGTGCTATGAATCTGTTGAAAAGCAGGTACAAAACCACCTGTGAGGCAGCTATTTCACTTCTAAGGAGCGCCCAAAATGTTGGGCAGCTCCGCCGCCAGCCCTCGCCTTTCCAGCTCCTCTCCCAGCGCCTCCGCCGTCGTGAAACGGATCGCCTGCAACCCGACCGCCTCGGCCGCGGCGATGTTTTCCGGCTTGTCGTCGAGGAACAGTGCGTGCTCGGGCCGGACGCCGAGCTTTTCGCAGGTGTAGCGGTAAATCGCCGGGTCGGGTTTCGCGATGCGGAGCTCGCACGACCAGGTGTGGTGGTCGAAGCGGCCCAGCCAGCCGAACTCCTGCCGCATGTATTGCAGCAGCTCCTCGCCCATGTTCGACAGGATGGCCGTGCGCAGCCCCGCGTCCTGCACCGCCGCCACCCAGCGGATCATGGTCTCGTTGAGCGTCGACCACATGACCACATCGTGCTCGATCAGCCGCGCGATCTCAACCGGGGTCAGGTCAAGCCCGGCATCGCGCGAGATGTTCTCCCAGAACGCGCGGCCGTTCAGCTCGCCCAGGTCGTAGCGGTGCCGGTAGCGCCAGTAGTGCTCGTCGAACGCTTGATCGTCAAGCCGGGTGATCTGCTTCAGCGCCGCGAGCGACGCGGGTTCCTGCGCCGTACTCAGCACCATGCCGTAGTCGAAAATGACTGCTTCCAAAGCCATGCGCCCATTATGCGTGAGAATGAAGTATGTTTTCCGCGCGTACGGGTTGGGACCGCGAGGAACCGGCGTTGGCGCGGGCCGTCCGGCTCTACCAAGGGCCGCTGCTGGACCTGACCGCGTCGAACCCGACGCGCTGCGGCCTTGGCTTTGCGCCTGATGAGCTGCTTGCGCCGCTCAGGGCCCAGGCGGTTGCACAATACGACCCGCAGCCGTTCGGGTCGCGGCCTGCGCGTGAGGCGGTCGCGGCCTACTGTCGGGCACCGGTTGACCCCGCGCACATTTGCCTGACCGCAAGCACCAGCGAGGCCTACAGCTACCTGTTCCGCCTGTTGTGCGACCCGGGCGACGAACTCTTGATCGCCTCGCCCAGCTATCCGCTTTTCGAGCACCTGGGCGCGCTCGACGATGTCCGGCTCGCTCCGTATCCGCTTTTCTATGACCACGGCTGGCAAATCGAGCCCGGGGCCGTGGAAGCGCGTGTCGGGCCGCGCACCCGGGCCGTTGTGCTGGTACATCCCAACAACCCCACGGGACATTTCGTAAGCGATGCCGAGCGGGCCGGGCTTGAAGAGCTGTGCGTCCGGCACGGCCTGGCGCTGATCGTGGATGAAGTGTTCTTGGACTATCCCTGGGACGGAGGCCCGCGCCGCAGTTTTACCGAGGGCCCGCATCCCGCGCTTACCTTTATCCTCAGCGGGTTGAGCAAGGTGTGCGCCCTGCCGCAGATGAAGCTGGGCTGGTGCGCGGTGTGCGGGCCAGAAGCGGCGCGCGTGGAAGCGTTGGCGCGTTTGGAAATTATCGCCGATGCGTTTCTCTCGGTATCCGCGCTGCCTCAGTTTGCCGCGCCTGCGTGGCTAGCGGCGCGGGCCGGGGTGCAGGCGCAGATTCAAAACCGGGTGCGCATGAACCTTCAAGCATTGGATGAAGCAGTTGCCGGCTCCCCGGTCACCCGGCTCACGGGCGAGGGCGGCTGGTATGCCGTCCTGCGAATGCCGGCGCTGGAACCGGATGAGGACTGGGCTGCCCGGCTTCTTGAGCAGAGGGGCGTACTGGTGCACCCGGGTTCCGCGTTCGGCTTCGCTGACCGTGGCTGGGTTATCGTGAGCCTCCTACCCGAGCCGAAGCAATTCCGTGCGGGTGTACTCGCCATCGCAACAAGCTTCCAGTTCCCTAAACCCTGAACCCCGCTTCACCCCCGCATCCCGCGCAGGAACGGGTTCCGCTCCCATTCCGCGCCCAGCGTGGTTTCCGGCCCGTGCCCCGGGACGACGCGGGTCCGTGCAGGTAAGGGCAGCAGGCGGCTTTCGATCGAGCGCAGGATCTTGCGCGCGTCCCCGCCGGGCAGGTCGGTGCGGCCGATGGAGTTTTGGAACAGCGTGTCCCCGGCGAGCAGTAAGTGCTGCTCAGGGAAGTGAACGCAGATGCTCCCCTCGGTATGGCCGGGCGTGTGCAGCACCTCGCCACGCAGGCCGTCGAGCCCGACGTATAAGCCGTCGGAGGCGTCCTCATCCGGCTGGGCGGTCGGCGGGGCTTCGATGCCGAGCCATCCCGCTTGCAGTTCCATCATGGCGAGCAAGGGCAGGTCGGCCTGATGCATGAAGATAGGCGCGCCGGTCGCCTGCTTCAGGGCCAGCGCGCCTCCGACATGATCGATATGCGCATGGGTCACAACGATCTGCTTGAGCGTGAGCCCGAGAACCTGGAGGCGCTGCATGAGCTGCTCCGGCCCGCGCGGCGAATCTAAGCTGAGGCCGGGGTCGACGACCACCGCCTCGCCTGTGCGGGGATCGCCCAGCAAGGTGCAGTTGCACGCAAGCTGCCCCACGGGGAAGGTTTCGCGGATGAACGGGCCGGCGGCGCTCGCTTGCATAATAGTGAGATGGCTTTACGGAACGAATGGACGGAATGGCACCTGACGCCGGAAGGTTGGCGGAAAGGAGCGACGCGGGTGCATGGCGTGGGCAACACCTGGACCGAGGAGCCGGAGGACCGGGTGCTCTCGTTTGTGTACAAGGAGCTGTCGGGCGCGGGCGACGTGAAGAAAACGCTTGACGAAACCTGGCGGTCGAAGACCGCGCCGGACATTGACGCGCTGCTCAGGGAAAACGGGCCATGCCCGCGGGCGCTCTAGTTTTTCAAGCCGTGTGCGACGTGCTCCAAGGACCGGAGATGATGGAGGTCGTGCCCGGCCGCGATGCTCGCGAGCGTCCATAGCGTAACGGCACCGAGTTCGGGGTGCTGCCCGTTGCGGTCGCGTTCTTCCTTGGTCAGAGTTTTCAAAAAAGCGACATTCCAGGCGCGCAGCGTGCGCCAGGTTTCGAGCGCCTGCGCCGTGGTGTAGCTTTTGTAGATACTGGCCCAGCGGTCCTGCTGCATCGGCTCAAGGTGCGGGTTCTCGGCGCTGTAGATCAGCCGGTAGCGCCAACTCCAGACAATTTCCATGTCCGCGATGTGCGCGACGATCTCGCGCAGATTCCACTTTTCCGGGGCGGGCTTGCGCTCGGTCTGCTCCTCGCTCAACCCTTCAAGCATCGCTTCAAGCTTGGCGGGCGACTCGGCAAGCACCGCAAGCGGGTCGCGGTTTTCGAGCAGCTTGAGGTAGGGCAGGGCGGGTGTGGTTTCTTCACTCATGCCCGGCTTGGATGCCGCTACTTCTTGTGCGGCGCGGGCTGCGATTGAGTGGCTTTTGTGCCCGAAAGCACGGAATGCGAACCGGAAGAAGTGCGCTGCATCAGGACCGTCAGGCCGATGCTGGTGACCATGAACAGGATCGCCGCCCAGGTGGTCGACTTGGACAGGATGTTGGAAGCCCCGCGCGGGCCGAAGGCGGTCTGCGAGCCCTGGCCGCCGAACGCGCTCGCCAGGTCGGCGCTCTTGCCCTGCTGTAGAAGGATGACGCCGATGAGAAACAGACACAGTAGGACGTGCACGACGGTGAGCAGGATGACCACGGGAGCCTCTCAAAATCTTGGTGCGGAAGGGGGGACTTGAACCCCCATGCCTCTCGGCGCCACCCCCTCAAGATGGTGTGTCTGCCATTTCACCACTTCCGCTTGTAGGGCTGAGTATAGCAAAGCCGCTTCAGGATGGGGCAGAACGGTCTTGACTCGGATCGTGGTCAAGTATAGGCTGGTCAACATACGGAGACATGGGTATGCAGGCCAGCATCTTGGAAGCGAAAACGCACCTGTCCGCGCTGCTGCGGAAGGCGCAAGCGGGGGAGAAGGTGATCTTGACCATGGGGCGGGAAAAGACGCCCGTGGCGGAGCTGGTGCCGATCCAGCCGCTCAAGAAGCGGCCATTGGGAATGTTTCGTATGCCTGGTTATGAGCCGACCCCGGATCACGTTTTTACCGAACCGATGCCGGAAGAAGATCTCAAGCTGTGGGAGGGTCGCGACTGGGACGAGAACGGTGAGATTTCTCGCTGACACGATGTATGTTATCTGGGCGGCGACCGCGCCCGAATATCCGGCACTATGGGCGCAAGCCTTGCTGTCTGATATCGGCAGTGAAGTCTTGATCTCAGCAGTTTCAGTGTATGAGATCGCTTATAAGGTCCAGCGCGGCAAAATGCCGGAAGCAGCCCTGTTTGAGAGTAACTTGCTTGTCAACATCAGCAAGCTCGGTTACGCCATACTGCCGATCGGGCCGGAGGTCATGCATCGCGCGGCCCGGTTTACCGCGACCCACGCCGACCCTTTCGACCGCATGATCGCGGCGCAAGCAATTGCGCTTGACATTGACGTTCTGAGCACCGACCCGGCTCTCGACGCCTTCGGCGTGCGCCGGATTCGGCCGCCGCGTTAACGCTCAAGGGCGCTCTCGATCGCCCGTTCCGCGAGCGGCGTCATCACGGCGTAGCCCGCTGCATTCGGGTGCAGCCCGTCATCGGACAGCTCGCGCCGGAGCATCCCGGAGCCGTCCGCCATGGCCGGGTAGTAATCGAGGTAGGTAAAGCGATTTTCCGCGCACAGGTTCTTCAGGTACGCATTGAGTGCGAGGATCTTCGCCGGGGGCCGCCCGTCCAGCATGGACTGCCCGGCCTTGCCGTAACTGCTTACCGGCATCACCGAGGAAAAGATCAGCTTGATCCCTTGCGCCTGCGCAAGCATCGCGAACGCCCGGTAGTCCGCCTCGATCTGCTCCAGTGTTTCGGGCCCGGTATTCCCTGACAGGTCATTGGTTCCGGCCAGGATCAACACGGCCGCGGGATGAAGCGCGAGCACATCCTGCCAGTACCGCACGAGCATCTGCGGGGTGGTTTGCCCGCTGATACCGCGGTTCACATACGGCTTGCCGGGAAAAAACCGGTCCAGGCGCCACCAATCCGTAATGGAGTCGCCGAAAAAGATGACCCGCTTCTCGCCCGCCGCCGGCGCGGGAAGGGCGGCGTCCGCCGCGGCATACCGCCCGAGCTGGCCGTAGTCGTTGAAGCGCGCCCGCAGCTGGTCGAGCTCCTTTTGCTGGTTGTCGGCGACCGAGGGTACCGCCGCCCGAGGCTGGACGGCGTTCACCTGCCCGCAGGCGGTCGCGGCAAGCAAAAGAAAGAAAGGCAGAAGACGCATGCCGGTACGGTAGCATTCCTTGCGTGGACGTAGAAGCGGAAAGCACGATCGCGGATGCTGTCGCGCGGCTGGGGCCGGGGCCTTTGACCGAGGAAGGTGTACAGGAGCACCTACGCCCGCTGTTCACGCGCTCGCTCAAGCCGGGGCAGGTTTACCTCCTTTCGCACGCGCTGGGGCGTCCGCCGGACCGTACGCACGCGGACGTGGCGGAAGGGCTGGCCGCATGGAGCGACCGGCTGCGCGGGGCGTGGGAGCCATGGCTCGTGGAGGAGATGCGATACCGCGAAAGCATCGCCCGGCTCCTGGGGCTCGGCTCCCACATGCAGGTCGTCCCCAAAGTCCACGCGGAAGCAGCCCTACGCGCCGTGCTCAACACGCTCCCGCCGGGCGCGGCGGTGGTGACGACCGACGACGAGTTCACGGCCGTGGCTGTGGTGCTGGCGCAGTATGCGGCGCTCGGCCGACTCCGGGTGGTGCGGGCCGCGTCCGAGGGCGGGCGCTGGACCGCTCAGTGCGTCATCGCTGCCCTGGAGAAAACACCGGAAGCCGCGTTGGCGGTCGTGTCGCACTGCTTTTTCAAGGACGGGCACCTGTTTCAGAGCCTGCCGGAGCTTGCGGAGGCCTGCCGCGCATGCGGGGCGCAGTTGCTGGTGGACGCGTACCACTCGGTCGGCGCGGTGCCCGTCAACATGCCTTCGCTGAGCTGTGACTACCTGCTGGGCGGCTGCTACAAGTACCTGCGCGGCGGCCCGGGGATCGCGTTTTTAGCGCTCGGGCCCGAGGCGGCGGCAAACGCGCGCACGCTCGACGTCGGCTACTTCGGGCTGGAGCCCGGCCCGTTCGGCTCGCACGACCTGTGGCGCACGGGCGGGCCGCCGCTCCAAGCCGGGGGCGACGGCTGGCTGGAAGGCTCGCCCGCCGTGCTGACGTACTACCAAGCCCGCGCCGGGCTCGGGTTTACGCTTGCGGTCGGTATGGACCGGTTGCGGGCGTACTCGCTCGGGCAGCTCGGGTTCCTGCGGACCTGTTTGGAGGCGTGGGGCATCGCGAGCGGGGGCGGCGACGCGGAGCATGGGGCATTCCTGACCATCCCGGCGGCACGCGCGCCGGAGCTGGTTGCGGGTTTGGCCGAGGAAGGAATCATCTGCGACGAGCGCGCCGGACGGCTGCGCCTGTGCCCGGAGGTGCTGACGACTCGGGCGGAGCTGGAGCGGACGGCCCAGGAATTGCTGCGCTTCTTCAGTAGCTGCTGCGTACGGAAATCCGATAATCGGTAGAAAGCTGCTCGTAGCTTCCTAATAACTACTAAAGATCAGAAACAACAGTATGCTCGCAACACCCAGCAAACAGGATCCCACCGTGGTACTGGAGGATATTGTGAGACAGGTTTCAAGCTTCTCGTGCCATGGTTTCCGCTGAAAGGAGCGGGTGGGAAGTGGAACTTCATACAAACCGGCGAGATCGCCACCAGCTGAGCGCATCAAACGATTTTGTGACAAATTGATGTTATGGAACAAGACGCTCTGTACCGCACCTTCGTGCTCACTCGTCCAGATCGAATAGTTTTCAATAAGCAAATAGTGAGTTACTATCGCTCCGGTCACTGTAATAAAGAGAAATATCCAGCCCGCGATAGCCAGATCGAGACTTGCACAATTATGAGTAATGATTCGTCCTGTTGCTCGAAAAGACGTAAAAGCCGGAATACTAAAAGCCAGAATTGCGCCGGCCAGCACGGCTAGGCGATCAAAGTACTGCATCCGTTGCTTGATATGATCTTCAGATCGCTCAAGGGATTTGCCGACCTCGCCCACCCAAGAAGTTTGGGTTTGGAGGAGCTGATCGAGTTTCTCCTGAGCAGCATCGTTTTGTGGTATGGAATCCATGTTGTAAATTTACTTGCAGTTTGAGAATTCTCACACTTGTTGTGAGTAATCAGCGCTTTGAATAGCGATGACGCATCCAGATAGATGCTTTTTCCCTGAATTTGTAAGCGTTCGCGCTCTACCCACAGCGCGCCCTCGCAAGCATGTGCCGTGCGTCTCTCAGGATCAACGAGCCAGATATTCGCGATGCCCATGGCTTGATAATCCTTGATTCTCTGGTACAGCGCAGAGTGGGTATCCTCCGCCGAAAGTACCTCAATCACCAGCAGGGGCGCGTCGACCAGCACCGGCGGGTGCGGTCCCGCCCAATCGATGACAACATCGGGCAAGAGTACACGGGTTGGAGTCACGCGCGTGCGGACCCCAAGTGAGCCCGTGATGCCCCACTCTTTCCCATGGCGCAGAAACCACTCGGCAAGCAAGCCCCGGAGTACGCCGTGATCCCAGGTTCCACCCGTTCGATCTTCGAGGCGTCCGTCGATGAACTCCACATCGGGCCTGTAGCTGGTCCGGAGATACTCCTCGATCGTGATAAGCGGAGCCTGCGTCGCCATGGCCTTGAGCATACGCGCCCGGCCCCGGTTTTCCGAAGCATCCACACTGCCGCTTTCGCTCGGCTCAAGAACTAAACTGGAGGTGTGCCTGAGTTCACTCATCTCCATCTCCACACTGATTTCTCCCTCCTTGATGGCGCATGCGACGTCGACAAGCTCGTCAAGCGCGTCCAGGACATCGGGCAAACCTCGGTCGCCATCACCGACCACGGCAATATCTACGGCGCGGTGCATTTTTTCGAGGCGGCCAAGAAGCAGGGGATCAAGCCCATCCTGGGCTGCGAGCTGTACGTCTGCCAAAGAGAGGACCACCGGGCCGACCCGCAAGGCGACGACTACAACCACCTTCTGGTGCTCGCCGAAAACGAGGAAGGCTACCGCAACCTGGTCCGCATCACTTCTGAGGCCTCGCTCCACGGGTTCTATCGGAAGCCGCGCATCAGCAAGAAGTACTTAGCCCAGCACGCCTCCGGGTTGGTCGGTTTTTCCGGCTGCCTCGCGGGCGAGCTCGCGCAGAACTTGATGAAGGACAACTTCGAGGGCGCGCGCCGCACCGCCGGGCAGTACGAGGACATCTTCGGCAAGGGCAACTTTTTTCTCGAAATCCAGGACCACGGCCTCGCGCTCGACAAGAAGATTCACGATGACATGTTCCGCCTGGAGCGCGAAACCGGGATCCCGCTCGTCGCGACCAACGACTCGCATTACTTGTGCGAGGACGACCACCACGCGCATGAGATCCTGCTCTGCGTCCAAACAGCCGGGTCCATCCACGACCCCAAGCGGTTCAAGTTCGACTCCGACCAGTTCTATGTAAAAACCGCCGCCGAAATGGAGCGGTTGTTCGCGCACGCGCCCGAGGTGTGCAGCCGGACGATGCAGTTTGCCGAGCGCTGCCAGCTCAAGATCAACAAGGTCGAGAACCCCTTTCCGGAGTTCGCCGTCCCGGACGGCCACACCATCGACTCGTACTTTGAGCAGGTGTGCCGCGAGGGCTTCCGCAAGCGCCTCGACACCAGCGTCCGGCACTTGCAGGACACCGGAAAACTGCGCTCGCCGCTCTCCGACTACCACGCCCGGCTGGAGCGCGAGATCGACTGCATTAAGGCGATGAAGTTTCCCGGCTATTTCCTCATCGTGTGGGACTTCATCCGCTACGCGCGCGAGCAGGGCATCCCTGTGGGCCCGGGGCGCGGCTCGGCCGCCGGTTCGCTCGTCGCGTACGTCATGGGCATCACGGATATCGACCCGCTCCAGAATGCGCTGCTGTTTGAGCGCTTCCTGAACCCCGAGCGCGTGTCCATGCCCGATATCGACATCGACTTCGATATGAACCGGCGCGGCGAGGTCATCGACTACGTCACGCGCAAGTACGGCCGCGAGCAGGTTGCGCAGATCATCACCTTCAACACCATGGCCGCCAAGGCCGCCATCAAGGACGTGGGCCGCGCGCTCGACCTGCCCTACGGCGATGTGGACAAGATCGCGAAGATGGTTCCGGCCACCATCGGCATCACGCTCGAGCAGGCGCTCAAGGACTCGCCCCCGCTCCAAAACGCGTACGACACTGACCCGCAGATGCGCGAAGTCATCGATACCGCGCTGAAGCTCGAAGGCTTGGTGCGCGGCGCGGGCGTCCACGCGGCGGGCGTGGTGATCGCGCCGCGGCCGCTCACCGATTTGATCCCGGTCGTGCGGTCGAAGAACGATGAAATCGTGACCGCTTACGACATGAAGGCGGTCGAAAAGATGGGACTGCTCAAGATGGACTTTCTTGGGCTGACCACGTTGACCGTCATCGACGACTGCCTGAAGCTGCTCCGCGCTGCCGGGCACGAAGTCGATCTCGACACCATCCCGCTCGACGACCAGGAAACGTACGAAAAGGTTTACCATCGCGCCCTCACCTCGGGCGTGTTCCAGTTCGAGTCGGGCGGCATGCGCGACGTGCTCCGGCGCTACAAGCCCACCTCGGTCGAGGACCTGACCGCATTGAACGCACTCTACCGCCCAGGTCCGATCCAGGGCGGCATGATCGACGACTTCATCGAGCGCAAATGGGGCCGCCGCAAGGTCGAGTACGACCTGCCCCCGATGGAGTCGATCCTCAAGGAAACGCTCGGCGTCATCGTGTACCAGGAGCAGGTGATGCAGATCGCGAACGCGGTCGCCGGTTACTCGCTGGGCGAAGCCGACCTGCTGCGCCGCGCGATGGGCAAGAAGAACCTGGAGGAGATGACCAAGCAGCGCGAGCGCTTCGTCACCGGGGCGGCGGAAAAGGGCTACAAGAAGGACATCGTCACCCGCGTCTTTGATCTGATGGAGCAGTTCGCCGGCTACGGCTTCAACAAATCGCACTCGGCCGCGTATGCGCTGCTCGCGTACCACACGGCCTACCTTAAGACGCACCACCCGGTCGAGTTCATGGCGGCGCTCCTGACCTCCGAAATCTCGAAGCCCGAGAACGTGGTCAAGTACATCAAGGAGTGCCGCGAGCTCGGCATCGCCGTGCAACCGCCGGACGTCACGCTCTCAGGTGCGGACTTCACTCCCAACGGCGAGGCCATCCGCTTCGGCCTGACCGCGATCAAGAACGTCGGGCGCAACGCGATCGACTCCATCCTGGTTGCACGAGGCGACGCCCGCGCGAAGAAGCCGTTCGCGAGCTTTTACGATTTTTGCGAGCGTGTCGATCTCCGGCTCATGAACAAGCGCGTGCTCGAGTCGCTCATCAAGGCCGGGGCGCTCGACTCCTTCGGCCGGCGCTCGCAATTGATGGCCGCGGCGGATAAAGCCATCGAGCAAGCCCAAAAGGCGCAGCGCGACCTGGCGAGCGGCCAACACGGGCTGTTCGGCATCTTCGACGACGGCCCGGCGGCCTCGGTTTCGGACGCGCTGCCGAACGTGCCGGATTGGGACGAGCACGAGCGCCTGGCCAATGAGAAGGACGTGCTCGGCTTTTTCGTCTCCGGCCATCCGTTAGATAAATATGCCGACAAGCTCCGCAACATCCCCGGCGTGCTCGATACAGCTTCGGCGCTGGAAGCGAAACCCTCCGCCGCCCCGACACGTCGCGGCGAGCGGGGCGAGGAAGTTCAAATCGCGGGCGTGATTGTCGGCCTCAAGGTCGCGAAATCCAAGCGCTCCGGCGAGCTGTACGCCCAGGCATCGCTCGAAGATACGGTCGGCAAGATCGACCTGATCTGCTTTCCGAAGGACTACGCGGCGCTTGCCGAGTCGCTGAAGATTGAAGTGCCGGTGCTGGTGCGGGGTGCCCTGCGGGCCGAGGAGGAAGCCGCGAACAAGCTCTGCGTCTCTTCCATTCAGCCGATTGAGGATGTGAAGGTGCGCCTGCCGAAAAACCTGCGCATCAAAGTCCAGCTCGATATCGCAAGCGACAGCCTCCTGCGCGAGCTCCAAGGCGTTCTGCGCGAAGCGCCTGGGCCGGGCAGGGTGATGCTCTCGCTCGAGCAGCGCAACGAGTACTGCGTGGTGCTGGAGCCCGAAATCCTGGTCGCCGCCGACCGCGCGTTTATTGACCGCGCGGAAACCCTGCTGGGCCGGGGCGCGGTGCAGGTGCTCGACTGAGCGCGCTCACCTTACCGCCCGGCCCGCATGCCGCTTTTCTGTTCGACCTGGACGGCACCGTTGCCGACTCGATGCCGCTGCATTACCTGGCCTGGGTCGAGGCGGTCCGGGAGCACGGGGTCGACTTCCCGGAGCCGTATTTCTACGAGCTGGGCGGGGTGCCGCTCCATCGCGTGGTGGAGCTGCTGAACGAGCGCTTCGGCACGGTCATGCACCCGCCGACGGTGGTGGGCCGCAAGGAGTCGCTCTACTACGCAATGCTCGATCGGCTGAAGCCCGTGGCCGAGGTGCTCGCGGTCGTCGAGGCAAACGCGGGCAAGCTCCCCTACGCCATTGTTTCCGGCTCGCCCCGCGCTTCCATCGAGCGCACCCTGGCCACGCTCGGGCTTTCGCATTATTTTCCCGTCATCGTGGGCGCGGAAGATTACGCACGCGGCAAGCCCGATCCCGAGCCGTTCCTGACTGCGGCGCATATCCTGGGCGTACCCGCGGCGGAGTGCCTGGTATTCGAGGACGCCGAGGCCGGCATCGCCTCGGCGGAGGCCGCCGGGATGCGGTACGTCCGCGTTCCGCAAACCCGCCCGGTACAATAGCGCGCATGGCCCCCAAGCTCGCCGCCGCACTTGCCGCACCCCCGAACGAACGCTGGGCCAAGACCGAGCTCGCACGCCACCCGCAGCGGCCCGACCCAGTATTTTTTCTGGAAACCTGCTTCACGGATTTTCTTGAAATCCACGGCGACCGCCTCTACGCCGACGACCCTGCGATCCGCTGCGGGTTCGCGCGGCTGGAGGGCAGGGAAGTGCTCGTGATCGCGAACGTCAAGGGCCGCACCACCAAGGAAAAAATCGCCGCGCGGTTCGGCATGCCCGAGCCGGACGGCTACCGCAAAGCCCTCCGCGCGATGAGGCTTGCGGAAAAATTCGGTCGCCCTGTCGTGACGCTGATCGACCTGATGGGCGCCTACCCAGGGCTGGGCGCGGAGGAGCGCGGTCAGGCCGAAGCCATCGCCCGCAACCTGCGCGAGATGTCGCGGCTGCGCGTCCCCACGGTCGCGGTCATCACGGGCGAGGGCGGCTCGGGCGGAGCGTTGGCCTTAGCCGTCGCGGACCGCGTGCTGATGCTCGAAAAGTCGATCTACTCGGTGATTTCGCCCGAGGCCTGCGCGTCCATCATGTGGCGCGACGCGGGCAAGCGCGCCGAGGCCGCCCAGGCTTTGCGCGCGACCGCGCCCGACGCTCTCGGGATGGGGTGCGTGGACGGGATCGTCCAAGAACCGGGCGAGGGGGCGCGCCCCCCGCCCCGCGCGGCCCCCGTAGATCGGGCCGAGCGACCACAGCAGCAGCGCCGCCGCCGCGACGGCGCGCGG
>CAXTSB010000015.1:41080-41617 GCA_964246845.1 uncultured Acidobacteriaceae bacterium
GAAGTCTGATGGATGTGAAGTTACCGTAGAAAAAACAGGAGGTCATCCTGAGGAGCGCAGCGAGGAAGGGTCTGCTTTCTGCCCTGCGTCGGCAAAAGCAGATCCTTCACTTCGTTCAGGATGACACCGCGGCATGTGCGGCGCGGATTTCCCACATACTCTCTGAGGAGCCGCAGGCAAGAGCCGGGCATCCAAACAGGCCATGCCTGAGCTCACGCGCCGACGGCTTGCCGCAACCCGCCTCCGGGCATTTTCATGGTTTCTGTTTGCCGCCCTGTATGCCGTACTCGCGCATGAGATGGCGCGGCGCTTCGCGCACCTGCTCGCGCCGGGCTTCCGCGCCCTTGCAAGCCGGTCGCTCCTCGCCGTTCTGCTTCTTTCAGGCTTTGCCGCGATGGGCGCGAGCGGGCAGCGCCAACCGCGGCCCATCGGGTCCATGGGCCTGCCGCGCCGTCCGGGTTGGGCGCGTGAGTGGGCCCTCGGCGCCGCCCTGGGCTGGGGCGGCGTAGTCGCGGCGGTGCTGCCGCTCGCGGTCGT
>CAXTSB010000016.1:0-2310 GCA_964246845.1 uncultured Acidobacteriaceae bacterium
GGCTCGAAGGCAAAGCCGGGGCGGCACCTGGTAGTGCAGCTGCGGCAGGCGCGGCTCCCGTACAGGTGGCCGATGCGGTTGCTGTTTCCGACACGGCCCCGGACGACCCCCATCCGTATGCCTATGCCTGGCCCACGCCGCAGGCGCGCACCGACGCCGAAACCGCCATGCACGCGCTGGCGCTGAAGGCGCTGGCGACCGTGGCGCAGTCGAGCTTCGGGCCCGGCGCGAAGACCGACGCGGCCCGGCGCCAAGCGGCCGCGGCATCGCAGGCGAGCTTCGGCCCGGGAGCGAGAACGCGCCGCCGCACCGCGCCCGTTCCCGCCGCTTCCGACCCGCTTGTTGAGCCGCGGTTGACCGCGCTCGAGTTGAGCTACGGCAGCGGCGCGACGTATGTGTACTCGGCGCACACGGCCCCGGAAGGCCCGGCCCGGCGCTACGTCACCGTGATCGCGAAGCCGGACTTCAACGGCAAGCCGCAGCCGGTGTTCACCCAAACCACCAAGGGCGACCAGCTGGACCAAACCCCGGCACTGCGCTTGCTGGACGCCGTGGATGCGAACGGAGACAACCGCGCGGAGCTGCTGTTTCGCCTCGAAACCGCGGCGACGCTCGTTGACCCGCAAGCCGCGCGGCAGTTCGCGCTCTACGGGGTAAACGGCAACAAAGCGGAGCTGCTGTATACGAGCGAGCCGGCGGCGCAATGACTAAAGCTTGGAAAAGCAAGCGGGAATCACCGGGTGCCACGGCACCGGCGAAGCCAGCACCATGGATGTGTTGGTGGCGACATACGGCGTCAGCGAGTCGATCACGGTTTCCAAGTGCTGCAAGTCGCGCACCGCGACTTGCAGGATGTAGCTTTCCTGGCCCGTGACGCGGTGGCACTCGCGCACTTCCGGCACGCGCTGGGCGAGCGCGCTGAAATGCGGCAGGCGGTCGCCGGGAACGGTGATCTTGATAAACGCGCGCACGGGCAGGCCGACCCGCGCTGGGTCCACCAGCGCGACATAGCGCGTGATGACGCCCGCGTCCTCAAGCCGGCGCACACGTTCCGCCGCGGCGGGCGTGGACAGGTTGACCCGGCGTCCCAGCTCCGCGAAGGAAAGCCGGGCGTTGGCTTGAAGTTCGTGCAGGATCTTCGCATCCAGGGCGTCAAGGTCCGCGGGCTCGACCGGCATGGAAACTCTCCTCGGAAAGCATTTCCTGTTCAGGCATAATAATCGTAACGCTTCCCGCGCGAAAACCTGCTTTTCCGTATAGGAAAAGCACAATCGCCTACGTACCCTCATCTCATGCTCGCCTCGGTTCTTCCCTTGCCCGCGCCGCCTCCGCCTTGCCCCGCGCAGCGGCGGTTACGCGCTCTGGGTGAGGCCATTGGGAACACACCTGTTTTCGCCGTCACCTACCGCTTTCGCGGGCGCGTCGGCACGGTCTACGCCAAGGCTGAGCAAGGGAACCTGACCGGCTCCATCAAGGACCGCATGGCGCTCCATGTGCTGCGCCATGCTTACGCCTGCGGCGCGCTGCGGCCGGGCGATACGATCGCTGAAGCAACCAGCGGCAATGCCGGCATCGCCTTCGCCGCGCTCGGCCGCGCGCTCGGCCACCCCGTCCATATCTGCATGCCCGACTGGATGAGCCGCGAACGCCGCGACCTGCTCCGCTCTTTCGGCGCGGAAATCTGCCTCGTTTCGCGCGAGGAAGGCGGCTTCCTGGGTTCCATCC
Source organism: uncultured Acidobacteriaceae bacterium (assembly GCA_964246845.1). Lineage (GTDB taxonomy): Bacteria > Acidobacteriota > Terriglobia > Terriglobales > Acidobacteriaceae > EB88. The sequence continues at coordinate 1,726 of CAXTSB010000016.1, forward strand.
GCAGAACGGAAGCCATGGCCGCGGCGGACCCGTCCGTGTTCCTACCCAAGCAGTTTGAGAATGCCGCGAACGTGGAAGCGCACCGGCTGGGTACCGCACCGGAACTTATCGCGCAGCTGTGGGCGCTTGGGCTGGAGCTGGACGGCTTTGTCGCCGGAGTCGGCACGGGCGGCACGGCGATGGGCTTCGCGCGCGCCCTCGGCGGAAGAGCGCGGGTGTGGGCGGTCGAGCCCGCGGAGTCGCCCACGCTCACGACGGGCTACAAGGTCGGCTCGCACCGTATCCAGGGCATCTCCGACGAGTTCATCCCGGCGATCGTCCGCTTGCCCGAGCTCGCGGGGGTCCTCGCGGTCTCGGACGGCGACTCGATTCTAATGGCGCGCAAGTTGGCTTCGGAGCTGGGCTTGGGCGTCGGCATCTCGTCCGGGTGCAATTTTCTCGCGGCCGTTGTGGCGGCGGAGCAGGGTACCCATGTGGTCGGGACCGTATTCCCGGACGACAACAAAAAGTACCTGAGCACGGCGCTGCTGGCGGACGAGCCTGTAAAGGCGCATTACCGAACGCCGGACATCGAGCTGCTTGATC
>CAXTSB010000016.1:2320-15267 GCA_964246845.1 uncultured Acidobacteriaceae bacterium
GCTTGATCTCGAAGTGCTGCCCCGTCCGCACTGATCACGGGTTCGGGGGAGGTCCGGAGTTGCGGCGATGCCAGTCAGAATGCTGTGGTTCGTTGGCGCGCAGTTTTTGCCATTGGTCCGGCGTGAGCACGCCGCGCAGCCCAAGCAACATGCGGGCGTTCGCCTTTTCGAGCTCCGCCCGCGCCTGCGCCACGCGGTCAATCTGCGCCAGCACCAGCGCCTCGTTCGGCGGCTCGGCATCGACCAAAGGCTGCATGGCCAGCTCTTCCTTCTGTACCGCGCCGCTCAGGTCGATCAAACGAGGCCGGTTGGCTTGGAACACCTGGTCCATGCGCGTCTGCTGGTCGAGCGTCAACGCCAGGAGTTTGGCAAAGTCGGGGTCGCGCCACCACCGCCCCGGCGGCCCGGCGTGGAACACGCGCGCCAACGGCGAGTGCCCATGGCTGAACGGGGGCCCGCCGGGCCCTTGCCCCGGAGCATCGGCCCCTTGCTGGGCAAATGCGGGGCCGCAGAGCAGGCCGGCTGCCGCGGCCATGGATAGAAGCCGTCTCATCGCGCCGCTGTTTCCGTGCTTCCGGTGAGGGGCTGCATCGCCTCCGGCACGCTGCCCCCGACCTGTTGGTCGATCTGTTCCAGCAGAGCGTCATCGCTCAGGCCCGCTTGCGCGCTCGGCACAGGCGAGGCGTGCCGGGGGTGCAGCCCCGCCAAGCCCACGGCCGCGGCCAATACGGCGGCCGCGCAGCCCGCGGCCCATGTGTGGGCGAACGAGCGCGGGGCCGGCCTGCGGGGCAGCGCATGCTGCACGCGCCGCGCCTCGTCCGTGCTCCACGCAAGCGAAGCATTGCGAAATGCCGCCAAGCCGTGATGCATAGACTCCACCTGCGCGCGGCACTCCGCGCACGCCCGCAGATGAGCTTCGGCCGCCGCGGCGCGCTCGCCGAGCAGCCAGTTGTTTTGCTCCTGTTCCGTAAGGTGTTTCATGCTTGCCTTCCCATCTTGCTCCGCACCGTGTGCAAAGCCCGGTGCAGGTGGCTTTTCACCGTTCCCAGATTCATTTCCAGCGTTTCGGCGATCTCCGCGAGTTCCATTTCTTCCACAAAGCGCAGCAGAAACACGCTCCGCTGCTTGGCCGACAGCGTTTCCACCGCCGCCCACACGCCCGCGAGCTGCTGCCGTACTTGTAGGTCGGCTTCGGGCGTAAGCCCGGGCGAACGCAGGCGGTCGGCGATCTCGTGCGCGTCCACAGCCGAAGCCTCCGCCGCGCGCCAGAACTGAAACTTGCGCGACCGCGCCGTATCCCGGATCAGGTTGGTGGCGATGCGCGTAAGCCAAGTAGCCGCGCTGCAATCGCCCCGAAAATCGCGCCGCGCGGCGTGCGCCTTCAGGAAGCAGTCTTCGGTGATGCTTTCCGCCAAGTCCGGGTCGCGCAAGGACAAGAGCACGTAGCGGTAGATGCGCCCCCGATAAGCAGTCCACAACGCATCGATATCATCGAGCTCGGCCGCGGCGCGGGCCCGCGAGGGCGAAATCTGTCCGGCAAAGATAGCGTGTTCCATCCCAACGCCATAGACGTGTGGAAGCGCGGGAAGGTTTACATGGCAACAGCTGCCCGCAGCCTTCCGACGCACCGGCCCGGAGAACGCTTAAGAGCGTGCTCCCAGATGCGGAGCACGCGCCAGCCAGCTTTTCGCAAAGCTGCGCCGACTGCGCGGTCCCGCTTGCGATTGCGCGCCATTTTCGCGTTCCCGTACTCTCCGTTGCTCTTGGGGCACAATCCGCACTTGGGGCAGCCGTGCCAGTAGCAGCCATCGACGAACACCGCTACCCGTTCGCGCGGAAACACAAAATCCGGCTTGCCTTCGAGCCGCGAGTTCCGCGGCCAACCTTTAATCCCGGCCTCACGCATCACTGCGATCAGCCGCAGCTCCGTGGTCCGGTTCCGCTTGGAGCGGATCTGCGACATGCTGTACGACCGCTGCTCCGCCGTGAGATTGTCCGCCATCGCCTAAGCCGCCTCCAGCTGGTCGATCTTCGCGTCGATCAAGGCCCGCAAATCCCGCTTGTTCAACGCGTCGAGGATTGTGACGCCGCCGACGCGGACAAGGTGCCTTGCGAGCAGGCGCACTTTTTCACGGTTGTAAAACGGCCAGTGCTGCTGTTCGCGCTCCCAAAGCGCTTCCAGCAGAGTTTGCGTGACGGATGTGTTTAACGAGAAGGACCGCTCCAGAATGCTTTGAGTAACGTCCAGGTTCTTAAGCAGAACGGCAGTCAGCTCGAAGGGGTCGCTGCGGCGGCTGTCGTAGGAGCAGTATCCGTACCACCAGAGCCGAGCAATCCCGTTGCGTACCAATGCCCTTGCCAGGTTCGGCCCGAAAAGGTAGCGCTCTTTAATGAAAATGGCACCATTACGCTCGCTGTCCCCTTCAACAGGCCACCGGCGGCGCATATATTGCCAGTGCGTGTGATGAGTCATGTAGGCCCAAAGCCTCGGCTGGGCGGCCTGCAAAGGCGTTAGGTGCCGTAGGCCTTCGTACACAATACGGGTGTTTGCGAGGTCTGAGTCGGTATAGGCAGACTTTGATTCCGGGACCTGCAGCGTGAGTGGCGGAGCGCCCACGCGATTGGACGGGTGATTCCAGTGGGTGCCTGCGAAGTACTTGTCTACCCAAGGCACGTCGCTCTCGTAGCTGCCCAGGTTAGTGGCAGCATCAATGCGGAGCCTTTCCAAAGCTGCTTCCCGCAAGAACACAAGCTTTTCCATCAGTCCTCCTCTGCGTCCTTCGCCGCGCTCACTAAACTGCTGAGGCACGCATCAAGCGGCTGCCCGATAATGCGGTTTGCGACAGCCATGCTCGTCTCACTGAGACTTTCCAGATCGCGCGGGTCGATGCCAAGCTCATTCATTCTCCGGGTAAGCACGCCGAACCAATGCCGTCCTGCTATATCGCCGTCTTCTCCGTCGGTCGAGGCGCGCATCTGCTCGATAACTGCGGCCAGCGCTGGAGCCACAATCGCAGCATTGAGCACCGGGTCATATGTGTGATTCTGCCGAAGCTCGCGGTAGGCATCGTGGTTCTTCTTGGACAGCAGCACGACAATCTTATTGCCGCCCGTTTCGATGTCGATCGGTTCGGCGTCCGGCTTGGAGTTGGGCTGGATGGAGAAGATCGAGGGTACGGTCCTCAAGGGATCATCCTTTTTTTCGGCGATGAACTCGCGCTCATCGCCGACCGCCAAAGTGTCACCGGCCGCAATTTCAAACGAGAGCCCGTCGTAGTCCGGGTGAAGGGAAGTGTTCACATAATGCTCGATCGGCTCCGCGGCTAGAAGAAACGAGCAAACATCCACGCTGCCCGCAATCATGGATGAGCGAATTTCGAATTTGAATTCGGGCTGCTCGGAAGGAAACAGGCAGCGGTACCGGGTTTGCGGGCATTCCACATGAACGGCATAGCGCGCCCGCCTCTCCTCGACAAGCGTACGCAGGCTTTGGTTGTTGATTTTGAACTTAGCCCTGAAGGAGTAAGCGTCCTTTGCGCCCTTTACCTCCACGCTCGGCTGGAAAGCTGAACGGATAAAGTCTTTGTCGCCCCAAGGGCTGAGGACCGGATGGGGGTAGGCGCGCTCTCTAATGCGCATACGCTGCCACCTCCAGGGAGCACCGGATCGGCTCCGCAAGTACAACCTCCAGCATGGCACGCTGCTGCTTCACGAGCGGCAAAGGCCCGATCAAGCGCCCGGATGGGGCAGCGAGCTCCGGCCCGCCGTCCAGCCGGTAGCGCGCTACGCGCGTCTGCTCCGAACCGACCTCGCCCACGATAAAAACTTTGATCCATACCGCTTCGCTGGCAGCCGGATCGAGAAGGAACCGGTACCGGCCTTCCCGCGGAACGGCGCAGTAGCCGCGTACGCTTTCCAGCTCCACGCGCCTGCCGGGTTCGGGCCCGGCAGCGCTTGGCAGCTGCGGGTCATCGCCTCCTGGGCCGTCTCCGCCAGGGCCGCCGGGGCCGTCCTGCGGGTCTTCTGAGTCCGTAGTGTCAGGGTCTTCCTCGGCTTGCACTTCCGAGCGCACGGCAGCCCGCGACGGAGTTCGCAGGCGCATAGTCAACTCCGCGGCAGGCGCCTGCTCCACTTCTTCGCCGTCCTCAAGCGCGCCCGCTTTTGCGTCGTCGGTCTCATCCGGCAGGAACTCGCTTATACCGGCGGCGTCCAGCTCCTCTCCCTTCTCGGAAATCTGAAGCTGCCGTACCCTTTCCCGCGCCCAACCAATCAGCTTGTCTAAAATCCTTGCGTCATCGGCGCTTTGCGCGCGCTTCCGCACCCAATCGTCGTGGCTGGGCGGTTCCGTTCTCCTAAGCAAGGCGTCAAGCTTGATACCTGTCGCGGTTAAGATCCCTGCATAATGCGTTGGTACTTGAAAGCGCTTGTCGCGAATCTTCATTCCGCTGCGCCGGAACAAAGCGATTCGCTTCTTGAAAGCCTTGCCTTCAAGCAGGCGTAGTTGGACCATTCCGCAGCTCATAAAATCTGGCTCTTCGTAAAGCATTGCTTCTTCGCTGTTCAGTACTTTGTAGTACTCATTTGCGAAATATTCTGGATCGCGCTCGGCATATAGATCGTCGAACAACTTTTTCATTGAAGCTTTGTTTACAGCAGTTCTGCCGATCTTGACCTGCAGCTTCCGCTCCCAAATCGCAAGAAAAAAGCTTTCAAGAACGGACTTTGTGATTTCGGCTTCCCAGCCGGGAGAATCAACAAAACCGGTTATGTAGATGTCCGTACCGGTTGTATCTCGTTGGTAAAACTCGGGCAGCTTGGAAAAGTCTTTCTTCGGTTCGTTGCCGCTTTTCAGGCCCCAGTAGCCGATTCCTTGTGCAATGTGCTTGTCGGCGCGGCAATGACTCGCGAGCCGAGCGACTCCCTGAAATGCCCGCCCGCCATGTTGATCAAGCGTTCCATAAAAGACTGTACGAAGCTCTGAACATGCAAACGGGGCGTGCTTGCCGATGCCGAACGAGCCCAGCTTGCCTTCGCTCTTGCCAGGCGCACCCACCTCTTTTGTAAGTCGATGCCACTCGGACTTGCGCTTTCCTTGGCTCTGCGTCATCAGGCCCGTCGTGTTGTAATCCGAGATCTTCAGCACGCGAACAAGCCTCTCGCTGCATGCCTGCTCTGCCTTTTTGAACGCTTTTACGGTGTCCGCGTCTTCCGCCCAGTACTGACCGCAGGCGTGGAGAGCACTCTTCAAATCCTCTAGCCCGGGAAGATTAAAAGGCGACACCGACAGCAACTCAAAATGCACCTCAACCGGCTTTTTTGAGCCTTCGTCGGCTGCATCCAGAGAGTTCTGCAGGACCTCCCGTGCGAGACTAGTGAGAGGCCGGTTTTTGAACGTTTCCATGCCCGGATCATTAAGACCGTTGACCTGACCTCCGTCATTAGCTGGGAATTGCCAGCCGATCTTGCTGCCGAATGAGACCTTCATCTGTCCTCCAAAAGCCGCCGGCACTCGCCAGCCAGCCTGCGCACCAGCGGCACGGTTACGGCATTGCCGATCTGCTTGTATTGCTGCACCCGGGAAATATTATCGGGAAAGCTGAACTCCTCGTCCGCGAAGCCCTGCAGCCGCAGGCATTCTTTTGGCGTGAACTTGCGGATGCCCCAGTCATCCCGTATGACCGGAGTATTATGGCCGCCGTCGCCCATATTGGCGAGCAGGGCGGGAACGGAGTTTGTTTTGTTTTCGCGGATGTAGTTGCGGCGCAGCATATACACCGCCTCGGGATCGCCATTCTTGATAGAGGACTCAAATTTGCCGCGGTACCGCGAGTCTTCTTGAAAATAAAAATAGGGGTCAGCCGCCGATTGAAGGTCAAGATACTCCCGAGCCTCGCGCGTTTCCGGCTCGGGAGAAGGGAACTGAAAGCCGTTCCAGCCAAAGTGGTCCTGCGACAATGCAGCCATATACAGCCGCTCGCGATTTTGCGGGATGTTTGTGTGCCGTCGTGTGTTGAGCACAGCCCAGTGCCGTCTCGGGTCAAACCAATAATCCGCGGCTTGAATCTCCTGAGCAATTTCGAGGAAGCTGCGGCCTTGGTCGTGCTTCCGAAGATGTGGAACATTTTCGAAGAGCAAGATCTTCGGCCGCTCCGAACCCCATTCGCGGATCAGCCGCATCATCTCGAAAAATGCCTGCCCGCGCTCGTCCGCGAAGCCGCTTTTTGTGCCTGCTACTGAAAATGGCTGGCAGGGGAAGCCTGCGGTGAGCACGTCGACCGGCTCCAAACTGTCCGCGATGACGGACAGATCTTCGATCGGCTTCTCATGGAGCACGGTTTCCCGGAAGTTGTGGCGGTAGGTTTTCGCCGCCCAAGCGTCTTTCTCATTCGCCCAGAGGACGCGGAAGCCTTCCTGCCGAAAAGCCAGGCAAAAACCGCCCATTCCGGCGAACAAGCTGCCTGCCGTGAATGCGTGCTTGGCGGGATGCGCCATCTAGCCGCGCTTCCGAAACGAGAAGCCCCGCTCAGGCTCTCCGGCTTCTTCGCGGAACTTCATCTTCACCTCGCGCAGGCCGCCCTCTAAAACATCCTGAATCTGTTTCACGTGCTCCGCGGTGTAAGCATAGTTCCGGCGATTGGCCAGGTTGCCCACCAGGCGCAGGGCGCGGAGCGCATCCGTCACGCGCTTCTCCGCCAAGCGCTCAAAGCGCTCTATTTTAGAGCCGGGTTTATGCTGCAGTTCGAGCGGATCCATGCTTCTTTGAAGACTACATTGTGAAAATGTAGTCGTCAAACTGAAGCTACCGGTGCTGCATCAAGCCTATGGATGCAGCACCGGAACGCATGAGCCCGACTGCAAGACCCTTCACTTCGGCTCCAAGCGCACCAGGCATACTCCATCCCAAGTCGACTTCCCCGCCGAGGCCGGGGGCGTCGCGCTCAGGGCGACGACTCGGGTGTTCTTGGGCTCCACATGGTAGTGCACTTGCAGGTCGGCGCGCACCAGGGCGGCGCGCTGCCGCGACTCGGTCAGCAGCTCCGCCGGGGTGCCCTGCCGCGCGTAGCCTTCCACCAGGATCGGGTCGCTGTACACATCGTGCAGCTGACTGACGGCCTGATCGATGCCCGCCCGCCCGGCGGGGGACAGCTCCTCGGTCCCGTTCGGCCCCGCTTGGAACAGGTCTGCCGCAGCCAACCACTGCCGGTCCTGGCCGAGCTTTTTCAAAATCTGCCCGCTCCGGTATTTCTCCACCGGCAGGTCGTTCAAGCTCGTGTAGCCGCGGCTCTTGAAGAAGCCCTTGAAAAAGAACTCGTGCTTCAACGCTTCCGTGTCGTCGGCCAGGTTGCCCGTGGCGATATTAGTGTTGGAAAGCGTTTGCCGCAGGTTGCTGCCCGCGTCCTCGCCATACTGATCTTCGGCAAATGCTTTGGTGAGCGTGCCGTTCAGCTGCTGCGAGGTTTGCTCGAGCTGTTCGGTCGCGCCCTGCGCGTTTTGGATTGTCCGGTCGGTCTTCGCGACCAGCTGCCGCTGCTGCACATCGTTCAAAATCCCGTTCACCTGCGTGGACGCGCTCTTGAGCTGGTTGGTCGCGTCGCGGGTGTTCGCCACGGCTTGGCGCACGTCGCCCGCCGTTTGCGGATCTTCAAGCAGAACGCCCGCCGTGCCCTTGCCGTGCTTCACATCGCTTACGAGCCCGTTCGCGTTGTTCACCGTCGCGGTCACCGTGTTCAGCGCGACATCCAGGTGCTGCTGCACATCCTTCACAGTGCCGTCCACCTGCGTAATCGTCCCGCCCACCTGGTTCAGCAGCCCTCCGGCCTGCTCCAGCAGCTTGCCCAACTCCACAGGTTCCTTGCCGTGCAAGGTCGTGCCCGGCGGCGCTTCGGGGGCTTGCTCGGTACCCGCATGGATCTGCAGGAACTTGTCCCCGACGATCCCCTCAGTCTCTACCGTAACCAGCGAATCATCGCGAATCAAGCCGTGCAGGCTTTCGTCCACCTGCATCCGCAGGCGAAACTTCTTGGCCGGGCTCGAAGGGATTTGGACGTTTTCGACCTGCCCGGCTTCCGCGCCGTTGACGCGCACCTTTGCCCCTTTTTCAATCCCCTGCACATCGGCGAACTCCGCGTAAAACTGCACATGCTTCCGGAAAGCCTTGTGCTGGTTCCCCAAAAGAAACAGCCCGGCCCCAAACAGCACCAGTGCCACCGTGACAAAAATCCCGACCCACACAGATCGCGCCGGCATCCCGCTACCTTTCCGAGGTGAACCGCCTCACCAACTCGTTGTCGCTGTTGTCCAGCTCTTCCACCGTTCCGAACCCGATCAGTTTGCCCCCGTCCAGAACCGTCATCTTGTCGGCAAGCTGACGCGCGCCATGGATGTCGTGGGTGACAATCACCATGGTTGTATGCTGCTCGGTCTTCACGCGGCGCAGCAGGTCCGTGATCTCCTGCGCCGTCAAGCGGTCGAGCGCGCTGTGCGGCTCATCCACCAGCAGGATTTCGGGCTCGAGCGCCAGCGCCCTCGCCAGCCCCGCGCGCTTTTGCATGCCGCCTGAAAGCGTGGCCGGCATCTTGCGGCCTTCTTTTTCCAGCCCCACCTGCTGCAGCGCCCTTTGCACCGACTGTTCGATCTCCTCCGGCGATTTCATTTTCATCAGCCGGCGCAGCGGCAATGCCAAGTTGTCGTGCAGGTTGAAGCGGTCGAGCAAAGCCGCGTTCTGAAACATATACCCCATATGCCGCCGCGCCTTTGTCAGTTCTTCCGCGTCGGACGCACCCATGTCGCAGCCGTTCACCAGGGCTTTGCCGCTGTCCGCTTTCATCAGCCCGATCATGAGCTTGAGCATCACGCTCTTGCCCGTGCCGCTCCGCCCCAGCACGCATAAAGCCTCGCCCGGGTTAACCTCGAAGCTCAGGTCGTCCAACACGGTGCGCCCGTCAAAGCCCTTGGACACGGATTGGAAGGCGATGGCCGGCTTGTTTCCGTTCTCCTGTTCCCCGCTCATATCGCCTGGTCCGGAAACAAGAAGAAGATGCACTTCACGAGAACCACGTCCGCCAGGATGACCGCGAGCGACGAAACCACGACGCTGTTGGTGGAAGCCCGCCGCACCCCGTCCGAGCCCGCGTTGGTCGTGTAGCCGAAGTAAGAGGAGATGGTGCCGATCAGAAAGCCGAACACCGCTGTTTTGAGCGTGGGCGGGACGTAGTTGATGACCGAAACACCGGCGAATGCCCGCTCGATGTAGAGCGTCCAGCTCAGGTGCGAGGCCGTGTATTCCGAAAAAAAGCCGCCCAGGATCCCCATCGCGTTCATAAAGATCGTCAGCAAGGGAAGCATCAAGGTGCAGGCCAGGATTTTCGTGACCACGAGCAGCTTGAAGGAATCGACTGAAAGGGTTTCAATCGCGTCGATCTGCTCGGTGGCCCGCATGTTCGCGAGCTCCGCGCCGATACCCGCGCCCACGCGGCCCGACATCAAAAGCGCCGCGACGAGCGGGCCGATCTCATTGAAGAAAGCCTGCGATTGAAAGGTCGGGATTTCCGCTTCCGCCCCGAACTGCACCAGGGTGCTGCGTGTGTGCAGCGTCATGACCACGCCGAGCGCGAGGCCTGAAGCGGCGATCAGCGGCAGCGACGCCACACCGATGTCTTGGAATTGGTGCATCAGCATCTCGCCTTCAAAAGGCGGTCGGAACAGATCGCGGATCGCGCGCAGACCAAACATCGCGACGCGGCCCACGAATTCAAAAAACACAGTCAGCATCTTTCCCGCTCTCCGCGCAAACTGCCCGCATAGCTCTGATGCGGGAACCGGTTACGGATCTTCAAAGCGTGCCGGCCGGCTCACGTTCCCTATCATCCCGCGGTTCTCGCGGCGGATGTTGACAGGGGTGAACCGCCGTAGTTACTCTGTGGCCGCTTCCATTTACGGGGTTGCGGGCCGTGAGTTGGAAACGTTTCCACCTCTACACAGATCAGGAGCTTCCCCATGCTTCGTCGTTTTCTCTTGTCCCTTCTCGTGCTCGCGGGTGTGCTTCCAGCTCGAGCGCAAACCACCGTGCCCTACCTTCAGCAGGCGTTCCAGGGCGTCAATGCGCTCCAAACCTTCTACACGCCGGACACGGGCTTGTATAAAACCACAGGCTGGTGGAACGCGGGGAACTCCATCACCGTGCTCGCGAACTATTCGCGGCTGGATGGAACGGACGCGTATTACCCGATCTTCGCGAACACGCTGAAGCAAGCTCCGACGGTAAACCCGGGATTTATCGACGGATTCTATGACGACGACGGGTGGTGGGCGCTGGCTTGGATCGATGTATATGACCTGACCAAGCAGCCGCAATACCTCCAGCAGGCTGAGTCCATCTTTCAAACCATGACCGGCGCTTGGGACGGGACCTGCGGGGGCGGCATCTGGTGGAATACCGACCGGCAGTACAAGAACGCGATTGCGAATGAGCTGTTCCTGTCGGTTGCGGCGGAGCTGGCGGCGCGCGCATCGAACGCGCCCGCGGTGGGCATCGGCACGGGCACGCCGCCGCGCACCTACCTGCAATGGGCTAAGGACGAGTGGACCTGGTTCCATGGCTCGGGCATGATCAACGGGGAAAACCTGATCAATGACGGGCTGGACACCGCGACCTGCAAGAACAACGGGCAAACCCAATGGAGCTACAACCAAGGTGTGATTTTGGGCGGGCTCGTCCAATTAAGCGCGCTTGACGGCGATACAACGCTGGTCCCCCAGGCGCAGGCGATTGCAACGGCGGCCATGGCGCAAAGCACCGAGCCGAACCGGGTGTATACGGACGCGAACGGGGTACTGCACGACCCGTGCGAGCCGAACTGCGGCAGCGACGGCGTGGAGTTTAAAGGTGTCTTCTCGCGCAACCTGATGGCGCTCCAAGCAGCCGCGCCGGACCCGCGCTACAAGACATTCGCGGATGCGAACGCGCAGAGTATCTACACCAAGGCGCAAGGGCCGGGCTCGCAGTTCGGCCAGGTGTGGTCGGGGCCGTTCGACGCGGCCAATGCGGCCAGTCAGAATTCGGCGCTTGACGCAATCCTGCTCGCGGCGGCCTCGGACACCATCGCCGCGGGCGGCAGCGGGGGCGGAGCTGTGCCTTCGTTCACGCTGCGGGCCGCGCCGGAAGCCTTGAACCTGACGGCGGGCGCGCAGGGCTCAACCACGCTCACACTGACGCCCTCGAACGGTTTTTCAGGGACGGTCGCGTTGACGACGACGGTAGTCGGCGCGCCGGCGGGGGTGCAGGCGGCGCTGGGCTCGCAAACACTGACCGGTACGGGGCAGACCAGCCTCCAAATCAGCACAACCGGCGCGACGCCGGGCGGGAACTTCCTGGTCGCGGTGACGGGGGTGAGCGGCGGTTTAGCGCAAACCGCTTATGTGACGGTGCAGCTGCCGGACTTTGCCGTGGCAAGCGCAAGCAAAGCTTTGTATGTGAACCAGGTCGGGGATGCGCGGGATGCCCTGACCATTTCGCCGGTGGACGGCTTCAACGGACAGGTGCAGTTTGCCGCCGCCGGCCTGCCTGATGGAGTGAAGGGCTTGTTCGCGCCGCCGGTGAGCGCGAATGCGACGACCCTGGACGTGCTCGCGGGGCCGCTGGCCGAGACTACGAGCGGCGTGCCGGTGACGGTCACAGGCACGAGCGGGCCGACCACGCATACGGTGAGCGGGCTGACGCTGGCGGTGAGCGCGGCGCTGGGCAACTGCGGGCAGGGTGTCGCGGTGAACCTGGGGCCGCAGTTCAACTTGACGGCGCTGCGCAGCGACGGAACCACTTACACCGACGGCGGTGCGGACGGACAAGGCTTCTCGTACTCGGCTGAGCTGGTGGGCGGGGGCCGCGTGCTGAACGGGACGCGCTTCGTGGTCGGCCCGGCCGATGCCGCGGACGCGGTGTACGCGAACGGGCAGACCATCACGCTGCCGGCGGGGCGCTTCACCACGCTGCACCTGCTGGGCTCGGGCGTGGGCGGCACGCAAGCGGCGCAAGGGCTCACGGTGACCTATGCGGACGGCTCCACGGCCGCCTTGGCCCAGAGCTTTACAGACTGGTATGGGACGCCGACGCCGAATGCGAACGAGGGCGAAGCGGTCGCGATGCCCTACCGCAACCAATCGGACGGGACGAAGCAGCAGGTGCAGTTCAACCTGTACGGCTACTCGCTGGCGCTGGACCCGACCAAGACGGTGAAAAGCCTGACGCTGCCGAAAAACCGGTCGGTCCTGCTCCTGTCGGCCACTTTATCCGTGGACGCGTTCGGCCGCGAAGCGGACCTGAGCAGCGCCTTCAATGCCGCCGGGCTGTATGCCGACGGGGTTGGCTTCCAGGCGAACGGCGGGGTGGACGGCGGCGGGTTCGCCTACTCCGCGAACGTGCTGGGCGATATCGCGGCAGCGGGCGGGGAGGTCACGGTGGGGACGACCCGCTTCCATCTGGGCGCGGCGAACCGGCCGAACGTGGTCTACGGTGCCGGGCAAACCATCGCGCTGCCGTTTGGGCCCTTTCTCTCGTTGAGCCTGCTGGGCACCGCGGTGGGCGGCAACCAGACTGATCAGCCGCTGGTGCTCCACTACGCGGACGGCAGCTCGGAAACCCGCTCAGTGAGCTTCAGCGACTGGTTTTCGCCGGGCGGCTTCGCGGGAGAAACCACGGCGATCAAGACGCCGTACCGCAACCAGAGCAACGGCACTCCGCAGGCTGTTCCGTTCAATATCTACCGGTACAATTTGGCACTCAACCCGCTTAAGCCGGTGCGCAGCATCACCTTGCCGATCAACCGCAGCGTCGTGCTGCTCGGCATCACGCTTGGGCCGTACACGCAGTATGCGCTGCAGCCGGTCCTGTGTACGCCGAGGTAGCGGCACAGGAGCGGTTTCCTGACGGCGTCGAGGGGGCGATTTGTAGA
>CAXTSB010000016.1:15277-25090 GCA_964246845.1 uncultured Acidobacteriaceae bacterium
CACATCCTCCAGGAAACTGCTTTAAGCTGCGCCCGCGTCTTGCCGCGCTGCCTTGGCCTCCTCCGCTGGGATGGGCGGGTAAACCGAGCTGCCGTTCAGGGTGCGGGCGGAGTACCGCGGCGCAAATGCCTGATCGCTTGTCAGGCCGCCGGGGATTGGGAAGTCGTGCACGGTGGCGCGACCTGCACGGTCGGCCTGGGGCGGCCCGGCCGGGGTGCGGCCGTCCGTGAAGCGCCGGCCCAGACGGATCATCGGCTGCTCCAGCAGATAGCGGCTCAGGACGGCAAGCAGCAGCATGGCCGCGAAGTTCCATGGGGGCCGCTGTAGGGTGCGGAAAGCGCCGAGCGCTTTTTCGGACGCGATCTCCGGCAGGAACAGTTCCTGCCAAAGGTAAAGACTGTAGGAGACGGCGCCGAGCCGGCGGAGCAGCTTCCACTCAAGAACGCGGCTGAGCAGGCTGTCCGGCTGCAGCACGGTAGCGAGCAGCAGCGCCGGCAGGAGCACGCTTCGCCAAAAGAAAAGCCCGGGAGCGTGCGTTGCCTCCATCGCGAGCAAGACCGCCGCGATCGGAAGCCAAAGCTGCCGGAAGCGGAGGCGGCCTATGAGCCGCTGCGCGGCAGGCAGATAGATGGCCGCCAGGCAGCCCCAGAGCAGAGCGTCCACCCTGGTGTCGGTGCGGGCCGGCAGATTGGCCGGCAGCAGCAGGTGAGGCAGCAGCTGGAAGTGCTCTTCCGCCGTCCGCCAAGCCAGCACCGCCACGGCCCCGAGAAATGCGGCCGCGCCCGCCCGCTTGGGTTTCACGACGGCCAGCAGCACCGGCCAAACCAGGTAAAAGTGCTCCTCAAGAGCAAGCGACCAAAAGTGCGCGGTGTAAAAGCCGTGCTGCTCGTCGATGCCGAGGGGTCTGTAGTTGCGATAGAAGAGCAAACAGCTTTGCAGGTTTGTCGTGTTGACGGTGATCGCGCCCGATGCGGAAACGAGAAGAATGCCCGCCAGCGCCGCATAATACGCCGGCAGGATGCGGAAGCAGCGCCGGAGATAAAAGCGGCGGAGATCGATGGTGTGCGTGGACCGATGTTCCTCAAGCAGAAGGCCGCAGATCAGGAAACCGCTGATTGCGAAGAAAAGGTCCACCCCCAAGTTGCCGTGCGTCGCCAACCGTTGAAAGAGGGAAACGTGTGTAAAAAGCTCACTTCGGCCGTGGTACAGGATCACGCCAAGAACCGCGGCACCACGCCAGCCGTCCAGCGTTGGGATGGTCGGCCTGCGGGTCTGCATCTTGTTTACTCCCGAAACTTGTTCACTGCACATCAGACGTATAGAAACTGCACAAGGGAGAACAGTTTCGTAAAAAAATTACGTCCTATTTTGAAGCATTCAGTGGGGGCATACAAGTTTTCTTATGGACAGATCTATCGCTTGCGCCCTGCGCACGACGTCCACCCGGCCTGCATCTTACGGCAGAAAGCCACCATAGCGCAGCCGAACAGGCCGGAGAGAGCAACCATGAGCGTTCCCGCGAGAAAGCACAACGAAATCGGCGTACCCGGTCCCTCCACCCGCATCATCGACCGCATGTACCCCAATCGGGTGGATCTGCCCGATGATGTAAAGAGACAAGTCGCCCATCTTTTGCAAGACCGGCTCGCTGCGGCGATCGACGTTCAGTCGCAGGCGAAGTTCGCGCAGTGGAATGTGAAGGGGTTCAACTTCTACCAGCTCAATTTGCTGTTTAAGAACGTCGCGAAGGTCGTCCGCAAGCAGATCGACCCGCTCGCGGACCGCATTACCGCGCTCGGCGGGGTGGCGAACGGAACCATCCGCCAGGCGGTCTGCATGTCCCCTGTGCCGGAGTTCCCGGTCGAAACAGCGGCGGGCATGGAGCAGGTGTCGGCGCTTGCCGGCGCGCTGGGCCGGTACTGCGAGAAGATGCGCGAAGCCTCGGACCAGGCCGAGGAGCTCGGCGATCCTTCTACAAAGGATTTCCTGAACGCGCTGATCGTGGACGCGGAAGAGCAGCTGTACTTCCTGGAGTCTCACTTAGAAGCGGGTAAGGTGCAGTAATACAAGTGCTCCGGCGTGGCGACCCGTCCACGCCGGAGCGCCGGGACGTGGCGAGCGGGGCTAGAATCACCCCATGATCGCCCACCTGCGCGGACGCGTGCTCTGGACCGAACCGGGGATTTGCGTGCTCGATTGCGGCGGGGTGGGCTACCAAGTCGCGGTGTCCATCCCCACGTACTCCGCCCTGCCCACGCCCGGTGCTGAAGCCTCGCTGCACATCTACACGCAAGTGCGCGAGGACATCCTGGCCCTGTTCGGCTTCGCGGATGCGGGCGAAAAGCGGTTGTTCGAGCGTCTGATCACGGTCGCGGGCGTGGGCCCCAAGCTGGCGTTGACCATCCTGAGCGGCCTGCCCGCGCCCGAAACCATCGCGGCCATCCGCGCAGGCGACCATGCTCGCCTGCAAAAGACGCCCGGAGTGGGCAAGCGCCTCGCGGAACGCTTGGCCGTGGAGCTCAAGGATAAGCTGGAGGATCTCCATTGGGGCGCGCCCACGCCCGTGCTGGGCGCAAAAACCACGCCCGCCGCCGAGGATGTGCTGTCCGCGCTCATCAACCTGGGCTACCAACGCGCGGCGGCGCAAAAAGCGCTTGAAGCCGCGCTCGCCCGCGAGCCGGACGGGGATTTCGACCGGCTGTTCCGGGCGTCGCTGGGATTGGTGCGGTGATTGCCGCTTTGGGTTCGGCAATACGGGTCTGTAAGAGCGCGGTTGGGCGGTGCGGCCCATGGTTGCTGTTTGAGCATGGCCCGGCCTTTCCGGCCGGGTTGCCGCCCCACTAAACAATCCGCTGCCCTGTGGAGACTTCCACGCGGGCAGCGAATCTCGTTGCTCCCGCTACTTGGCAAAATCCGCGTCGGTTAAGCGGTTGAGCCAAATGTGCGTGACTCCAGTGAAGCCTGTACGGACGAAGTCGGCCCGTCCATTCCCGCCCACATCGACAAATTGCACGTCCTGCGGCGGTACTTTCTTGTCGTCCGCAATCTGGCCGATATTGACCAAATGCACCTCGTTCTCGAGCTTGTTGAAGTAGTTGAGCCAAGCGTTCGCACCGCCGCCGGCTGTGATTAGGATAAGGTCGGCCATCCCGTCTCCATTAAGATCGGCCCACCGAAATTCGCGCGGTTCGCCTGCGGATCGAGGAACGCTTCCCGAGGCCGCCCATTTGATAACTCGGTGGCTTTTGCCCTGCGCGTCTAGATAAACAACAGTTGTGTTTCGCCATATGCGGCTCCCGCCTAGAGTGTCCGTCAGGATATAGTCCGGCCGTTTATCGCCGTCGACGTCGGCGAAGATGATTTTGGTGTCGCTGGGAATCGTACCGGTATTTGGAACATCCAGAGAACTACCGTCAGCCTGCACTAACTGCTTGCCGCATATCTTCTCCCCGACAGGTTTGCTGTCGTCCCATACCCACGCTTTTAAGTGTCCCGCTAAATCCACCTGAACGCAGTCCGGCTCGCCGTCGCCGTCGATATCGGCAAACCGAAGCGAATTGCCGACCAGTCCGGGAGCTCGGGCCGCGCGGTTTACGCCTTCCGTCCACGAGGTCCAGCCTGTATTGGTGCGGCCGTTGTTCCAGTAGAACGTCCAGCTCTGGTCCGGTTTGACCACGAACAGCTCCGGCAGGCCGTCCTTGTTGACATCGCCCCAGCGGTAGGAGTTCCCCGAGCCGAACCCATCCGGAAACGAAACTCCGTGGTCTTCCCAGCGCTTGTCGGTGCTGCCGGGCGTGGTGCCGGCGGAGCCTCCCTCGCCGCCTCCGGTGAGCGAGCAGCCGGCGGGCAGGGCCTGGTCGGAATCCGGGTCCTGAAACCAGCTGTTTTCGGCCGCTTCGGCGGCACCGCTGATAAATCCGGCGGCGATCTGGTCATAGCCGGCGTCTATGGGATGGATATGGTCGTCGCTGACCTGGTCCGGGCTCACCAGGCCGGGAGAAAAGATGACGTGCTCTCCCGCGTCCTCCCGCTCGGTCACCATCTCCGCGATCGCCCGGTTGTACGCGGTCGTCTCCGCATCCAGCTCGGGACGGGTGGTGTCGGTGTTGGGCGGAATATCCGCGACTAGCACCGTCGCATTGGGTGAGTCGGCGAGAACCTGATCGATCAGCGCTCCCAAACGTGCCGGTGCATTCGCAAGATCGTGGTTTTGCTGAACGTCGTTGGTGCCGACCAGGAGCATGACCAGATTGGGGCGGTAATACGGCACGGCGCACTTCGCGATGCCGGCCACCTCGTCAATCCTGGCTCCGGGGTATCCCTCGTCGTTGTTGTCGGCCAACGTTCCATCCTGCTTTCTGCCGACAAACTCCACTGGCTGGTCGGTGAGCTCGCCGTCCAAGGAAAGCGTGAGCTCACTGGGAGCTCTTCCATCTCCGGTCGCGGCCGGCGCTGCTTGGGTCGGGGTCGCGCTGTTCGCAAGCGCGGGCGAGATGTTGGAGCCTCCAGGCCCCAGCTCTCTCAGGAGAGCGGACCGATAGCCGGTTCCATCCGAGCTGCGGAGGCCCTGCGTGATGGAGGCGCCCAGCGCCATCCCCTTCAGCATAATGGACGCCGCCTTGCTTTGGTTGGGATTTCGGCAGGTCCGTGTTGTGGAGGGCAGAATGCCTGTGGTCGCAAAAATCCATGGTGCGATCGAGTCCGTATTGACGGCAACGGCCAGACTCGAAATCGGAGCGGACGCGACAAAAACACCGCAAAGAAGGCCGTCGACAAGCATACCCGCCCCCGAGTCGCCATTGGTGGGAATACCGAAAATCCGCGTGTAGTAAAAGGAAAGATAAGGGGCCGGTCCTGAACCGGAAAAAACTGCTCCACTCGCAGGTGCCGTGCCGTAGATGAGATGGGCAGTTTGTCTCGTTGTCGCTGGAGTATTGCTGCTGCTGGCGAGTGGGCCCCACCCGGAAATATTGGCGATCTCTCCAAGTGCGGGCAGCGATACCCCGTACGCGCGCGGCGATGAAGCCAGGGAGAAAGACACGGAATTCGATAATCTGACGAGCGCCACATCCGCCGTTGTATTCATCACGATCGAGTTTACGGACTGCCTTGTATCTCCATCGAACTGCCTGGTACCCGCAACGATTTGCGTATCGCTCGCCTGCGCCGTCACCGGAGTAAGGGTGAAACAATGTTTGGCGGTCAGCACCCAAGAGTTGCTGAGCAGTGTCCCTGTGCATCGATACTGCCCAAAAGTGAAAATCTGTACCTGGCCGGTGCGGGCGTATCTGCTGCTCGTCACGCCGTCGATGATTGCGGACGCAGTGGTGCCGGGGCAGAAAGTCGCCATCACCGCCGCAAGAAAAAGCAGGATGCTACTGCGAAGCACGGCGGCGCGACGAAAAAAAGCCGGCCTGCGGGGGAGAAGAAACATGCGTAGATTGCTCCTGAAAGAGGGTAGGCACCCACCATACCTTCAGGCATGCAGCTACGCAAGATAAACATGCGTGTAACATGAGTTAGAAAAACGTGATAATCTGAACGGCTCGCCTATCGGCGCAGGCAAGCTATTGATTATTCAGCCGCGCTTACAGGCTGCTTGGGACCGGTCGTGCGCATGTCTGCTTTGGGTAAGGCCGGACGTCCTCGTCGCACAAAATCGACGTCCAGGGTTGCTGTTCGGTACTTCAGTATTTCTTGACCCCCGGGTCCACCTCGTTCGACCAGGCCGTGATCCCACCGGCCAGGTTTTCCGCCTGGAAGCCCTGCGCCTTCAACAACTCCGCCGCATTCTGGCTTCGGCCGCCGGACTTGCACTGGGTCACGATCGTGCGGTCGCGGGGCAGCTCGCCCAGGCGCGCGGGGAGCTCGCCTTGCGGAATCAGATTCCCGCCAATGTTGGCCAGCTGATACTCCCAGGGCTCGCGTACGTCGAGCACGTAGGGGTTCTCGCCCGCATCGCGGCGGCGCTTCAGCTCCTTCACGCTGATCTGGTCGATGCCATTTTGTTGGGGCAAAGCTCCTCCTTTAACTGCTTGTTCGTTGACTGATTCAGACGCGCCCGCGACGCCGCAGAACTGGTTGTAGTCGATCAGCTCGGTCACCGTCGGGTGCGTGCCGCAGACCGGGCAGTCGGGGTTTTTCCGCAGCTTGAGTTCGCGGAAGCGGGTGCTCAGGGCGTCGACGAGCAGTAAACGGCCGACGAGCGGCTCGCCGATGCCGAGAATGAGCTTGATCACCTCGGTCGCCTGCAACGTCCCGACCAGCCCGGGCAGCACGCCCAGTACGCCGCCCTCGGCGCAGGAGGGCACCAGGCCCGGCGGCGGCGGCTCGGGGTACAGGCAGCGGTAGCACGGCCCGTCCTCAGCGGCGAAGACCGAGCACTGGCCCTCAAACCTAAAGATCGACCCGTAGGCATTCGGAATGCCCGTGAGCACGCAGGCGTCGTTGACCAGGTAGCGCGTTTGGAAGTTGTCGGTCCCGTCGGCGACTACGTCGTAGTCGCGGAAGATCTCAAGCGCGTTCGCGCTCGTGAGCATTGTATTGTGCTTTACGATCTTCAGCGCGGGGTTGAGCGCCTGAAGCTTGTTCGCGGCCGAGTCGACCTTGAGCCTCCCCACGTCCGGCGTTGCATGGATGATCTGCCGTTGGAGGTTGCTCGCGTCCACCGTGTCGAAGTCGACCAGCCCGAGCGTACCGATGCCGGCCGCCGCCAGGTAAAGCGCGAGCGGCGCGCCAAGTCCGCCGGTACCGACGCAGAGCACGCGCGCGGCCTTCAATTTCCGCTGGCCTTCCACGCCCACCTCGGGCAGGATGAGGTGACGTCCGTAGCGTTGGAGGTCGTCTTGGGTCAGTTCGGGAAGGGTGTCGGGTGCTTCAAGAACGGCTGCGGCCATGGTCGGGATCCTTTTCTCCTATTGGAGGCTGACGGAGGAGAGAAGTTGCGTGAGTTCTGTTTCGACATCGGAGACTTCGCGCGCGGTCATGGGGCGGGTCACGCCGTTGCCGAAACGAAACAGGGTCAGGTCGAAGATAAAGCAGTTGGGGCCTGCAAGGATCGAGTACACACGGTCATTGCGCATGTGCATCAGGGCCGCGGCGGCGGTTGCGCGCGTATGGAAGCGTGTCCCGCCGACCTCAGCCGTCGCGGGGCTGGCAACGGCGGCGCACGCCTCCTCGGAAAGCCCGGTGCGTACGGCGTAGACAAATGCCGCGGCCTGGAAGTCGGAAGCGTGGAGACGCGGCTCATCCGCGCGATTGACGGAAACCACAGCCGAAGGCGGGAACCGAAGACCGAGGTCGGGACCCGACAAGGTGGACGGGATGGGACGCGTCAAAGCCCAAGGCGCGGGGTACTCGAAACTCACCTTATGGCGTAGGTCGGCGAAGGTTTGCAGCTGGAGGATGCGCGGGGGCTCGGGTGCCTTGCGGCAGCCTGCAAGGAGAGCCAGAGCTAAAAGCAGCCGCGCCCGCATCAGGTTTTTACGCCGAAGGCGTCATTGCCGCTGCGGCGAGCAGCCCGCCGGCGATGGAGGGAATGATGGACAGGGCGTCAGTCGGCTTGGTCGCGGTCGCTTCCTTCTCCGGCAGGTAGCGGACGTCCTCGTCATTCAAATAGAGATTGACAAAGGCGCGGAGCTTGCCGTCCTCGCTGAACAGGTGGCGCTTGAGCTCGGGGTGCGTGCCGGTGAGCTGATCGAGCGCGGCGGTGACGGTCGGGGCCTCAACGGAAACGGTCGCCTGCTGCCCGGTGAAGGCGCGCAGGGGTGTCGGGATGTGAATCTGCATGTCGTTCCTCACACAGGTAGATGTGCGGGAGCGGGTTTGCGGTGCAGGGCCGTCGGTGAGGGCAGTCCGGTTTCGAGCCGGTTTTTGAGGTGCCCGGCTTTTTACGCTCGGGACAGAATTTAACTCGAAGTGTGTCAGGGAAGTGGAGACAGGGTTCCCGTAACGGCGTTTGTCGGGACTGACGGGTCCGCATTAGCGTACCGTCTTCAGTTGTTTTCAACCGGAATCAGCCGGAACTATATCAGCATTACACTTAGGGCATGAGAGCAAGCGCTTCACTGCCGGTGGATAGCTTTGCGGACTTTACCAGCAGTCTGGTTGGTCTTCCAGTTAGCCGCGTATGGCAGGGCTACGGCTCTGCGATCTTCCTCGAATTTGGGAGGCTGCAATCGACTCGAAAGCGAAATGGTCAACCTGGAAATCCGAGGGGAGAATGGACGCTGATGATCGAGTGGAGTTGGCGGATCGAGGGGAAGCGTCGTATATGGTGTGGAAGCTGGAGTGACGGTGAACGTTGGCCTAGGGCCTTTGCCCGTCTTCAGAATGGTGCCGTTGCATCCGTTCAGGTCGTTGGGCGTCTTCCAGAATTAGATCTCGGCCTCACAAACGGCCTCCACCTCCTTTCGATCATGACTGCAGAAGGCGATCCAGCTTGGGCGCTCATAAAGCGCCAGGACGAGGCTTCGCAGTCGATAGGCGTTCGAGCCGGAAGACTTCATCTTAAGAATGACTGGGCAGACAGAATCTAATAATGTAATTGCTTTGTCTGGAGTAACCAAGGAGACCGCCATTTCATTTCCTCTTACTCCTTCGGCACCTCCACCTCAATTACCTCATTCACGAACTGCTTGTCATCCTCGGTTATGCCTTGGAGCAGGAAAGCGTTGGTCGCGGCAGCTTTCCCTTTTTCCACCGCCGTGATCACATACAAGCAGCCCAGCCAATGCGCTTCGGCGAAGTCGGTCGGGGACCAGCGGGCGGGGTGGTCGGGGTGGGAATGGTAGAAGCCGACGATGTCCCAGCCCTGCTTGCGGGCTTCGCGCTGGATGCGGATCAGCTCTTCGGGGGCGATGTGGTAGCGGTTGTGGGCGGAGTCGGTGCGCGTATTGCCGGCGCGCACGGCGGCCTCCACTCGGTTGCCCTCGGGAGCCGCATGGCCGAGCAGGACGCCGCAGCACTCATGCGGGTAGGTTTCCTCGCCGTGGGTGCGGAGGGTGTTCAGAATCAGTTGCGTCACTTTCATGCTTCGTCCCAGAACCGCTCGCTGAGATACTTATCGGCGGAATCGCACAGAACTGTAACGACCACGGCTTCGCGGCCTTGGGCCGCTTCTTCCTCGGCGACCTGCAAGGCGGCCGCGACATTGCCCGCGGCCGAAACCCCGACCAGCAAGCCAAGTTCACGCCCCAGGCGGCGGGCCATAGTGTGGGCGCGCTCGGTTTCCATCTCCAGATTGCGGTCGGCGAGCGAAGGGTCGTAGATACGCGGCACAATTGCGGTCGCCATGTGCTTCAGCCCTTCCAGGCCGTTAAACGGCGAGTCGGGTTGCATGGAGATGCACAGAATGCTCCGGTTCAGCTCCCGCAATCGCCGGGTCGTTCCCATAAACGTCCCGCTGGTGCCCAGGCCCGCGACAAAATGCGTGATGCGGCCGTCGGTTTGCGCCCAGATTTCATACGCGGTGGTCAGGTAGTGAGCGCGCCAATTATTTTCGTTCCCGTACTGGTCGGCGTAGAAGTACCGGTCTGGCTCGGCCGCGGCAAGCGCGCGCGCCTTACGAATGGCCCCGTCCGAGCCCTCGCCGGGGTCGGTCCAGAAGATCTCAGCCCCGTAGGCCTGGAGGATGCGCTTGCGCTCGGGGGACACATTGGACGGTACGCACAAGGTGACTGGGAAGCCGATAGCCGCGCCCAACATGGCATAGGCGATGCCGGTGTTGCCGCTGGTGGCGTCAAGCAGGCGGTCGCCCGAGTCCGGCAGAAGCCTTCCAGAAGCCTGCGCGGCGCGGATGATCGCGGTCGCGGC
>CAXTSB010000016.1:25100-41552 GCA_964246845.1 uncultured Acidobacteriaceae bacterium
GGCGCGGTCCTTGACGCTGCCGCCGGGGTTGGCCCATTCGGCCTTGGCGAGCAGCTGTACACCGGGCAGGTGCTCGGTGAGCCGGGCAAGCCGGAGCAAAGGAGTATTGCCGACGCGCTCGTGCGGCAGCTCGCCGAAACCGACTTCCATCCGTGGTGCGAGTGCTGCCATCCGAACTCCGTTTCCGTGCGGTACTCTTGAGTGTACTTTCCTTGTGGAGCCGTGACGCCCGTGCTGAAAAAAGGCCGCAGCAAGCCGCCGACGTTTGAAGAATCGCTTACCGCTCTGCGCGGCTACAAGTTCGATGTGTCCGCGCCCGGCTCGGTCGCAAGCGTTCCCAACGGAGTACGCGTGGCCAAGTACGGCTGCGCCGCCGTGCTCGCGCCGGGCAAGGAGCTGCCGGAGGTTCGGGTGCGGGGCGGCGTGGTGCTCGCCGGGCAGATCGGGCATATCCTCGACCGCGGCTACCAAAAGTTCATTAAGGCAGGCGAGGCGCAGCGCGCGGCCACCGCGGACGATCTGCGCGCGCTCCAGCGCTTCACCGAGGAGCTGCGGCAGGCCATCGGCGGCACCCTGCTCTACAACGAAGCCATGGGCCCAGTCAGCGATGAGTACTGGTACGACCGCGTGCGCGGCCGCAACCTGCCCGAGGCCGAGCGGCCCGTGCCCGCGTGGGAAAAGCCGGTGAAGCCGGGCGCGCCGGGAGAAGTGGGGTAAGCATTAAGATAGATAGCTCTCACACTCGATCAAGCTCAGTAAGATTTCTCCATGGTACAAGGACTGGGCATAGGCGGCAGTTCCTACAAACCGGACAGGCCGCTATTTCCCTCAAGCCTTGCCTGTGAGGCAACTACCACGCTTGACACTATTTCCCATGTTTTAGGAATGGCCAATGTCCTAGCTTCAAATGCACAGCCGTTTGCGTACAAGAGCGATGATCCGTACCGTACCGCTCTCGTCAACATGGCTTCTGATGCGGTCCAACTCGGAGCGAATGCTATCTTGTCGATTCGATATCAGGTGTTCCCTGAACCAGCCAGCGGCGGCCCCATTGTCTTCGCATATGGGACCGCGGTGATCCTCCAAACCGCATAGTTCATCGGTATCAACTTAAACGGACCTACAGTGTGCCTGGAGGCTGTCCAAGATCCATCCCGGAGTTACAACGTCAGCTCTAATTCCCGAAGCGGGCAGTTGTGCCGCGCGAGGCCGAAGCTGCCGGCACAAGCAAGCTCCTTTCTGACGCAAGCTGTTTCCGTATAAGTAATTCAGCAGCACGCTGAACCGCTCTAGATCCATACCTTGGAGACGGCTGAACCGCCGCGCTTCTCCGGGCCGCCGCCGGCGGTTGCCGCCGCACCGGCATGGGGCTTTACAGTTACCGGCAAGGCTGGGGCCGTAGTATCGCCGACCTGCGCCGGTGTCTTTCCCTTGCCGGCGGCCGCGCCCGGCGCGCAGTTGATCTCCGGATCGCCCAAGTAAGCCGTCGGCGGCCCTACTCGGTTCATGCGGGCGTAATTCGGAATGGCCGTCATGGGCGAGCCGTCCTTCCACTTGCCTTCAAGCACCATCACGCCGCCCAACAAGTCCGGCCGCCATACGGCCCGGAGCGGGGCCTCGCTCAACTCCTTGTCGATATCGGCCTGATCCGCGGTTTCCACGTTGTAGACCAGCGGACCATACTTGAGCGCGATCTCGCCCAAGTCGGCCCGGATGCGTTTGTCGGCCGTGATTTTTTTATTGATAATGGGAAGATCGAGATCTACACGATCCCCGTGGTGCCACTGCCTCCTAATCACCGCATAGCCTTTCTTGATCCGCGCATGGACAACCTCCCCGTTCACCCGCAGGCCGGTAAGTCCGCGAACTATAGGTGATTCGGTGTAGAGGGCGCTTGTGTGCCGGTCGGGGATGCGGACGTGGAGCGCGAAGGCGCGGGGCTGCCCGGGATTAAGGGTGATGCTGACGCGGCCGCCCCAGGGATAATCCGTTTTCTGCACGACCTCGACCGGAGTTCCCGCGATCTCTCCGACGTGTACGCGGCTGCCGACGAACAGGTTGACATATAAGGCGTCTCGGCTTTTCACGTAGGACCAGGTCGGCAGCATCAGGAGCGTCCGTGGGATATTGCCGACGCAGCAGGGGCACACGTGCCAAAGCGTGCGCTCAGTGTTGACCAGCGGATTGGTGTAGCAGAAGCTCCGCCCGTCGAGCGCGACGCCGCCCAGCAGGGCGTTGTACATGGTCTGCTCATATAGATCGGCGTACTTCGCATCGTGGTAGGCCAGGTTGAGCTTGTACTGAAAGAACACCACACCGCAGCTGGAGCAGGATTCGCAGTAGGCCTCGTTGCGGAGCGAATAGTTCGGGCCGAAGCCTTCGGAGGTTTCGCCGCTCCCGATGCCGCCCGTGATGTAGTACTTGCGGTTCACCATGTTGTCCCACAGCGAGAGCACCGCGCTTTGGTAGTCGGGGTCGCGGGTTTCGGCGGCGATATCAGCCATGCCCGAGTAGAAGTACATGGCGCGCACCGCATGGCCCACCGCCTCGTACTGCTGCCCGGGCGGCAGGTGGCTTTGGTCGTACTCCGAGCCGCCGCGCCGCGAGTCGAGCAGGAACTTCGCGAGTGCGATGTAGGCGTCGCCCCGGCCGGCGCCCTCCTGGTCATTGACGAAGCGTCCGAAGCGGACCAGGGCCTGCTCCATCTCCTGGTGGCCGTCGAACCAGGGCTTTTTGCCGGGTCCGATGTTGGCGGCCCAGCAGTCGGCGAGCCGCTTCGCGCCGTTGTACAAGCGCAGGTCCTTGCCGTCGGTAAGCGTGTAATGGTTGATGGCCGACTCGATAAAGTAGCCGGAAACATAGCCCTCGTGATTGCCGCGGTGCTCCGGGGACCAGCGCTCCGGCCAGTCGTGGCGGTCAGCGAGGGTGTAGGCCGTTTGCAGATAGCCGTCCGGCATCTGCGCCGCGAGAATGATGGGGATCCAGCGGTCCAGCGTCGCCTGCATGTGCGCCTGCGCTGCCAGGATTTCCCGGTCGCCCTGCGCGTCAACCATCAGTGCGATGCACATGGACTCGACTGTCTGGTGCACCCAGGCATTGGAGAAGACATAGCCTTTATGCGGCCCGTGCGCTTCACCCCGGTTGCTCTTCGCGGCCTCGATGAAGTTGTCGAGTCCTCCGTCGCCCTTGCCGGGCGTGATATCCGTACGTTCGCATTGCGCGATGCAGTGCGGTATCCAGTCCACGATCAGCGTTTTCGCGCGCGCGCTCCACAGCGGGCTGTCGACCGCGTACCGCCGCGTGTACACCACATTCAGACGCTCCGGCGGCGGTGCCGGCTCCGCATGCACGCGCAGCCTTGCGTCTTGCCGGCCGCTTTCGTCTCCGGCGGCGAGTTGCAGGATGTAATCGCCGGGCTCGGTAAACGTCGCGGTGGTCACAGGCGCGGTTGCGGATGCGAAGCGGACCGCGCCGGGCCCGGACAGCTTCGACCAGCGCGCCGGATTGTCGGCACCCTCGCGCAGGAAGGCGGTTTTGCCCGCAAGGTAAGTTGTTCCGCCCATCACCACGGACCGGTCGACGCCGGCATCGACCAGCGGCGGCAGCCCGGGCACGGCTCCGGCGTTGAAAACGCGCCACTCCAGCACGCCCGCGGCCTGCTCCCCGTCCGTCGTCACTTCCAGCCGCAATTTGTCGCTGGTGACGGGACGGAAGGTGGTCGCGTTGAAGCAATCCGGCGCGGTCCCGAGCCCTTGCGCATGCTCGACCGGCACGAAATCCTCGCCGTTCCAATACAGGATCCGGTAGGCGCGGGGAGCGCCGATGCGGCTGGACTCGCTGCCCGGGATAGCCTTCGGGCGCGGCGCAGCGATCGCCCAGTACACCTCGACGCGGCCGACGGTCACCGGCCGGCTCCAGCTGTACTGCACCCACTGCGGCGCGGTCCCGACCTCGCCCCAATCCGGCCGGAGCGCGTACAGCCCCTTCTCGCGGTCGCGCGAACTGGCCGGCACCGCTCCATCGTTCAGCGCGGCAATCTTGTTCTCGCTTGTCACCCGCATGCCGGTCGGCACGGCGACCCGGGCCAGATTCAGCTCTGCCCGCGCATCGGACGCCCACGCGCGGGGGCCATGCACGCCGGCAGCCGCCGCACCCGCGCAGGCCTGGAGAAAACTTCTGCGGTTGGTCTCCCCGAAGCGGGCGAGCGGATTCGATCCGGCAGCAGCAGCATTTTCAGAACGACGCTTGCTTGTCATATCGACTCCCGATGCAGTTCTGTGGTCAGAACGGTAAACGTTTTCACGCCTGCTCCAGACTGCCGTGGCAATCACCGGAGAATACGCCGGTCCATCGTTCTTCGTCCATGCGGATGAGCAAACGATGATCATCATTCGCCGGGACTGGTTCTTCCGGCAGGCTTGAGGGGGAGGACAATCGGCAGCGCAGGCGGGTAGGAAAACCGCAACATCGTCAGGCCGCACTCCTCGCTGAGATAGGAACCTTCAGCAACGGAAATATAGATGACCCCCACCACTCGGCAGCGTGGGAAGTCAATGCACTCCGGGCTCGCGCTGGCGGCCTCGCTCCACTTCACCAGCGGCCGCTTGCCCCGCGGTTCTGCCGCGCGTTCATGCTGCTTTTGCAGGGCTTGGCGGCAGGCTCTGCGGTGCGCTCCTTCTATGCCGCCTGAAGAGCTTAATGCGTAGTCCGCCGGGCAGCTCGCCCGTCCGCACAAAGGTAAGCGCCATGAGCTTGATGGCAAGCCGCGTGACGTGCCGGCCGGGGTAAATCCCGATTTCCCGCAAAAGGCCCGGCAGCTCCTTCG
This sequence comes from uncultured Acidobacteriaceae bacterium, assembly GCA_964246845.1. Classification (GTDB taxonomy): domain Bacteria; phylum Acidobacteriota; class Terriglobia; order Terriglobales; family Acidobacteriaceae; genus EB88. The sequence continues at coordinate 29,926 of CAXTSB010000016.1, forward strand.
CGTCGATGCGGGCATGGTTCGTCCTCCGCGTGGGTTTGAGTACGTCGGAGGGGCTGAACTGTTTTGCCGGGTTGCGCTTCGCCCAGCCGTGGGCGATGGCGCAGCGGAAAAATTTGCCCGGCCGTCTCCAGGGCGCGCTTGGCGATGTCGCGCGCGCCGCGCTGCTCAATCAGCCGCACTACCGCGACAAGCTCCGGCGCTTGCATCTCAGCAACTGGCCGCGTCCCAAAGCTGGCAGGAGGTTGGTGAGGATGCGACGCTCCATCGCGTCGTTATGGCGCGGACTGCCTGTGCTTTATGAAATTTGCTGAGAAGACTCAATGGCGGAGGGAGAGGGATTCGAACCCCCGTTGCCCGCTAGGGCAAAGCGGTTTTCAAGACCGCCTGTTTCAACCGCTCACACATCCCTCCGCAGCTTGGGTTGATTGTAGCGCGGGCGGGGCGGTTTCGCGGGGCCGGAGCGTATCGTGAAATCAGGTTTCACGAGTTCAGTTTCGGAGTCCTGTATGGCGACAGCTGAGCAAATCCCGGCCAAGCCGGCGCAGCCGAAGCAAAGTGCTTCCAGGCGGTCCCGGCGCTCGTTTGACGCCACGCTCGCGAGCGCGAAGCGGACCATGGTGTTGTCCGAAATCGTGCTGCTCGCGATCGATTCGTTCCGGACGAGCAAGGTGCGGTTCGCGCTGACCGCGCTCGGCATGGTGATCGGCGCGGCTTCGCTGATCTTCGTCGTCACCATCGGGCTGACCGGCAAGCAGTACATCCTGGGGCTGCTTGAAAGTATCGGCACCAACATGGTGTCGATCGATTACATCGGCGGCGGCACCTCGGGCGCGGTCAACAGCTACCAGAATGATTACCTGACGCGCGAGGACGTGGATGCGATCAAGGCGCAGGTGCCCGCGGTCCAGTATGCTTCGCCGCTCTTGGAAATGCGCGACCGCATTTCCATCCACAGCACGGAAAAGCAGCTGCTCATTCTGGGGGTAGTGCCGGAGTATCGTCTGATCCGCAACTTAAAAACGCGGGCCGGGCGCTTCTTTGACGAACAGGATGAAACCACGCATTCGCACGCGGCGGTGGTTACCGAGATCCTGGCGCAGCAGCTGTTCGGCTCGGATGATGCCGCGGTGAATCAAACCTTTTCGCTGTCCGGTATCCCCTTTACGATCGTCGGTGTATTTAAGGAAGCGGTGGACACGTTCGGTGAATCGGAGATTGCAGATGAAACTATCCTGATCCCCTACTCGGTTGCGCGCTACTTTTCCGGTACTGACCGGCTTAAGCAGATTTACGTCACAGTCCGCGACCGTGGCGATGTGGATCCGACGGGCAAGCAGATTCAAGCGCTCGTGCACAGCCGGCATCAGCCGGGCTCGGTATACACCTACTCGACACTGACAGAACTGCTTACCACCGCGGCCAACATAACCGACGCGCTCACGGTCGTGCTGTTTCTTATCTCCACCGTCACGCTCGCGGTCGGCGGGGTGGGCATCATGAATATCATGCTAGCGACGGTGCGCTCGCGCATTCGCGAGATCGGCATCCGCAAAGCCTTGGGTGCGACCGCGCGGGAGATCAAGCTGCAGTTCCTGGTGGAGGCCGTGTTTATCTCGCTTTCGGGCGGGCTGATCGGGACGGCAATCGGGCTGGCAGTGCCCGTGGCGGTGCGTGTGTTTACCTCCTATGCCATCCCGATTTCACCCTGGTCGGTGGTCATCGCGCTCGTGACTTCATCGGCGGTGGGGGTGATTTTCGGGACGCTGCCCGCCAATCGCGCGGCACAGCTGGACCCGGTCGAGTCGCTGAAGTACGAGTAAGCGCCTGCTAAACTTAGGGCTGACAACCCTTTTCAAAGACAGGACACACCCGCAGCGTGCCGCACTCCGACATCCGCAACGTCGCCATTATCGCCCACGTCGACCACGGCAAGACCACCCTGGTCGACGCCATGCTCCGCCAGTCCGGAACCTTTCGTGAGAACGAAGCGTTGACCGACCGCGTCATGGACTCGAACGACCTGGAGCGCGAGCGCGGCATCACCATCCTCGCCAAGTCCACCGCGGTTTTCTATAAGGACTCAAAGATCAACATCGTCGACACGCCGGGGCACGCCGACTTCGGCGGTGAGGTGGAGCGCGCGCTCAAGATGGTCGACGCGGTCATCCTGCTGGTGGACGCGAGCGAAGGCCCGCTGCCGCAGACCCGTTACGTGCTTTCGAAAGCGCTTGAAGCCAAGCTGCCGCCGATCCTGGTCATCAACAAGATCGATCGGCCCGACGCGCGCCCGCAGGAAGTTCTGAACGAGGTATACGATTTGTTCATCGACCTGGACGCGGCCGAAGACCAGCTGGACTTTCCCGTGCTGTACACCAACGGCAAGCTGGGGCTGGCCTCGACCGAAGCGGGCAAGCTCGGCGAGAACCTCCAACCGCTGTTTGAGACGATCCTGACCACCGCGCCGCCCGCGCCGGGCGACCCCCACGCCTCGCTGCAAATCCTGGTCACGAACCTGGACTACTCGGACTACCTGGGCCGCTTGGGCATTGCGCGCGTCTTTAACGGCACGCTCAAGACCGGCGAGGAGGTCCAGGTTTCGAAGCGCGACGGCTCGCTGGAAAAAGTCAAGATCACGAAGCTGTTCACCTTCTCCGGCCTGAAGCGGACAGATACAGACCAGACCGAGCTCGGCGACATTATCGCGCTCGCGGGCATCCCGGGCATCACCATCGGCGAGTCGCTGGTGAGCGTCGAGGACCCGAAGCCGCTGCCGCTGATCGTTATCGACGAGCCGACGATCGCGATGCAGATGTCGGTGAACAACGGCCCTATGGCGGGCCGCGAGGGCCAGTACGTGACCTCGCGCAACATCCGCGAGCGGCTTGACAAGGAACTGCTGACGAATGTGTCGATCCGGGTCGAGGACACCGGGTCGCCGGACACGTTTAAGGTACTGGGCCGGGGCGAGCTGCAGCTCTCGATCCTGCTCGAAATGATGCGCCGCGAAGGCTTCGAAATGATGGTGGGCCGGCCCGAAATTGTTACGAAGCGGGTGGACGGCAAGCTGATGGAGCCGGTCGAGCACCTGACGATCGACATCCCGGACGCCTTTGTCGGGACGGTAATCGAGCGGCTGGGGCCGCGCAAGGGCGAGATGGTGAAGATGGCCTCGCACGGCTACGGACGCACCCGGATGGAGTTCAAGGTACCCTCGCGCGGGCTGATCGGGCTGCGGTCGGAGATGCTGACCGAAACGCGCGGCACCATCATCATGAACTCCATCTTCGAGGGCTACATGCCGTACCAGGGTGAGATTCCGCAGCGGCCTTCGGGCGCGCTGATCGCGGACCGCTCCGGAGCCACAACCACCTACGCTCTGAACGGGTTGCAGGACCGCGGCGTGCTGTTCGTGCCCTCCGGGATGGAGGTGTACGAGGGGATGGTGGTCGGCGAGCACTCGCGCGAGAACGACCTGGACGTGAACGTGGTCCGCGAGAAGAAGCTGACAAATATGCGGGCTTCGTCGGCGGATGAAGCTCTGCGGTTGGTCCCGCACAAGGCCATGAACCTGGAGCAGGCGATCGAGTTCATCGCGGAAGACGAGTTGGTCGAGGTCACGCCGAAATCGCTCCGGTTGCGCAAAAAGATCTTGCAGGCCAACCGGCGTCCGCGGCGCAACGCCGTCCCGGTAGCCTGACCGCCTGAGGATGGCCCAGCAGCCGCTGTTTCCGCGCAACCCGAAGGATGACCCCCGGCAGGAGGCGGCGCGCAAGGCCGCGCTCGCCCGCGGGCCGGTACGCATGATGGCGCGGGCCGAGGCGCTGGTACGCGTGATCGTGCGGCTGTACCTGGGGCTGCTCGTGGCCGCGCTGCCGTGGCTGGGCATCTGGGCCGAGAACAACTTGTGGACGTACAGCCCGGTGCTGGTCGCCCTGGCCGGGAACGGCTTTGTGCGCGGGCTGGTTTCGGGATTGGGCCTGCTCAACCTGTGGCTGGCGGTTGTGGACGCCCGAACGGCCCGGGAGCTGTTTTAGACTAAGCGCGGAGAGTGCTATGCCGGAGATGAACATCAGCTTGCCGCCGGAAGCCATGGCGGTGATCGCAAAGGCAGTCGAAGGCGGTAAGTACGCCTCAAGCAGTGATGTGGTCGCGGAGGCGCTGCGGGTTTGGAGCGAGGAGCAGGCCGTTGCGCTCAGCGAGCGAGAACCGCCATTTGCGGTGAAAAGCATGGAAGAGCTTCGGGCGAAGTTGGAGGAAGCTCGGCTTGATCCTAGACCAAGCCTCCCGATGGAGGAAGTCATGGATGAGCTGGAAGCCTATTTTGTAAACAGGCATTCTGTAGCGCATGCGCGTTGAAGTATCTCCCTACATTCAGGTGATCTTAAGAAGATTGGTTTATTTATCGCCGCGGGTAATCCAGCGCGTGCTGTGACGTTTGTCCGAGAGCTGCGAAATGCTTTTCGCGAGATCGGCACAAGGCCCAAGATATACCGGCTTCGCGCCCAGAACTAGGTGCCTAGTATCGCATGGCGTTTCACGGCAACTACGCTATCCTTTTCAGGATCCTTTCGGACGGCGACGGACCGTTTGTCCGCATCGAGCGGGTTATCCATGGCAGCCGTAACATGCCTTATTTTGTCGCGGAAGGTTGATCAGTTCCCTTCGCAATCAGCTAAACACCACTTCCTGCCTTACCTCAATCCCGCCGCTCCGCCGTACCTCACTCAGCTCTTCCACTAAGTCCTCCAAGCGCATCTCCGCCCTCCGGCTCAGCGCGGGAAAGTACAGTCCGAACTCCCGGTCGGAACGGATGGCCCTTACTTCCCCAAGGACCCGGAACGGCAGTTGGTTGACCGTGAAAGCGAGCTCCACGCGGGCCGCGCATGCCAAAGGCCGCGGACTTCTGAGGATCAACAGGCAGCCGGTCCTGCTCAGGTTCACCACGCGGGCCGCGCAGGGAGCTTCGTTCGCGGCTAAGTACACGTCCGCCGTGCCTGAGCAGCGCAGTCTCCTGTGCCGCCTCCGTTCCGCCTCTATGCTCATGCCGTTTTCTCCTCTCATCCGGGGGCACTGGCAGCTATATCGGCGTTTCGCGGCGGAGCATGAATCCGCCGCCGCCCGCCTTTCAAAAATCCAACCGCGCCGCGACCTGCCCAGTGCGGCTCCCCGCGAAATCGGACCCTCGTGCCGCAGTGATGCGGCCGAAGTCGCCGTTCGTAATGTTGAGCGACGGGTCCGCCAGGTTGGTGTGGTTCAGCACGTTCGTAAACGTCCCTTCCACACGCAGGTGCGCCCGCTCCGTAACCGCGAACGACTTAAACAGCCCCGAGGACAAGTTGACTGTCCCCGGCCCCGTGATCGACCCGATCTGCGCATTGCCGAAGCGTCCGATGGGCGGCAGATAGCCGGACGCGAGCGCCTGCGCCGGTGTATCGGTCGCTGACTGATCGACCGCGCCCGTGTGGCAGGCCGTCCCGGGCGCCCACCCGGGGTTGCCGGGGCAAGTAAAAGCGGCGGTGTTGATCCAGTTGTCGCGGCTTTGCCCGGCGGGCCGCGCCGCGCCCACGCGGTCGGGCTTTTGCGCGCGGTGGCCCAGGTCGCCGAAAGCACCGTTGTTCAAACCCGAACCGGTGCCGGAAGGGTCGGCCTGCCCTGCCGGAATGTAGGCGGAAAGGAACGGACCGGACTGCCAGGTGAAGATATTGGAGGTTTGCCAGCCGCCGACGGCCAGGTCGGCAAGCCGGTTCATGCCCCCGCCGAACCGCCGGCCTCGGCCCACCGGCAGCTGGTACAGCACGGTCGAGTTCCACCGGTTGCGCCGCGTGCCGTACACCTGGCCGAAGTCGACCGTGCGGTCGCCCGCGTAGGAGGCCCGCTGCCCGCCGGTTTCGCCCGCGAACCCGCTTTGGTTCGGGCCCTGGTTGTCGGCAAGCGACTTCGCGAAGGTGTAGGTCGAGTCAAACTGCAGGCCCGCACCCAGCCGGTGCGTCGCTTCCACCTGCGCCGAGTTGTAGCTCGCGTTGCCGCCCGTGGAGCGCGTGTTGATGCGGCCCCAGTTCGGGAACGGCCGCGCGCTGAGCGGCTGGTTATAGGCCGACGTGGTCGTGGAATAAGGAAGATCATTCAGGTTCGGCGCCCACACGAGCTGGTGCGTTTCGAGCCCGATATAGGAGAGCCGCAGCCCGGTCCCATGGCCCAGGTCGCGCTCGAGGGAAAGCACAAACTGCTCGGAGTAGGGGTCCTTCCAATGAATGTCGTTGGCGGTGCCGAAGTATGCCTGCCCGAACGCACCGGAGCTGGCCGCGCCCGAAGCCGCGCTGTTGATCGCGGGCCACGCGAACGACGGGCCCGCCGCGGTAAGCGCGTTCTGGTAGTTCACCGTATCGGACTGCAAGGTGCCGGTGAGCGAATAGAAGTTGCCGCCGAGCAGCGTGATGTCGTAATAGCCGAAGCCGCCGCTGACCACGGTTTTGTCGCCTCCGAACGGCCGCCAAGCCAGGCCGAAGCGCGGCAGCAATCGGTGCGTGGGAACGTAGCGGAGCCCTTGCGGGAGTCCCGCCTGCGAAGCGGAAAGCACCGGGGTGCAGGGCGCGCCGTTTGCCGCCGGCACTCCGGTCGAAGTACCCACATTGCAGGCGTTGAAGCTCGCGAGGAAGTTGGGCGCGAGCGTAGCCTGGCCGTCATCCGGGAAAACCACGCGGCCCGAGCCGGGTACGGAAGGGTCGAAGTTGCCGATGTTGCCCGAAGGGTCGGTGTAGGCCGGGTGGTACTCGTAGCGGACCCCGTAGGAGAGCACCAGGTTGGGCCGGGCGTGCCACTCGTCCTGCGCGAAAAAGTTGGAATAAAGCGAGCGGCCGTCGTTGTCGGACCGCACGACGTCATACGCGGTGCTGTTGGGCAGGCCCAGGAGGAAGTCGGCGAACTCGGCCCCGGTGAACTGCGCCGTGCTGAAATCGAAGGTGCCGTAGTTATCCGCGCCTTGGAATCCGAGCGGCGTAACCGCCTCGACATGTCGGAAATCCAAGCCGAACTTCAGGTTGTGCTGCCGTATCTGCCAGCTTACGGTATCGAGGTACTGAAAGGTGCGCGACTTGGTCAACGACGTCAGACGGTCCGCGTTTAAAGGGGTAAGGGAAGAAAAGTCGAGCTCCGGAACGCCGTTGTAGAACAGGTTTTGCAAGCCTTGAAGCCCTGTTTGCGCCGCGAATGCCGGCCCGTTGAAGCCGTTGGTGAGCCCGTTAGTTTCAAGCGTGAAGCCGAAGCGGAACTCGTTGATCAGCGTCGGCGAGAAGTTGTAATTGGCCGCGAGCGCGAAGATGCGGTCTTGGGTCGCATTTGTACTTGAAGGCACGAGCAGCGGTTCAGGGTTTTCGATGTTGTAGTTCTTCCAGCTGAACCGCCCGTATACCAGCGCGCGCTGCCCCAGATACTGGTCGCCGCGGATGTCGAATTGGTCGGAGCTTTGGCTGGAGCTTTTGTTGGTGTAGTAATTCGGAACGCCGTTCGCAAACGCAGCCGGATTACCTACATTCGGGTCCGGAAAAAAGCCGAGAAACTGCCGCGCGGCCGGGTTGATCGCGGGCAGCGTGTTGTTTACATACGTCGTTCCGGGCGCGAACGGATTCTGTAGTGAGTTTGCAGGCAAATAGTTGAAGTTGCCCTGCTTTTCAAGCGTCGAAGGGACCACATACTGCTCCGGGGTGGACTGCGGCAGCCGGAAGCCCTCGTAGGTCCCGAAGAAGAAGCTCTTGTCGCGCCCGTTATACAGGTGCGGCACCACCACAGGGCCGCCCACCGTACCGCCAAAATTGTTGCCCACAAGCTTGGGCTTCGCGGCCGCGCCGAACGGCACGGCATCGAAGGCCGCGCTTTGGTAGTACCAGAACGCTCCCCCGTGGACGGCATTGGCGCCCGACTTCGAGATGGTGGTCACTTCGCCCGGCTGCCCGAACTGCGCGTTATTGAGCACGCCGTCCACGCGCAGCTCCGCAATGGACTCGCCGGAAATAAAAGCATTCGCGAGCGGCGCATTCGAGGTGGCGCTTTGCGACGTGATGCCGTCCACACTCACCTCGGTTTGGAACGGCAGCCCGCCCTGCACGGAGAATGCCGGCACGGTGCCGCCCCCGCCGGAGGTGCCGTTGTTCGTCGCGGTGTCGGGCTGCACGCCGGGCAGGGTCTGGATCAGAGTGATGGGGCTGGTGCCGCTCGGGGAAGCGCGGTAATTGGCGGGCAGCTGCTTGACCTCGGCCGCGGAAATGCTCCCGGACACCGAAGCGGTTTCGGTTTCGATGTCGCCCGCGCTCGCGGCATCCACGCTCACCTGCTGCTCAACACTGCCGGTCTCAAGCTGGGCGTCGGCGCGCAGCTGCTGCCTGGCGGCCAGGGTGAGCTTTTGGATCGCAACCGCTTTAAAGCCTTCCGCGTCGACCCGTACGGTGTACGGGCCCGGCACCAAGTCCTGCACTTGATACAGGCCGGCGGCATCGGACTTCACGGTCACTGCCTGGGCTGTATCTGTGTTGGTCACCAGCACGCTGGCATTCGGAATGACGGCTCCGGAGGGGTCCGTGACGGTACCGACGAGAGCCGCCTGCGTCGACTGCGCTTCGAGGCTGGGGACGGTCCAAAGGGCGAGGCTTGCGCCGAGGGCGAGCAGCGGTGTGCAAGGGCGAAATACGAACATACGTCCTTTCGAGAAGCAGCAGGTCTTGTGCGGGGGCAGGAACACTGTACGCACGCGATTGCAACGGGATGATGAACAGCCCGGGGTGCCCGGCATGTTGTTTTCGCACCTGCTTACGCCGCCGCCGAAACTTCGGAGGCTGACCGGCCTCCCGGGCGCTGCGGGATGTGGAAGCTATGCGCCGCGCAAGCACTGCTCCCGTGGCACAATCGCCTTGGCCGGAGCGCTGTTGGAGGCGGAGATGACGCACACCCTGAGGTGCCGTGCAGCCTTGTGCTTGGCTTTCTGCTGGTTTACTTTGTCCGCCAGGTTTGCATCGGGCTCGACGGCGAAGCGCCCCGTCGAGGTCCGCGACTCAATCGAATCGGTCCGCTTTGGGACGCCGCTCGAAGACTTCGGGGGTGTGCAGCCTCCGCTCTACTCGCCAAGCCGGGACCGTTTCGTTGTTCTTATCCGCAAGGGTTTAGTCGAGGCGAATGTAAACCGGTACACCGTGCTTCTGTTCACGCGGCGCGAGCTCCCCGGCAAAGCCGTTCCGCAAGTGCTGTTTCACCTGGACATCGCACGCACCGGTCCGGCCGTGGATCAGCTCCGGTGGTTGCCCGACGGCAAGAGCCTGCTCTTTGTGGGGGCGAACGGGACTCGGACGCGCCAGGTGTATGCCTTTGAGCTCGCGGCCCGCAGGCTGCGGCGGCTCACCTCCGCGACGTCCGACGTGGTCGCGTATGACCTGAGCCGGGACCGCGCGATGCTTGTCTACCTGACCAGACCCGCGCCGCCGAAACCGCCCGGCAACGAAGCGATACTGGTCACCGACCAGAGCATCCCCGCGCTGCTCGGGGCCGAGGAGACCGGGGCCCTCCAGCACTTCCGGCTCTTTGCACAAAGACGGGGCTTGGCTGCCCGGGAAATCGCGCTGAACGAGGACGCGCAGCCGGAGAACGGCATTCATCTCTCCCCCGACGGCCGCTCGGCGGTGTTGTCGTTGCTGGCGGAGAACCGCCCCGCCGCTTGGAGCCGGTACCGTTTCGCGTCCGCAACGCGCTGGATCACCCGCTACATGCTGGTCGACTTCGCCTCCGGCAAGGTGGAGCCCGTGCTCGATGCGCCCTCGGACGCTTACACACCCGAGGTGGCTTGGAGCGCCGACAGCCGCTCGGTGGTGCTCGGCAGCGCTTACCTGCCTTTGGACGGCACGCCGGAGCGGCTCGGTTTGCCCGCTGATCGCGAGATGGTGCTGGCTGTGCGCCTGAGCGGCCGGCATGTCACGCCCGTTACCGGCGAGCCGCTCCATGTCACGGCATGGAACTCCAAAGCCGGCTGGCTGATCCTGAGCAACTGGGACAACCAGCCCTTTCTGTACACGGCGCAGGGTGACAGCTGGAAGCGCGTGGGACCGTACACCGACCCTGCTGAAGCCGCCGAGCCGTACACGGTCCAGCGTGAGCGCGGCAGCACACAGCCGGACCGCCTGATGGTGACCGCGAAGAGCACCGGCGAGAAGCGTGTGCTGCTGGATCCCAACCCGCAGTATGCGGATCTCCAGTTCGGCGAGCTGCGACCGCTTACCTGGAACCCCGCGAAAGGTGCTGCGGTGCAGGCGGGGCTCTATCTGCCGGTCGGCTACGAGCCGGGCAAGCGCTATCCGCTCGTCATCCAAACCCACGGCTGGAACCCGCGCCAGTTCTGGATCGACGGTGCGTCCAACGCCGGTTACGCCGCGCAAGCGCTCGCGGGCAAGGGCTTTGCCGTCGTGCAGGTGGAAGCAGAGGACGAAGCCGCGCTGTCCACCCCGTCAGAGGGCCCTGCCGGGATGGCGATCCTGGAAGGCTTGATCGACGAGCTGGACCGGCAGGGCATCGTGGACCTGAAGCGGGTCGGACTGCTGGGCTGGAGCCGGTCGGGCTATGTCGTCCGCTACACGCTCACGCACTCCGCGCGCCCGTTCGCGGCGGCGGTCATCGCCGATGGATACGACGACGGCTACCTTCACTACCTCACACGATTGCCGCTCGGCGCGGCGGAAGCATGCGAGTATGAAGGTGTAATCGGCACGGCCCCGTTCGGCGAAGGGCGGCAGGCTTGGCTCGAGCACGCGAGCGGCTTCAACCTCGACCGCGTCCGGACTCCGATGCGCCTGCTCGGTTTCGCGCCCGCGTCGCTGCTGCTCAACTGGGAGTGGTTCGTCGGGCTGCAGCGCTTGGGCAAGCCGGTCGAGTTCGTTTGGCTGCCGAACGCGGGCCACGACCCGGAGCTGCCCTCCGACCGCATGACGGCGCAAGAGGGTGACGTGGACTGGTTTCGGTTCTGGCTGCAAGGCGAGAAGGACCCGAGCCCGGCCAAGCGCGATGAATACGCGCGGTGGGAGAAGCTGCGGGCACCCTAAGGCCGCTCGTAATGGAAGACCAGCTCCTGCTTGCTCGCGATGGCCATGCCGTCCTTGGTGGCCGGTGTGAATATCCAGCGCTGCACTGTCGCCAGCACCGCTTGGTTGACCTCGGGTGCAAGGCCCTCCCGCAGGGTGGACTCCACGATGCGTCCGGCGGCATCGATCACCACATCGATAACGACATTGCCGTCCGTGCCGTGGGGCAGGGCGGCGAGGTCGGGCTTGGGTTCGGGAAACTCATGCGGCAGCGCGATGGACGCGTCGCCGTCGCCGAGAGCGCTGCTGCCGGTCGCGCCGGAGGGCGTAGCAGTGAGTGGAGGGCGACGACGGGGTCGACCGCCGCGGCGCGCCGGGGGGGAGCTATCAGCGAAGCCGCGCTGACGGCCGCGAGCGTGAGCGCGGCGACGAGCGAGCCCGCGAGCGAGCCCGCGCCGGGCAGCGCGAATACTTTGGCGAGTGCTTGGGTGAGTAGGGCCGCCGCTACGCAGCCTGAAAGGAGGCCTACGGCGCCGCCCGCGAGCGCAGGCCGCGCGAGCGGGCCCAGTCCCCCCC
>CAXTSB010000017.1:0-25242 GCA_964246845.1 uncultured Acidobacteriaceae bacterium
CGTGCCCGGCACGCGCGGGGGCACCCGCGCCAGCGCCCACACACTCGCGCCGACGCTCAGCCAACGCGCGAGCAGGACCACGGGAATCGCGAGCAGGCCGGCGAGGAAAAAGCGGTGGTCGAGCGGCAGCACCAGCAGCTCCAGCCCGAGCAGCAAGAACAGCACCACATTCATAATGTTCTCGACCAGCTCCCAAAAGGTATCGACGCTTTCCCGGGTGCGTTTCGACATAGCCCGGTCGCGGGCCGGGCCGCCGACCAGAAGGCCGGCCGCCACCGCCTCAAGCGGCGCGGATAACCCGAGCGCGTCGGCCAGCGCATAGCCGCCCATGGCGAGCGCGAGCGTGAGCGCGACTTCGATGTGGTGGGAGTCGAGCGAGCGCAGCAGCCGGTAGCACACCCAGCCCAGCATGACGCCGAGCAGGACGGCCCCGCCGGCCTTGAGCGCGAGCAGCAGCAGGAACTGCCCCGCGCCCGGCATCGCGCCGCTGTGCGAGGCTTCCAGCAGCGAAACAAAGATCACCGCGCCCACGCCGTCATTGAATAGGGACTCGCCCGCGAGCTGCGCTTCCAAGGCCGCCGGTGCGCCGACGCGCTTGAGCATGTCGAGCACGGCGATGGGGTCGGTAGGCGAGATAAGCGCGCCGAACAGGAGCGCGCCGATGGCCGAGAGCGGGATGCCGGCCAGCAGGAGCGCACCCTTGAAGAGCCCCGCCACCAGCACGGTTGAGAGCGCCGTCGCCGCGATGGACAGCACGAAGACGGGCAGCCGCTCGATGCGCAGCTGTGCGAGGTCGAGCTGGAGCGCGCCCGCGAAGAGCAGAAACGCGAGCATGCCGTGGAGCACGACGCGGTTGAAATCGATGCCTTGGACCAAGTGTTCGGCCCCGACCCGCAGCCCGGGCGCGATATGCCCGGCCGCGAGCAGAGCCCCCGCCCCGCTGAGCGAAAGGATGGTGGTGCCGATGGAGGTTGGCAGCCGCAGCAGCTTGTGGCTGAGCAGCGAGAACAGCGCCGCCAGCGTGACCAGCGTGCTGAGGAGGGCAAAGTTACTCATTCCCCGGCTTGGATGTGCGGGCGGGGTGAAGGTATACAGGCGGGAGCACGATTGATACAGCGGCTCTTCTTCTAGAGCATGGTACGCAGTATGAAAGCTGAAGCGGCCTTCCGATAACAGCGTTTATAAAGATTTCCCCCCTTAGTGCTCCAACGAGCGGTTTAGCAGCTCGACAGCTTGATTCCCGGACTCAGGAAAGAGCCGAGCGTAATCGAGCACCGTCCCTTCGAACACTTCGTCAAGGCGTTCGTAATGTCCCGGGATCCGACAGCGCACGTCGAGGTCGGCTCCATCTGCAAGCAGGAGATGCACGGCAGCAATTCCAAAGTCTCCGCCCTGCGTCGCGGCATGGAAGATCGGAGTCTGACCTCCTATGCCGTTCGCATCTAGCGAAGCTCGTCCGTTCACATCGGCCCCAGCGTTAAGCAGAAGTTCTGCTGTTTCAACCTGACCAAACTCTATAGCGACGTGCAGCAGTGTGGCTCCTTTCAGGGTGAGCATTCGCCCTCCGGTAATGCCGAAATCAAGAGAGGAATACCTTCTCTGCAGAACAGAACTATCTTGCCGTAGCAGATCGCCTACTGCCTTGGTGTCACCAATTACCGTCGCGAGTACACCCGGCTCGTCGAACCTTGTGAGCCCTCCGGCATCTTGCAGTATTTTGATGGATTTGTTTAGCGCATCTTTGCCCCGAACATAAGTTCCAAGTACATAATCGAGAGCAGTCCCGGGGTAGGACTGTTGCTCATCTTCCCACTGAGAGGCTGTCCCGCAGTTAGGGTCGGCTCCGTGCTGCAAGAGCCAGCGAAGAGATTCAGGGTCAAGCGTTTCACAAGGGGCGAAAAGCACAGGATAGTGGCCGTGCCAAACGGCGTTTACGTCTGCACCGTGATCAACGAGGAGTTGCATCATTGCAATGCGAGAACCGTTAAGGCTTGCTCGCATGAGCGGTGCATCACCTCCTTCATGAACGTTGGAGCCGGTGGTGATGAGCCATTTGACAAGCTGCAAACGTGCTACTGAGGGCTGTCCCAAGCCACGACATTCTGCAGCCCAGGTGAGCGGTCCATCGCCCGCGTAACTGATGGGTGCGTTCCTCAACTCTTGATGTCGCATAAGCAGTCGGCGCACTTCAGTGAGGTCGTCACGGTTGATCGCATCTTTCAGCGTTGCCGGAAGGGTTTGTGCGAGAACATGAGCCTTCAACTTCGACCAGCTCTGAAATCCATATTGACGTGCCGTTTGGAGCAGAGCTAGTGCGAGCGACGGCGCTTCTCCGCTGTGGAGACGGTCTCTCGCTTGATTCCTTAGGTGGCGAAGATCTGGGTTTGCGGGAAGCTGGGACGCGCGGGAACTGGGTTCGGACATGCGACTCCTTTCAAATGCCCGATGTTCGCGGTAGCGGGCCGAAAGAAGTTGCACTAAGTTGGTCCAGCAAAGGTGGGCTTCTACCCTGTCCGCGAACCGGATGCGTCCTTCACGCTGAAGCGATAGTACACCCGATCTGACGGCGAGATAATTGATTGCTCCTGCGAAGTCGCATTGTAGGAAGCAAACGTAGCTAAAACCTACAATCGCCCGCAAGCGTACTTGAACGTATCTCCTAGGCTTGGTCCAATCGAAGCCCCGGCATAAGCGGAAGTCCGGCGCGGCGGTACAGCTCGGGGCGGTGGCGGTCCCAGTGGCGGCGGCGGACCAGGTCGCCGGGCTCGTCGTAGTAGTTCCATGGGATGTTCTTGGAGTTCAGGCCCACAAAATGAGCGCCGCAGGAGCCGAGTTCGGGGTTGCGCGGCCAAAAGGGAGAGCAGATGGTAACCTCGTCCGTCCTGACGCGCAGGGAAGGCTGGAGCGCGGCCGCTTGGAGGCCCTGCTCATCGAGCTCGGAGCGGAGCACCTTGCCGGTGAGCCAGGGCAGCAGCGCGGGCAGCAGGGCGAAGCCGGGCGGCAGGCCGCGGATGCCGGAGTTGACAGCGCCCACGACCGGGGCGTCTTGGAACTGGCCCAGGCAGCGGTCGACGTCCTCGGCCATTAGGACCGCGTCGGTGCGGTCGAGAAACTCGCCTACCGCCGGCGGCAGCGCCCACAGCAGGCAGTCGTTGTCGAGCGAAAGCTCGTGCCGGTCGGGGAAGAGCCGGGGCGGGATGAGCTTCCAGCCCACGCCCTCGGCCATGTGCGGGTCGAGGTGCGGCCGGAGCGCCGGCGGGATGTCGTCAGCGGTGACGGCGTGCCAACTGATAAGACCCGGCACCGCTCCGGTGCGGGCCTGGGCCTGGGCGAGCGGGACGGTGTTGACGCACACGCTGTAACGCGCCTGCGGCCCGAAAAGCCGGAACGCGCAATGGATGGACAGGCGCAGAGCCTCCCAGCCGCGCGAGGACACGTCGCCGACTGTCCAGCGGACGCCGAGGCCGGTCATCGCGCTCCGCCGAGGATGTCGCGGTACAGGCTGAGGTAGCCCGCGATCATCCGGTCGAGCGGGAAGCGCTCCCGCGCGGCCCGGCGGCAGGCTTCGGGATCGATCTCGCCGACCCGCCGCATCGCCTCGGCCATGGCCTCCACCGTTTCAACCAGAAATCCCGTGCGGCCATGCTCGACGACCTCCGGCAGCGCGCCCGATGGGTAAGCGATGACCGGCGTTCCGGCGGCAAGCGCCTCCATGGCGGCGAGCGAGCTGGTTTCAGGCGCGAGCGTCGGAAGGAGCAGGCAGCGGGCGCGGGCGAGCAGGTCGGCTTTCGCCGGCCCGTGGACAGGGCCGATCCAGTGAACAGTTTGGCGGGCGGTTTCGCCAAGGCGCGGGCGGATTTCCTCATCAAGGTAGGCGATGTGCTCTGGATAGGAAAACGCTGCACCGGCGAGCACGACCGGGATGCCGGCCATGCGGGCTGCATCAAGCCCGGCGTGGAGGTTCTTTTCCGGGCAAATCCGGGAAAGCATCAAGGCGTAGCCGCTCTTCTCCGCAACAGGTCCGGGCGGCACGCCATTTTGTACAACCGTAAGCCTGGACCGGGCTTGTGCCGGGCAGGTCCGTTTTTGTGCGTGAGATACGCATTGCAGACGATGGTTCGCGGGCAGGCTCCAAATGGATTCCGGGTACCAGGACGGGGGCAGATGCAGCGTCGCGAGCACAGGCAGTTCCGGCGGCAGGCGGTAGGCATGGAAGTCGATGCCGTGCATGTGCACCAAGTCCACGCGGCGGGAAGCCACGGCGCGGTCAATGGTGTGTTGATGCGCGGCAGTGACGGCCTCTCGCGTATGGGGGGTGAGCGGGCCGGCCGGAACCCCGGTCGCGAACAGCTCCCCGGCGCATGTGGAGCCTTCGCATGCGGCGACCAGCGATTTGAGGCCGCGGGCAAGCAGTTCGGCTTCGAGCGAGGTAAGTATCTGCTCGGCGCCGCCCAGCGCGCGCGAGCCGACCGGGGCAAAAGGGTACGCCACGCTGAGGATGCTCAAGCCCATGTGGGATCAGTCCGCTGGGGCGTGAAGCAGGGGAGTCCGGGCCCTGATAGGAAACAGCTTGGAAGAGTGATCCGCGGCATGGTGTGCTGAAAGGAGAGCGGGATGCGCGACGCATCTCACGCGCTCTGGTTTCACTCTAATAGATATGCCTGTACTGCAAGATCTTGACCCGGCTCAGCTTAACCCAGCGCCGCGCCCGCCCGCGACCGAGAAGCTTTGGCGTCCGCGGCGTGTGCTGATCACACCGGAGGCCTACGCGCATCCGCACGGCCGGCGCATGCTGGACCGCGCCGCCGCGCTCGGGGCCGAGGTGGTGCGGCTGAAGGCAAACCGGCTCACGGGGCTTTCGGCCGAGGAAGAGCGCAAGGCATACGCGCTCGCGAAGACGACGTTCGCCATTGTGGTGTCGCCGCCCTCGCAGCGCAAGCTCAACCCGATTCCGCCCTCGGCGGACTGGCAGTTCCATATCGCGCAGGGCTGCCCGGCGCACTGCCAATACTGCTATCTGGCGGGCTCGCTGCAAGGGCCGCCGGTCACGCGCGCATACGCCAATCTTGAAGAGATACTTGAGGGATTGCGGCCCTATGTAGGTACGGGTAAGGTGACGTCGCGTTCGCTGGAGCGCATGCAGGAAGGTACGACGTTTGAAGCATCCTGCTATACCGACCCGCTGGGCATCGAGCACCTGACGGGCGCGCTTGCCGAATCCATCCAGTTCTTCGGGGCTTGGGATGCGGAGGTGCAGCTCCGGTTTACGACCAAGTTTTCGGCGGTCAACAGCCTGCTCGCCCTACGGCACAACCGGCAGACGCGCGTGCGGTTTTCCGTCAATGCACGCAGCGTTTCGCGTGATTTCGAGGGCGGGACGGCCAGCGTGGCGCAGCGGTTGGGAGCGCTGCGGGCCATGGCCGTGGCGGGCTACCCGGTCGGGTTGACGGTGGCGCCCATCATGCGCTTTGAAGGCTGGGAGCGGGAGTACGCGGAGCTGTTTGACGCGGTGGCGGCGGCGCTGGAGGGCGTGCCCTCGCCCGACCTGACCGCGGAGCTGATCACACACCGCTTCACGCCGGGCTCGAAAGAAGTGCTGCTGGGCTGGTATCCCAAGACCACGCTTGACCTGGACGAGCAGGCACGGGCGGAAAAGCGGACGAAATTCGGCGGCTTCAAATACGTGTACCCGAAAGACACCATGGGGGAGCTGCGCGCTTTTTTGCAAGGCGAGCTGTCGCGGGCCCTGCCGTTTGCGCGGGTGCTCTACTGGACATAACCCAAGCCGGTACACTGAGGTGCGCGGTTGGGTACGCTTCGGGTAAACCTGCTCGGGCTTCCCAGCATGCAAAGGAGCGGAATGCCTTCCGAAACGGCTGAAGCGGCCCGTGTCGATGCCCGGGCGGTGTATGGAAAGGTCAGCCGGCGGCTGATTCCGTATATTTTCTCGCTTTACATTCTGGCTTACCTCGATCGGGTAAACGTCGGCTTCGCCGCCATCGAGATGAAGCATGACCTCAGCCTGTCCGATACGGTCTATGGGATGGGCGCGGGCATCTTTTTCTTGGGGCAGGGCTTGTTTGATCTGCCGAGCAACCTGCTTCTAGGCAAAGTCGGGCCGAGGCTTTGGATTGCACGGATCATGATCAGCTGGGGTATCGTAGCGACCTGCATGAGTTTGGTTTCCGGCCCGCACAGCTTTTACGCGATGCGCTTTCTGCTCGGCGTCAGCGAAGCCGGCTTCTTCCCGGGCATGATCCTGTATCTGACGTATTGGTTTCCCTCGCAAGAGCGGGCGCGGGCGGTTGCCAAATTCATGACGGCCACCTCGCTGGCCGGGGTGATCGGTGCTCCGATCTCAAGCGCACTGCTGCGCTTGGAAGGCACGGCGCACCTTCACGGGTGGCAGTGGCTGTTTTTGGTTGAAGGCATCCCGACGGTCCTGGGCGGGATCTCTGTTTTGTTTTTCCTGCGCGACCGCCCCCGTGATGCTTCCTGGCTTTCCGATCCGGAGAAGGAGTGGCTTGAAGCAGAGCTTGAACGCGACAGCAAAGAAGGGGGAGCCGCGGAGCGCCATAACTTGAAGGACGCGTTCAAGCTGCCCATGGTATGGCTGCTCGCGGGCATTTTCATGCTCGATCAGATTGGGGTCTACACCGTCAACCTGTGGATGCCGCTCGTGCTGAACAGCATTGTGCACCCGGCGCTCGCGGCCGGAAAGGCTCTGGAGGGCGCGGGCAGCGGCGCAGCCGGGCGCATTGCCGCCGTTTCCATCATTCCTTACCTCGCGGCAACTGTACTGATGACGGTTGTGGGCTGGTCCAGCGACCGTGCGGGCGAGCGCCGGTTCCATATGCTGGCGTGCATGGCAGCTTCGGCAACCGGGCTCTTATGGGCCGCATTCGCCCACACGCTTGTCACGGGATTGAGCGCGTTCACGCTGGCCGCGGTCGGCTTTTGGGGACTGATGGGTCCTTTCTGGGCTCTGCCCACAAGGGTTTTGGGCGGCAGGGCGGCGCAGGGCGGCGTCGCCGTCATCACCATGGTCGGCAGCGTCGGCGGCTTGATCGGACCTTCCCTGACCGGGCGCTTGCGGGACGCCACCCACAGCTTTACGCCGGGCCTTCTGGCCATGGCGGGCAGCACTTTGCTTGCCGCCCTGCTTTGCCTGCTGCTGCCCGCCAGGACGTCGGCCAAGAGCTGAGCGGCAGTGTTCATTCAATATGGACGAGCACCTCTGTCTTTGCTGTGGTGCTGCCGCTCGTACCGGTGATCACAGCGCTGAAGATGCCGTCCTGCCGCGTTGTGCCCTCCGTGATTTGAACGCCGCAGCCGATTGCGCTCAGCAGGCCCGCGGCAGCTACGACGAGAAGCGGTGTGCGCCCGAAGCGCTTCCGCACCGGCTTGGTCAGCAGCAGGAGTGAGCAGAGTGCGATCCCGCCTTCAAACCCGCTTGCCGCACGCTTCTGCATGCGCGTGGTTGTCCTCGGCGCGTTCGGGTCGAAGGGAGGGGGCGTCGCTGTGATGGTCACCACCGCGGTTGCTGCGTTCGCGGAAAGGTTCACGGGAGTTTGCACGGCGCATTTCGCACTGCCGACCGACTGGCCGTCTTTCCAGGCGCACGACAAACTGACCGCTCCGGTAAAGCCGTTCACAGCCTGAAGGGTCACGGCTCCGGTGACGCTTGTAGCTGAACTTGGGAGCGTGATGCCATTGAACGGACCCGTGATGCTGAAAGAAGCGGGCTGTACGGGCGCTCCGGTCACGTTCACGGTAAGTGTCGCGCTTGAGCCGGTGTAGTTAGTGTCGCCCGCATAAGCCGCGTTGAACAGATTCGATCCTGGTACGAGGGCGGAGGCGGAAACCTGAAAAACGGCAGTCTCGACATCGAGATTTCCCGGCGCGAGCGACTGCTGGATTGTGCCGGGAAAGTTTTTGCCGTTGGCCGTCAAAACAACCGGGCCGGAAGGGTACTGGCCTGTGCTCTGCGTACTCAGGACCACGGTGATGGTGACCGCGCCGGAAACGTCGACAGAAGCCGCGGAGCTTTGCGCGGAGAGGTTCGTCGGGGCCTGCCCGATAATGAGCGTCAAGGGCGTTGGGGTGGCGCTTGGCCCGTAGCTCGCGTCCCCGCCGTACGTTGCGGTGAGCTGGTAAACGCCGGGCGGGTAAAGGTCCAGCGGGTAGGCGGCCCGGCCGACGCTGTTGAGCGGCTGGGCGCTGGGCGAACCGGGGGCGTCCAGCTTCACGGAGCTGTTGAGCAGGTTCACAGTTCCGGTGGCAGGCCCGTTGGAGTCACCGCCGCGGCTGACAGGCTCCACGTAGAAGAAGCCGTATGTGCCGTAGGGGATTGCGCCCGCTATGGAACTGACTGCTCCCGTAACGGGGTCTTGCAGCCGTGTGTACGTGTTCAGGATGCTGTCTTCAGGACGGATTGTGACCTGGACGTTCTCCGAGGTACCGGCCGCATGCGTGGCGTCACCCGCGTAGTAGCCCTGGATGGAGTAGGTGCCGCCGGGAAGTTTGTGGGTGGAAAGGGAACCAGTCCCGGCGTTTAACTGGATTCGTTCATTGACGGCAAGCCCTCCGGGGCCGCTTCCTCCCTGGAGCGAGACCGCACCCGCAGCCGTGCTCGGGTCGACCGCGGCTTCAAACTCAACCGGGTCGCCGTGATTCAGGGTGATCGGACCCGCTGTGTTGTTCACCGTCAGTGCAAGGGTGGTCGGCGTATACGTGATCGACGGCCACGCAGCGACGAGCGCGCTCAGGTCCACGCTGCCGAGCCCGCTGGCGAGATCGTAGCCTGGGCCGGCATCCTGTCCAGCCAGGAAACCATTGCCGGCGCAGTCGGGAGAGCCGGGGGTGCAGGGGACGGAGTTATTGCCGACCGTGATGTCGTGGAAGGCGCTTGGGCTGGTTTGGGCCAGGTTATACAGCCCGTTCGCGGCGATTCCAAGCCTTTCCAAGCCGGGCCGCGCTGCCCGCTCAGCTTCCAGCAGGACGGCGAGCATCCCTGCAAAGGCAGGCGCGGCTGTGCCGGTGCCGCCCGCGCCCTCTACCGAAAAGCTGCCGTCCGCCGCTGGGACGCACTCGCTGACTGGCTGCGCGGCTTGAGCGACCGCTGTGTCCGAGCAGACGGCCCAGGTCGCGGCGTACTGCCGGTGCGTTCCGGCAAAGACCGCGACATCCGGGAGGGTGCGTGTTGCGCGCCCCGGCGCTGCGTTCGCTTGGAAGGCGGGCTGGGGATAGCCGGTGAGGGTTGGGCAGCTGCCGTCCGGCGCATAGCCGCCGACGCAAAAGGCAAGGGCGCTCGCACCGCCCCCGCCGGCCGCCACCAACGGCCCATACGGGGCCGTGACGTTGCTTGCAAAACCGCCAGGAGGGTTGTTGCCGACCGCATCGTTCCAGACAGCTTCGGGAATGTAGCCCGCGAAGGTCGCTTGGTAGGGAGGCGCGTTCGGGTCCGCGATATACGGCCGGAACTGAGCCGAGATTACGTCGAAGTCAGTCCCGCCGACGGCCAGCGCGTAGGGCGAGGAAGCGAGCCCGTTGACGGCCAAACCGCCCGCGGCAGCCGCTGCACCCGCATCGCAGCCGGCGCTGCCTCCATCGCCCGCCGCGACTACGACCGTGATGCCCTGCGCCGCTGCCTGCTCCCACAGCTCGTTGTATTCGGCATTGCCGCCGGCCCCGAGGGCGAGTTCGCAGACGCTGTAGCTGAGCTCCAGGATGTCGACCTTGTTGTCCTCGATCGCGCGAATCACCGCGTTCGTGAGGCCGCTTTCGAGCAGATCGGATTGGCTGGAGTAGACGTATAGATTCGCGCCCGGGGCCAAACCCGAGGCGATCTCCGATGCGATGAGCGTGACCTGCCCGTCGTGTTGGTCGAGAACGGTGGGGTCGATGCCGTCGACGACCAGATTGGCCGCGGGCGGGTCGGCTTCGTGCAGCAGCTGCCTGCGGTAGTTTAAGTAATCCTCTGCCGCGAGATCGGAGTACCCGGCGATTCCGATCGATACGCCGGACCCCCTCCGTTCCGTTCCGCCGCTGAAGTTTCGATTTAAGGCATTCGGTGCGTCATAAACTGTTGCTGCTTCAGCGGGTGTGACGAAGACTGTTCCATCTTGCGGGTTGGACAGAAGAGGGGAGGGCTTGGCTCCGACCCGCATCGGCGAGCCCACGGTATGCGCTTGCGCCCGGGCGGGGAAGTCATTGAGCGGCGCGATGCCGGCGATCATAGGCGCGAGCGCCGCGGGTATGGAA
Organism: uncultured Acidobacteriaceae bacterium; assembly: GCA_964246845.1. GTDB lineage: Bacteria > Acidobacteriota > Terriglobia > Terriglobales > Acidobacteriaceae > EB88. Next base: position 10,264 of record CAXTSB010000017.1, read on the forward strand.
GGTTCAGCTGAGTTTGCCAGGCGGGTCACGCCATCCACGGTAAAGCTGTGCAGCCCCGCGTGGAATGCGCTTTCCACGTACCCCATGCGCCCGGACGCTTCCACATACATCCGGCCCGCGGGTACCCGACTGACGGCAAAGCCCTGCGACCGCAGCCACGCGGAAACCGTGTCGATCTGCGCGTTCGACGCACCGAAGCGCGCGCCGTACTCTTCCGGCGTCAACCATTGATGGTATTGGGGTGAGCGCGGGTCGCGCATCGCATCGAGCAGGCTGTCCAGCGCTGCTTGCCGGGCCGGGCTGCGCTTGAGCAAAACGCGCAAGCGTCCGGTCGGCGCCGCGGGCGCTACCGGCCCCGCCGCGAAACGCCCCTGGGCGAGAGGGTGAATGTTGCCCGGCAAAAGCACACGGTCCGTGGCGGAGGACAAAGCCTGGGCGCCCGCAAATCCTGGGTGCAGCAGGCTGACGGCAACAGCAAGAACGAACGCGGCAAACCGAGCGGTGCGGGGGAGCAGTGAAGGCATGGTCTTCCCTTGTGTACCTGTTATCGGCACACGCGGAACAAGACTTTAATGCCGTTCAGTACTTAAGTACCGTGACTTTAGAGCTGCCCTGGGAACATGATTCCGGCCCTTAGTGCTTGTGCTCGGGGGAGCGGTCCACGGCGATAAACAGCGCCTTACCGCGGGCAAGCACCCGGCCGTTGGCGTCGCAAAGCAGAGCGGAGCAGAACAGCTTCCGGCCTTCCGTGCGTTCCTGCCTGCCGGTGAGCGAGAGTGGGATACCCAAGGGGGTCGGGCGCAGGTATTCCGTCTCCATGTGCCGGGTCAGCGCCATGATCTTGAATGCTCCGGTACCGGCGTGAATCGCCTTGCTCATGGCTTCGTCGAGCATGGCCGCGATCACCCCGCCGTGCACAAATCCGTGCGGCCCTTGGAAGCGCTTGGGGAAGCGCAGGGCGGAATGCACCGTACCGGCCTCATCGACCGTGAAGCGCAGGCGCATCCCGATGCGGTTTTGCGCCCCGCAGCCGAAGCAGTTGTGTTGCGCGTCGAACTGTAAGGGCTTTCGGATTGAAGGCTGACTGCTCATAACGACAGTTCCAGCTTATGCGAGCCGGGGCGTTGGTATGATGGGGTCACGATGTCCGCAACCCAGCCCAAGACGTTTTATCTCGAAACCTTCGGCTGCCAGATGAACGCGCACGACTCGGAGAAAGTAGTCGGCACGCTTCAGCACGAGGGCTATGTTCAGGTTGAAAACGAGGCCGAAGCAGGCTTGGTGCTGTACAACACGTGCTCGATCCGCGACAAGGCCGAGCAAAAAGTCTTCAACCGCCTGAACGACCACAAAAAGCTCCACAAGCAGGGCGTGCGCTTCGGCGTCCTGGGGTGCGTCGCCCAGCAGGAGGGCGAGCGGATTTTCGAACGCGCCCCGTATGTTTCGCTTATTTCCGGCTCGGCGAGCTACCGCAAGCTGCCCGAAATGCTCCGGCGGCTTGAAGGCGGCGCAAGGCAAGTGACGGGGCTGGACGACCGGCAAACGGACGAAACCTTCGTCACGGAGTTCACGGCGCGGGGGAACCGGCACCGGGGCTACATCACGATCGTGGAAGGCTGCGACAAGTTCTGCGCCTACTGCGTAGTTCCGTACACACGCGGCAAGGAGCGCTCGCGCACTTCGACCAGCGTTTTACTCGAAGCCATGCAGATGGCGGACGCTGGGTACACCGAGATTCAGCTGCTCGGCCAAAATGTGAACTCCTACCGCGACCCGGAAGGGAAGCGGACGTTCGCGGAGCTGCTCGCGGCTGTCGGCGAAATAAAGGGCATCCGGCGCGTCCGCTTCACCACCTCGCACCCTCGGGATTTTACCCGCGAGATCGTCCAAGCCATTGATGCCGTACCCGCGCTGTGCGATCACGTCCACTTGCCGGTGCAGTCAGGCTCCTCGCGGGTCCTCAAGCTCATGGCCCGGGAGTACACGCGCGAGTGGTACCTCGAGCGCATCGCATGGATGAAAGCAGCGCGGCGGGAGATCAGCATGTCGACGGACATTATTGTCGGCTTCCCGGGCGAAACGGCTCAGGACTTCGAGGAAACGGTGACGATGCTGGGCGAAGTCAGCTATGACGCGGTGTTCGCGTTTAAGTACTCGCCGCGCCCGAACACCCCGGCTCTGACCATGGCCGACTCCGTGCCGGACGAAGAAAAGTCGGTGCGGCTCCAAGTATTGCTGGACCGCCAGCGCGAGCTGCAAAGGGAAAGCTACGCGCGGCATCTCGGGCAGGTGCTTGAGGTGATGGTGGAGGGATCGGTGAATGTGCGCGGGCAGATTCCGGGGCGGACCACGCAAAATAAAACTCTCAATTTCACCACCGGGCAGCTGATCGCGCCGGCTTCGGGCTCGTATGTGCAGGCGAGGGTGACGGCAAGCTTCCCGAACAGCCTGGCGGGAGAAATGGTCGAAAGGGGCCGCGCATGGACGTCGAAATGAAGATTCGGGGCCTGATGGTGGACCCCAACACGCAGCAGCCGATCGTAATCCTGAAGGACGCGACAGGGAACACCGTCCTGCCGATTTGGGTGGGCCTTTTTGAGGCAAGCGCCATCGCGCTCGAGGTTGAAAAAGCCGCGACCCCGCGCCCGATGACGCACGACCTGCTCCGCAACATGATCCACGGGCTGAATGCAACCGTGGACCGGGTTGTCGTGTCCGAGCTGCGGGACGATACATTTTTCGCGCTGATCTGGCTCAAGCAGGGCGGGGAAACGGTCGCGGTGGATGCCCGGCCGTCGGATGCCTTGGCGCTCGCGCTCCGCTCCGACTGCCCCATCTTCGTCAACGAGGACGTGCTGCGCACTGCCAAGGTGATTCCGAGCCCCGCCGACCAGGCAAGCGCGGAAGATTTGAAAAGCTGGCTCGAAAACCTGAACGATGAGGACCTGGGCCGCTATAAGATGTAAGCGGCGCAAGCGGTGGGGAAGGAACCTGCCGCGGCCGGCGGCATACTTGCATTCCTGACTCTGCCTTTCCAACCGCACCGCACCGACAGGGACCAATGAGCCTCGCCCGGATCGCCAAGCTGTTCGCCGCGCAAAACGCCAACCAGCTGGTCACCATGCTGCAGCAGTTCCTGCTGCCGCCCACGTTTCTGCATTTTATGGGCACGAGCCTGTACGGGCAGTGGCTGGCGTTGAGCGCTTCGGTTTCCTATCTCACCACTTTCAACTACGGTCTGCAAACGTACACAACGATGCAGATGACGATCCACTACAACCGGGGTGAAAAGCAGGAGTGCCGGGAGCTGCAATCGGCGGGGCTGCGCATCCTGCTGGGTGCCTTTGCGTTGGCCGGCTTGCTCCTACTCGCCGTGTTTTCCGTGCCGATCACGCGGTGGCTGCACCTTTCCGTTCCGCTGACCGATGCGCGCATCACGCTGTATCTGCTGGGTATGCAGGTGATGGCGAGTATGCTGTTCGGCTTTTTTTCGGGCTCCTACATGGTGTTCGGCGAGGCGCACCGCGGCGCGCACCTCGGCAATCTGAACCAGCTTCTAGGCATGTTTACGATCGCGGGCCTGGTGTTTACGCGGCAGCCGTTTTGGATCATTGCAGGTGGTCAGCTCGTGGTTACCCTGGGCATGGCGCTCGTGCTCGCCGTCGATTCATCGCGGCGCTGCCCGGACCTGCGCCCGACGCTGCGCTATTGGCGGGCAGGCTCGTTCGGGTCGATCTTGCGGCCCAGCGGGCATTACATGCTGCTTGCCACTTCCAACCTGTTTGCCTACCAAGTGCCGGTCATCCTGATGCAAAGGCTGCTCGGTCCGACGGTGGTAGTGGCCTACAACGTCACCCGTACGGTGTACTCGCTCAGCCGACGCCTTCTATACCTGGTCACCAATTCGCTCAGCGCCGAGATCACCCTGATCTACGGCCAGCGTGATTGGCTGAAGCTGCACAAACTGTATGCATTGTCGGAGCGGGTGATCCTCCTTATGACCCCGCCGATCACCTTCGGCTCCATGCTCGCGACTCCCTTGCTGCTGCAGATATGGCTGCACAAGGGTATGCTGTTCCGGCCCGGCATCTGCATCTCCCTCGGCCTCACCATCTCGATTCTGTCCATCAAGGAGCACAAGTACCAGTTCCAGTTTTCATCCAATAAGGTGGAGCAGATTTCCTGGCAAACCCTGCTCGCCTACGGCATGACGAGCCTCTTATCGATCCCGCTGATGCCGATCCTCGGCGTGCAAGGTTATCTTCTGGTGTGGCTGCTGTCGGAAACCCTACAGCTGTTCTACCTGCTGCACTTGAACGACCGCTTGTTCGCCGGCCAAGCCGTGCTCGACCATAAGCCGGTGTACCAGATGCTCGCGATCATGGCGGTGTGCACGCTCGTGCTGGGCTGGCCGATCCTGCATATCCGCTCGGTGCCCTGGCTGATGCAGGGGCTGTTCGCCACCGCGACCACGCTGGTGCTGACCGCGTTTTGCTACTGGATCTTCCAGGTGGACGAGCTGCGGGCGCTGCTGTGGGGTAAGCTGGCCGCCCGGGTGCCGGCGCTGGCGGGGCGGGGTTAGAGTGAGGTTCAAAGCAGGGAATCCCCGGCAGCGTTCAGCTCCTGAGCCAAGTACGCCCCCATCACCTCCGGGCGCAGATGCTCGTTCCACCAGGCCAGCCCGCGGGCGCGGAAATCTTCGAGAGCCGCTAAATCACGGGCATATTTCTTAAGAATGCCGCCGACCTCGCGCCAGTGGTCGACCAGCAGCACCGGCGCGCCGGGGTAGAAGAAGCGATCGCGCGGCAGCGGGTTCGCGACCACCAGGCAGCCGGCGCGCAGCCCTTCAAACGCGCGGAACGTATCGGCCATGGAGCCGCGCGGGGCAATGCAGAGCCGGGACTGCATCATTTTCTCGGAATACCCGGAGCCGGCGGCCTCGCGCGAGCCTGCCGCCGCATCGCCCAGGTCCATGCGCCATTTGCCCTCGGCTTGCAGATCGCGCAAAGCGGCCCACACCTGCCGGCGCGCTTCTATCTTCGAGGTCGAGGTCCAGTGCTTGTAGCTGCCGGCAGGGATGTGCTCGGTGACTTGGCCTGAAAAAAACAAGTCGAGCGCGCGGTCGGCCATGGGCACCTGCGGCAGCTCGACCTGGCTGTGATAGCCGAGCGGAATGGGAATCGTGACCGGATCGCGCCGCACCGGGGCACCCCATGCCGCGGGCGGACGTGCGAGCGCGCGGCGGGATTTCAGGCTTGTGTACCAGTCGCGGGCGTACTCAAATGTTAAGACAACCTCCAGCTTGGTGAGCGGCAGGTGCGGCCGCCAGCCTAAGAAAGGACGCGAGTGCAGGTTGCGGATGACGGCCCGCACATGGCGGCCGTAGACCGGGGCCTTGCAGCGCTCCTCCTGGAGCAGGACGGCCACCACGTCGCGGCCGTAAGCGGGCAGGGCATAGGCTTCCTTGGTGATGTAGAAGCGCAGGTTTTGCGCGCGCAAGGAGGGCAGGGCATGCTCGAGCGCGTCGTAGGGATAGCGGAACTCTGCGGGGAGCGCGGAAGACCAAGGCGGCGGGGGCAGCTCACGCGGCCCTTCACCTCCGGTATACGTGTGGTCGGTGAAGAAGCGATGATTCAAGCGACGGCGGGTGCCTTTAACGGTTGGAGCAGCGCCGCGAGCGCGTCCTCATACAACGTGGACGCGGAGATGCGCTCGACCGTGGACTGCCCGGCACGCGCGATGGATTGGCGGCGCGGTTCGTCCCGGTATATGGACTCGATCGCGGCCGCGAGCTGCTCCGAGCTGCCCGCGTCGACCAGCAAGCCGTCCACCCCGTCGGTCAGGAGCTCCGAAGCACCGCAGTTGCGGGTCGCGACGGCCGGAACGCCGTTGGCCATGGCCTCGAATAAAGCCATGCCGAAGCCGTCATCCATGCTGGGCAGCACAAACAAGTCACACCGGCGATAGAATTCCGAAATTTTAGGAACGTACTCGATGATCTCGACATTCGGCGTTGCTCTGAGAAGCTCAGCAAGCTTGGGGTACTCTATGAAGTCGCCGGAAGTGCGGATGAGCAGGCGCGCATCGGGCAGGGCGAGCTTGCGCCAAGCTTCCAGCAGGTAAAGGTAGCCCTTGCGCAGCGGATGACCGCCCAAAACGCCCACCGTAAACGGCGTGTTGCGCTCCGTGCGGATCTCAGCCCAGGCCTGCGCGCGGCCGAGCAGCGGCGCGATCAAGAGCTTCGATTGGAGGTGCTTCGGGAAGGTGCACGCGGAGTAGCGCGAGGGCACCAGGATGGTGTGCGCCGCCTCGTACTCCCCAAGCTGCCGCTCGCGGAACCAAGCCGGTTCGGGATGGAAAGCAGCGCCGACCTTCTCGGCTTCCTCGCGGATCAGGTTCTGCTGGAAGTCGGTATGCGGGCAGGCGCGGTCGAGCGCGAAGTGCATGCCGCGACGTCGGGTCGCCTCGCCCGTGTGCAGAGCTTGCGTGGCGAAGCCGATCACCACATCGGTGCGCGGCAGCAGCGCGGCCACCATGCGGTCCCACCACACAATGCCGCGCTGGAATGCCTCCGGAACCAGCTTGGCGCGGAACACGCGGGCAAAGATCTCGACCGGTGCAGGCACCAGGTGCGTGCCGACCGCGCTGTCCAGCCCGTGAAAATAGCGGCGCGGCGCGGTCGTCCAGATGTCCACCGCCTCGGCCCGCTTGCGCAGCGCATGGGCCATCTTCACGGTGTGGAACGGACGCACAACAGAAATCGCGACGCGCATGGCCTCGATGCTAGCACGCGGCTAGCACGGGCGATGAAGCCGGCTCAGGCCGCTTCGTCCGCGGTCGGGCCGAAGGTGGACGGCACGGGCACGCCCAGCAGGCGAAGATATACGCCCAACTGCGCCCGGTGGTGGATCATGTGGTTCAGCGCCATGTTGCGGTATGACATATAGCGCGTGAGCGTAAACACGGGCTGACCCTTGCGCTTGATGGTCCAAGTTTCTTGGAACTTCTCATCGCTCATCTCCTTGAGCGCCGCCAGCGCGCTCGCTGCTGCTTGCTCGAAGTCTTGGAGCAGCTTGTCCCGCGTTTCCATGCGCAGGATCTTGCGCGGGTCCTCCGGCGTGCCCATGTCGAGTGAGGGAGCGGTCAGGAAAACAGCGGCGAAGCCCGCAAGCTCGGCCGTGTGGCCGGCCAGGCGGCTGAGGGGCGTGGACTTCTCGGCGGACTTGAAATCGTTATGCCCGTCGGGAACGCGCTCGAGAACCTTGCGGGTTTTGGCCAGTTCGGCTTCGAGTTCGGGCAGCAGGATAGGTGCGAATGTGTTCGGCATACAGATACGTCTGATGCGTTATAGAGCACCTCCGGCTTCGCGCACCCGCGCCAGCATATCGCTTTCAAACTCCTGGTCGGTACCCGGGCCGTAGCCTAGGAGGGTCAACCGCGAAACGCCCTTTGCGTCGATGATCCAGTTCTGAGGGATGCCGGGTGGAATGGGCACGCTCGTCTGATACATCGGCAGTACCGGGAATGTGTAGCCTTTCTTCTTGAGAAACGGCTGCACCAGACCCAGATCTTCGTCCATGTTGAGTGTCAAGATTTGCAGGTCGGCCCGGTTCTTGTATTTCTCGTAGAACCGCTGGAGGTGGGGCAGCTCGGCTTGGCATGGGCCGCACCAGGTCGCCCACATATTGATGAGCACAACCTTGCCGCCCAGGTCCATCATGCGCCAGGTTTTGCCCGAAAGGTCGGCGAGCTCGAAAGCGGGCAGGGGCTTGTCGGGCTTTTCCCAGCGGCCCTGGCTGTTTGCGGTATCAGCTGCGCCCGCGACGGATTGCTTCCACCCCGCCCAAGCCAGCTCTGAGCGGCCCTGCGCCTTCCATACCGCATGCGCCTCGTCCGCAAGCTCATCCTTCAACTTGCCCCCGTACGATTTCGGCGGCTCAGTGCGCGTCTGCATGGCTTTTTGGTAGTCCACAAGCGCGGCATCGGCGTGCCGGTCAAGCGCGGCAAGGCGGGCGCGGTTAGCCCAATACTCCGAAAGCAGCTTCTTGCTTTCAGGCGCTTTTGCTTCCACCGCCGGGCGCAGACGCTCCGCTTCCGCCGGCGCGTGCGCCTCCAGCGCCGCACGCAAGATTAAACCGTTTACCTCCTGGTTCGTGGACGCATTGCGTTCCGCACTGTCCTGTACCTGTTTGGGGGAGAGGTCGTCGTTCTCAGCGGCCAGAGCTTGCTGCCGGCTGTTCGCAAGCTGGGCCTGCCGCAGCAGTTCGAGGGCGCGCCTGGGCTGGAGGCCGCGGTCAATGAGAAGGTCCGCGGCGAACTGATCGTAATAGCCGGTCCAGGCAGGGCCGTCGTAGACCGCGCCGCTGCGTAGAAAACCGTCCACGGCGGCAAGCGTTTCCGATGGCGGGACCGTGTCGTCCAGATAAACTTCGAAAAACCACTGGTCATGTTGGAGAAAACTGTCGTCAGGGTACGCGGCAATCCAGCTCTTGATCGCCGTGCGGTGCTGCCGATGGTAGGCGGCCCAGGCCGCTGCGTCACTTTGATCTTCGGGCTCCTTATGCGCCTCCGACCAACGGGCCTGCACAATCGAGAAAGCTTCGTTTGAGTGAGGGTGGTCGCGCAGGAGCCGGTCCTCGGCTGCCGTGACAGCGGCTTCTCCGGCCTCGCTCTGCTTCAGGCCGTTGATCAGCATTTTCTGGAACGGTGCGTCACCCCCTGGCTGGAGCGCTTGCAGGCGGCGCACATCCGCGGTGATCTGCATCCGGACTTGGCCGTACTCCGTCGGGGGGTGAATGCGGAACTCGCGGCTCCACAGATCGCCGTAATCCAGCAACTGCGCGGGATCGGTTTCGCGCGCCAGGCGCAAGCGGGTTTTCGCGGCGACAGCCCGGTCTACCTGCTGCCCGAGCGGCGCATCGTGGGTGAGCCACCATTGTGCGGCGCGGTCTGTCGAGGCAGGGCAGGCATGGAAGAAGGCTTCCAGGTTCTGCTTGGCCTTAGCCTCGTCCTGATGCGCGCCCTCAAAGTACAAACCTGCCAGGGTGAGCGCGGGCCAAGCAAAAGCCGGGTGTTGCACGCGCAACTGTTCCAGCAGGCGCATGCCTTCCGGTGTATTCGTACCAAGCAGCGCCCGTGCTTCCAGCAGAACGGCGAGCGGATCCTCAGGATGCTGCCTTCCATAGGCGATGCGCTGCGCGCGCAATGCCGGGTATTCGTCAGGCGCGTCATTGCGGATGAGGTCGGCAAGCCGGGTGTATGACTCGAGTTCACGCGGGTGTTCCGCAATCAGCCGATGGAGGATAGCTCGCTGTTGAGCCAAGCGGTCCTGAAACGGAAGCTTGTCGAGCCTACTCTGGTCGAGCTCGCTCTTGAGAGTACGAGTGACGGCGGGATCGGTTTCGCATCCCGGCAGCGGTAGGGCCGCTTGCGCCGCCGCCGAGGTAGAAAGAGCCAGAAAGGCGCATGCAGATCGAAACCACAGGAAATTGACAGCCATCAGCATCTCGCAGCGGGAGTACCGAGTTTCAAACGAAATCAGGCTAGCATGAAAATACAAAGGCGGTCTTGCCATACCTGCACGGCAGACGAAGCTGTCCGGGTCGTCGACGCGGACACACGTCCCATTCTGTTGCTTGCGCAACAGAATGCACATTATCAGACATGATTGAACAGCGCTGCGTCCCGGTACGCAGCTCCCGCTTCAACTTAAAAATGCGCGGCCAGGCTGGATTATGATTCTTGCGGAGGATGTCATGGAAGCGGTGACGAAAGAGGATCTGGCACAGCTACGCAGCGAACTGATCGAACGCATCGAAGGTACCCGGACGGAAATGATTGAGCGCATCGAGGGTTCCCGGATGGAGATGATCGAACGCATCGAGCAGACCGAGACCACGTTGTTAAAAGAGTTTCGCAAGTGGGCTGTGCCTCAGAGCGCCCGCATGAAAGTTTTTGAAATCAACGTCCACAGCCTTGCGGAACGGGTAGAGCTGCTTGAAGAGCGAATGACCGACCTTGAACAAAAGTGATGAATCTGCTCTCAACCTATTGAGCGGAACGTAGATCCTCTATTGTGGTCCTCTTCAGGAGGATGCCTGCTTCATTACAAGGTGGACCTTTCACATGCTTGCCTAAAACCGCTCCGATTACCCGCTGGTTTAATTCGCACCGCGCCGCCGGTTCAGCTCGAATAAGAAATCTCAACCCCGCTTCACGTTTCCGGCTTTTCCGCCGATATGCCCTTCAAAGGAGCAAATCGTATGCTGGGGCGGCGAACAGCAGCACAATGCATGACTTGTAAGACGGCGATAGACCCGGGCATGTTTACCTGCGGCGAAGAGGCTTGCGAGCTGGCCGCATTGGAGGGCCAAGCGATGCTTGCACCCTTAATTATCGAGCAAGAAGTCCGGATTGCACGGAAAATCCGCTTCCTCCGTCCGCTGCCCGTTCCAAACCTGGAGGCCTGTTGACCAATACAGCTGCAAGCGGAGCTTCCCTGCCCGCGTCAGGGCGCATCCGCTGCGGACAGCAGAGTGTCCAGCGGCGATGCGGGTCGTCAACTCCCGCGTCGACCGAGGCACAGGTCATCCCTGCCGGGCAAGGATTGCAGCTCCAGTTGGAGCACGCACGCGGAGTTGGAGGTGGAGGATCTAGGAAAATTCGGCGGCAATCTGGTATACCGATGGTGCGGCGTCCCCGACCGTTTTGGAAACGATTTCAGGTCCCGCTTTAAGGAGCACCCTTGGTTCGCTATTTCCGTCCTGCCGCCCCTTTTCTTCTCCTTCTGGTCTCAGCGCCTTGGTCCCTGCACGCGCAGGGCTTTGCTTTGGAGCACCCGCAAGCCGGCCAAACCGCGCTCAGCGCTGATCAGAAAGCGACCATCGCGGGCCTGAATAAGCTGGACGCGCTGCCCGACGGAGCGTGGCGCATCCATGAGGGCGACCTTCCCCATGCCGAGCTGCCCTCGTATGACGACGCGGGCTGGTCCGAGGTGCGGGCCGAGTCCAAAGCAGGTAAGCAGGCCGTGTGGTATCGGCGCACCATTGAAGTTCCCAAGACGCTGGACGGCTATGACCTGACCGGTGTGGACGTAGGCTTCCGCTTCCGCGCCTACGCGAACGGGCCGATGCCGGAAATCCTGTATTTCGACGGCCGACGGGTCGCGCTCGGCGACGACTTGGAAGAGGTGCAGCTGTTCCACAATGCCAAGCCGGGCGACAAGGTCCTGGTCGCGGTCAAGCTGCTGCCCACGGTCGACATCAAGAACTTTCATGACGTTGAGCTGAAGATCACCTTCAACCCGAACCGCCCGAATCCGGAAACGCTGGCGGACGAGCTGCAAACCGCGGCGTACCTGATTCCATCACTCGACCCAAGCTCCTCGCCGGACGCGAAAACACTCGCGAACGCTATCGAACAGGTAAACCTCGGGGTGCTTCAGAACGCAAATCAGCAAGCATTCGACGCTTCGCTTCGACAGTCTAAGCAGACGCTTGAAGCGCTCAAGCCGGCGCTCCAGAAGGCCGACTTTCACGTCACCGGCAACTCGCACATTGACGCGGCTTGGCTTTGGCCATGGACCGAGACAGTCGACACGGTGAAGCGGACCTTCGGCACCGCCGCGCAGCTGATGAGTGAATACCCGCAGTACACCTACTCGGCCTCAGCCGCGGTGTACTACCAGTGGATGGCGGACAAGTACCCGCAGCTGAACGACCAAATCAAGCAGCGCATCGCGCAAGGCCGTTGGGAAATCGTGGGCGGGATGTGGCTGGAGCCGGACCTGAATATGCCTGACGGCGAGTCGCTGGTGCGGCAGATCCTTGTAGGCCAGCAGACCTTCCAGAAGCTGTACGGTAAAACCACCCGCATCGGCTGGAATCCTGACTCGTTCGGCTATACCTGGCAGCTGCCGCAAGTCTATAAGCGGTCCGGCATCGATTACTTCGTCACGCAGAAGATGACTTGGAACGACACCAACCAGCTGCCGCTCAAGCTGTTCTGGTGGGAGTCGCCGGACGGCAGCAAGGTGATGTCCTACTTTCCGCATGATTACGCGAACGACAACCTGGACGTGACGCGCCTGGGCAAGGACCTAGCGATCGCGCGCGACCGCTCGCCTGGCTTGACTGAGATCATGGACCTGTACGGAGTGGGCGACCACGGCGGCGGCCCCACGCGCGGCATGCTCGATGAAGGCGAGGACTGGATGAAGCCGGATAAGATCGTGCCGGATGAACAGTTCGGTACGGCGCAATCTTATTTCAATAAAGTAGGCCCCAAGGTCGATCCTAACTCGCCGACCTGGAACTATGCCTCGCTCGCGAAAGGTGAGAAGTTGCCTGAGCCGCCTGCCGGTCAGATCATGGTGCCGACCTGGAAAGATGAGCTGTATCTGGAATACCATCGCGGGGTCTTTACCACGCAGGCCGACCACAAGCGCAACATGCGCGATGCCGAAGAGTGGGTGCTGGACTCGGAGAAATATGCATCGCTTGCTTGGTTGGACGGCGACGACTACCCGGCGCAAAAGCTGACCGACGATTGGAAATTAGTGCTGTTCAATCAGTTCCACGACTTGGCCGCCGGGTCGGGTATCGGTGTAATCTATCAGGAAGCGCAAAAGGACTACGACCGGGTTCACCTTTCAACAAACGCAATCAAGCAAGACTCGCTTGATACCATTGCGGCCCGTGTGGATACACAGGTGAAGGAGGGTGTGCCGGTGCTGGTCGTCAACCCGCTTGCGTGGGAGCGCGGCGGGCTCGCGGAAGTGGAAGTGCAGATGCCCAAGGGCGGCGCGAGCACGGTTTCTGTTCTGGATGAGAAAAACAAGGTGATACCTTCGCAAGTCGTTGGACACGAAAGTTCGACTAATACCTTTCATGTACTCGTTCAATCTTCAGCAGTCCCTTCCATGGGCTACCAAATCCTTCATGTCATTGCTGCTGAGAAAAAGTTCGACTCGGATGTGAAAGCTTCCGGCTTGACCATGGAAAATGCTAATTTGAAGCTGGCGGTAGACCCGCAAACCGGCTGCATCATTTCCCTTTTCGACAAGAAAGCAAACTTCGAAACCCTAAAAGCAGGCGGCTGTGGCAATGAGCTGCAAGCATTTAAGGACACGCCGAAGGATTACGACGCTTGGAATATCGACCCGGGCACCTATGACGTGCCGCCCACCCTGCTGCACATGACCGATGAAGTGAAGTTGGTGGAGCAGGGTCCGCTGCGGTCGGTCATCCGCGTCACCCGCCACTGGCAAAGCTCTAAGTTCGTGCAGGACATTGCGCTTTATACCGGCTCGGACCAAGTGGACGTCACCAACGACATAGATTGGCACGAAACCCATGTCTTGCTAAAGGCGGCTTTTCCGCTCGCGGCATCCAGCCCGAATGCAACGTATGAAATACCTTATGGAACCATTAATCGTCCGACCACCCGTAATAACTCGTTTGAGAAAGCGAAGTTTGAAGTGCCCGCGATGCGCTGGGCCGACCTCGGCGACGGGCAGCACGGGTTCTCGCTGATCAATAATTCGAAGTACGGCTACGACGGCGTCGGCGACATGCTGCGTTTGACCTTGCTGCGCTCGCCCACCTGGCCCGACCCGGACGCCGACCGCGAGCACCACCATTTCAGCTATGCGCTTTATCCTCACGCGGGCTCGTGGAAGGACGCGGGCACCATGGAGCACGGGTATGACTACAACTACAAGCTGCTGGCCATGCAGGTGGAGCCGCACACGGGCCAGATGCCGGCGGAGCACTCGTTCTTCGGGGTGGACGCGAAGAATGTCGTAGTTACGGCGGTCAAGAAAGCCGAGGACGGCGACGGGCTCGTCGTGCGCTTCTTTGAGTACGAAGGCAAGGGCGGCAACGTCACGGTAAGCGTACCGCCGGGCGCATCCGGCGCATCAGTCGTGAACCTGATGGAAAAGCCGGAAGGCGCGCCCATCCCGGTCACGGGAGATAAGGTCACGGTCCCAGTTACCCCGTACATGATCCAGACGGTGCGGATCAATTACGGGCATACCCTGCCGCCGCAGGCTGTCGCGGCCAAGTAATTCCATACGGGGCAGCGGCTAAGTCAGAGCGCTGCTCCACACTTACTCCTTAAAGCTGTCATGCTGAGCGCAGTGAAGGATCTGCTGTTTGTCGATGCGTCGAGGAGAGTAGGTTCTCCGCTTCATTCAGGACGACACTTGCCGGCATGACTTACCCGGGCTTCGCGGCCTTGATCAGCCGGTCGCGCAACGCCGCTCCCAGGCCCGCAGCAGGCGGCAGCGGACAAAAGATCCGCTCAACCCCGGCTGCGTCCAGACCGCGCAGCGCCGCGAACAACTCCCGCCCCAGCGCGTCGGCATCGCCCCAAACGCCCCACGGCTGCACACGTACCTGCGTAGGAATGACGAAAGCCGCAAGCAAGCCCTCCGGAGCAAGCAGGCCCGTGCCGGGCGGCGCGATGGCGAGCGCCTCCCGCAGCTCCTCAACCTGCTCAAAAAGCAGCAGCCTCGCCCGGGGAGCATAGTGGCGCAGGCCCACGCCCGGCGAGGGCAGCACGCTCGGGGGTGCGGCGTCGGGCGCTGCCTGGTACACAACGGTGCGCGCCCAAACCGTCCGCAGCTGCTCCAGCGTCACCGCGCCCGGTCGGTAGACGACGCAGGGGTCCTCGCAAGGGTCCGCCACGGTCGACTCCAGCCCATGCCGGCACGGGCCCGCATCCAGCACCGCATCGATGCGCCCATCCAGGTCGGCCAGCACATGCTCAGCAGTGGTGGGGCTCACATGGCCGAACCAGTTGGCGCTCGGGGCGGCAATGGGCAAGCCGACCGCCCTGAGTAAGGCTTGAGCGACCGGGTGCGCGGGCATCCGCACCCCCACGCGCGCGCGCCCCGCCGTGACCGCGTCAGGAACAGCCGGCGTGCGCGGGAGCAGCAGGGTGAGCGGGCCGGGCCAGTACTCCGCCATCCACAGC
>CAXTSB010000017.1:25252-41359 GCA_964246845.1 uncultured Acidobacteriaceae bacterium
CCCCCCGGCCGGGCGCCCCTGCGCCCCAATCCGCCCCCCCCCCGCCGCCGGGGCCCGCGCGTGCGCCCCCCGGCCGTACCCGGTTGCGGGCCCCAACGCGACCAGCCCGCCCCGCCGCAGGATGCGCGCGGCCTCGGCGATGATCGACGGGTCCGGGTCCAACGGGTGAACGACGAGGTGCAGGGTCCGCATTCCTTCCATTCTCCACGCATCGGCTCCGTATACTTCCCGTATGTCCCAGGCAGTCGAGGTGGAGGTCAAGTTTCGCGTCGCCGACATACCCCTGTTGACCGCCAAGCTGCTTCAGCTCGGCTTTCGCGAACTCACCCCGCGCACCTTTGAGCAAAACGTTCTCTTCGACACGCCCGAGCACGCGCTGCGCGCGCAGCGGCAAATCCTGCGGGTGCGCCGGTACGGCGAGCGCTGGGTGTTGACGCACAAGCGCCTCACCCCCGACCACGACCCCCAAGAAACCCACAAGCACCGCGAAGAGACCGAAACCGCAGTCGAGGACGGCCCGGCACTGATGACCGTTTTCGAGCGCCTCGGCTATGTGCGGGCGTTCGCCTACGAAAAATGGCGGCGGGAGTTCGCGGATGAGGAGGGCCACTGTGTGATTGATGAAACCCCCATCGGCGTGTTCGCGGAGCTCGAAGGCACAGACAATTGGATTGACCGGATCGCCCGCGCGCTCGATCTGGCGCCAGCCGACCTGCTGACCCTCAGCTACGGCCGGCTGTTCGAGGCCTGGCGCGAGGAAACTGGCAGCCGGGCCGAGCAGTTGACGTTCGCGGAGGTGGGCGGAAGTTCATTCGTTCCATAGCTGCCAATTAACACTTCTGGGAGGAACAAAGCAGTAGATTCCTAACGTTTCCGATATGTTTCTGCCAGCTCGATTTGATTTTTCAGATTCAGCTAGCCTTCGAACAGCTGACCATCACGCTCAAGTCGTTCTGTATTGGTCAGTTGCCCTTAGCAAAGCATGTAAAGTTCGCGGCATTGTTAATACTGCCGCTCCCTTTGTAAAGTACCCGCTGCGGATATGGGCAAAGTGGGCGTGTCATGTCTATAGCCCCGCTCTCATTCATCCTGGCAGCGATGACGGCTTGCGGAGGCTCGTTCCGTTCACGCCACCGTTCAAGTACGGTAAGCATGTTGAACCGATTCGGGCCTGTTCCTCCTCCACAATGATTCATGCCGGGAACTACAAAAAGGCGAAACCAATCACCTTGGTTCGGACCCATGGACTTCAGCACTGACTCATAATAAGAAATAGTGTTGAAAGCGGAGATGGAACCGCCCGTGCCTCCATCATTCCAGCCGTGGTACATAAGAAGCTTGCCGCCGTGCACTTTGAACCTTCGTAGGTCCGGGTCGACGGCGTGAATTTCTTCTCCATGCAGGAGTGCTCGATTAATATCATGTTCGAGGTCGAAACTGCGCCAATCCCAAGCGGGATTTTGGTTGGCCAGATAGCGAAAGATATCAATGTCCATGCCTCCGGGTTCGGCAGCTGAAAGACGCCAGCCCAACTCGCTGCCGAAGGGAAGGCGCGGTTGGATAAGTTCGCCCGTAGATGTCCGCAGGTCGGTGTAAGCGGCATTTACAGTTGCCAACTGCTGTGGGGTTAAGCAGCTTGCAGCTTCGAAACCGCGACATTTAAGCACATCCGGGTCGAACTTGCAGTCACGCGGGTTCTCGATGATGCGATCTTTCACTCCGTCGTTGCCGTCGCATTTATCAATTACTGCGCTATTGAGCAACTTCAGATCCTCGGCTGCAAGGGCAAACTGCGGCGACTTGAGCGCGGTCATGGAGAGACGCATGCGCCAGGCTGATATATCGATCTGGTTGTAAGCAGGAGCTCCGGCGATGATGCCGTCGAAGTCCTCCGGGTAGCGTTGCGCTGACATCAAGCCTTGCCGTCCTCCGGTCGAGCAGCCTTCCCAGTAAGACAAGCGCGGGCGTTGTCCATAGTAAGCGGCGACCAATGCCTTGGCCTCAACAGCAGTCTCATGAACAGCGCGATAAGCGAAGTCGATAACCTTGTCCGGCTGGAGAGCAAACCTGCCGCCGCTGCCGGTGTGACCGGTGTCAGTAGACGCGCCGGCATAACCCTCATGGACGGCAAGCGTCATCCCTTCGGGGTTGACGCTGCCGACCAAACCACCTCCGCCCTCCATCAGGAGTTTGCCGTTCCACGCGGAAGCCGCGGGCAGCCAGACTTCGGACTTAATTTCAGAATTCGGGGCGGGCCGAAGAGTAACGGAAACCCTGCAGTAAGTTGCGGTCTGTGTGGCTGCGGTGACATTCGGCAAGAGCACCATGTCGGCACACCGTGTGCGGTTATGAAATGCGGCGGCCAGCAAAAACAGGAGCGCAGGCATGCTTGCATGCTAATGCGTGTCGGGTGCGTGGTGGTGATCAATCTGACCGGGTAACCCGTAATGAACGAATCAGGGCTGAGCAAGAAGTTTTGCCACTGCCTCTGTTATCGTCGCAAGCTCACACCCCGGGGCCATGTGCCCGCACTCCCCTTCGAGCACCAGGGTTTCCGAGTGCGTCAGCCGGGCTAAGGCGAGCGGGGGAATGGGCGAGATCATCTGATCCTGCTCGGCAACGACGACCAGCATGCGCGCCCGCACCAGGCGTGCGGCTGCGAAGATGTCGCCTCCATGCGCGATGTCGTGCGCGAGCATGGCCTGGAGCTGCCTGAGGTAATCGTTCGCGTCGGTCGCGAGGTGCAGCTCCGCGCCCACGCGCCCGAACCACTGCCCGAAACCCTCGCGCGTGATGTGGTCGAGCCGGAAGCGCGGTGTGGAAAGCGCCATCTGGTGCGTGTACGTGACGAGAGGCAGGGGTGGGTTCTGTTTGTATTGCCCGCGCATGTACGCGGGGTCGTGCTCGAGCGCGTACCGCTCGGTCGACCACACAAACAGGTCGTTGGACGCAGGCTGCGGCGTCGCGACGATGGGGATCACGACGTCCATGAACGTCGGCGCGGAGACGGCCCACTCATACGCTTGCATCCCGCCCATATCCTGCCCGACCACCGCATGGATGTGCGTCAGGTGAAGCGTGCCTGTAAGCAGGCGCTGCTCGGCCCGGACCATGTCGCGGATGGTGAAGACCGGGAAGGCCGTCCCATGCTGGGCTGTGCTGTTGGAGGGCGAGGAGGACACGCCGTTGCCGAACGGGTCGACCGCAATCACGAAGTACTTGCTCGTATCGAGGAGGTGCCCCGGTCCTGGGCCGATGAGCGCGCCGACGTCGCCCGTGTGCCCGGTAAACCAGAGCGGGAACAGCACCGCGTTTGTTTTCTCCGCATTCAGCGTGCCGAAGATGCGGTACCCCATCCGGCACTGCTCGATCACCGCGCCGGAGTCGAGCTTGCATGTGTGGAGGTCGGCAAACTGCTGCGGCGGGAGGTTTTGCGCCCCGGCCGGCGGCAAAAAGCCGGCATACAGCAGCAGAACCTGGGTTATCCTGAGCGCGGCGGCAACCCCGTTTTTGTCCCGTGCGGCCAACACCGCACTACCCAGCCTCATACCGGGGCGAGTTCCGAGAAATCCGCGAGCCGGCCCAGGTGCCGCACGATGCGCCCGAGCAGCGCAAGCCGATTCGCGCGTAGGGCCGGGTCGTCCACCATGACCATCGTCGCGTCGAAGAACCGGTCGATGGGCGGCCGCAAGGTCGCGATGGCGGCCAGCGCGCCGGCGTAGTCGCCTTCCCTGCCCCGGTCGGCGGCCTCGGCGATCACCTGCTCTGCTTTCTCAAACAGTAAGCGCTCGGGCTCGTCCGCGAGCAGCGCGGGGTCGACCGTTTCCGGAACCGCGATCCCCTTCTCCGCCGCCTGCCGCAGGATATTCTTCGTGCGCTTCCAAGCCGCGGAAACAGCCAGCAGATCGTCCGAACCGCGCACCTCCGCAAGCGCCGCGGCGCGAGACTCGGCATCCGGCATATCCTCGTAGGAGGCGTTCAGAGCGGCGGCCACGGCATCGCCCGGCAGCTTGCGCACGTCCTCAAGATAAAACGCCAGGCGCTCGCGCAGGAATGCCCGCAAGTCGGGCGCGTCCGAGGCGACGCAGGCCGCCGCGAGAAGGTCCGTGATGGTGAGCGACAGCTCGGAAACGGCAAGAATCTTGATGACGGCGTTCGCGGCCCGGCGCAGCGCGTAGGGGTCGCGCGAGCCGGACGGCGCGAGGCCGAGCTGGAACAGATCGGCCAGCGTCCCCATGCGGTCGGCCAGGCCGAGAATCTGCCCCTCCGTCGTCGGCGGGATGGGGTCGGCGACCGCCGCCGGGCGGTACTGGTGGTAGATGGCTGCGGCGACGGCTTCCGGCTCGCCCGCCGCGCGCGCATACAGGCCGCCCACGATGCCTTGCAACTCGGTGAATTCCTTGACCAGCTCGGTCGTCAGGTCGACTTTCGCCAGCTTGACGGCGCGGTGCAAGGCCGTGACATCCAGGACGGCCCCGCGTTCCCCCGCGGCCTCGGCCAGCGTCGTCGCGATCGCGAGCGTGCGGGCGGTCTTCGCCTCATACGAGCCCAGATCTTTTTGGAAAGTCACCTGCGCGAGCAGGGCACGCCGATCATCGAGCATAGTCCGCCGGTCGAACTCCCAAAAGAAACGCGCGTCCGAGAACCGTGCCCGCAATACGCGCTCGTTCCCGTGCCGGATCGTGTCGTTCGGCTCGGCATTCAGCACAGTGAGGAAATGCGGCAGCAGCTTGCCCGCGTGGTCCTCAAGCGCGAAATACTTCTGGTGGTCGCGCATTACGGTCACCAGAACCTCCTCGGGCAGCGCGAGAAACTCCGGCGCGAACCCACCCAGCAGCACCGCCGGCCACTCCGTCAGGTGCGTCACCGTATCGACCAGCGCATGGTCCTCGCGCCAGCGCGCGCCTTCCACGCCCCGGGTCGCGCGGTCGAGCTCCTTGCGGATGCAGTGGCGGCGCGCTTCCACATCGGGCTCCACATGCGCGGCACGGAGAGCCTCGGCGTAGCCCGCCGGGTTTTCAAGCGTGATTGGCCCCGGCCCGTGCAGGATGCGGTGTCCATACGTGACCCGTCCGGCACGGACCCCGGCAAACTCAACCGGCAGCACCTCGCCGTCGAGCAGCGCTACGAGCCACTGCACAGGCCGCACGAACCGCTCCGGCTTCCCTGCCCGCCAATACATCGGCTTGGGCCAGCTCAGGGCCGCGATCTCTTTTGCGAGCGCATCGGATAAAACATCGGCGGCAAGCCGCCCAGGGCGGGCCAGCATCGCGGAAACGTACTCGCCCTTGGGCGTCGCCACCGGCTTCAGTTCCGCGACCGGCACCCCGGCTTTCTTCGCGAACGCATGCGCCGCGGGCGTGGGCTCGCCGTTCTTGAAAGCAATCGCCCAGGCAGGGCCGGTCAGCTGCTCTTCCGCGTCAGGCTGGCGCGGGCCCAAGCCGCGCACCAGCACGGCCAAGCGGCGCGGGGTCGAGTAGCTCGTGCGCGCGGTTTCCGAGGTAAGAAGCCGTTCACGCTCTAGCAACCCATGAACGCGCGCGCCCAGCTCACGCTCCGCCGCAGCCAGCATGCGCGCGGGTACTTCTTCCAATCCGATTTCTAAAACGAGGTCAGGCATCGATTCCAGAATAGTTGAGGGGCGCGGCGGGGTTGCTGCTCTCTGCGCCGTTACCAAAGCCGGGTCATCCTGAACGCAGTGAAGGATCTGCTGTTTGCCTTTACCGGAGCGACGAAGAAAGCAGATCCTTCGCTTTCGCTCAGGATGACACCTGGCAATTGAGCAGCACAGGTGATTCAGGACGCCGCAAGCTGCGCCGCATACGCCCGCGCCGCTCCGGTCACCAGCGTGCGGATGCGTGCCATGACCGCCACCCGTTCCGTCACCGAGATCGCTCCCCGCGCATCCAGCAGGTTGAACAGGTGCGAGCACTTCAGCGCCAACTCGTACGCGCCCAGCACAGGCAGGCGGCGCAGCGCCACTCCGGCAGCGCCATCAAACAGCCGCTCATGCGCTTTCTCATGCTCGCGCGCGAGCTTCTCCGAATCCCGGAACCCCGCGAGCAGCCCTTCGCACTCGCCCTCGTACAGGTTCAGGTGCTCCCACAGCTTCGCGACCTCAGCCGCCTCAAAACTATAGACAGAAAGCTGTAGCTCCTCGGGGAGGCGCATGTCCCCATAGCTGACGCCCGGCGCCCACACGATGTCGTACACCGAGTCCACGTCCTGCAAGAACGCGGCAATCCGCTCCAGGCCGTAGGTGATCTCGCCCGTGATCGGGTCCAGGTCCATGCCGCCGCACTGCTGGAAGTACGTAAACTGCGTAATCTCCAGCCCGTCCAGCATCACCTGCCAACCTACACCCCATGCGCCGCCCACCGGCCACTCCCAGTTGTCCTCCTCGAACTTCAGGTCATGCTCGCGCAGGTCAATGCCGATCGACTCCAGCGATTGGAGGTACAGCTCCTGCACATTGCCCGGCGGCGGCTTCAGGATCACCTGAAACTGCGTGTGCTTGTAGAGCCGGTTCGGGTTCTCGCCGTAGCGCCCGTCCGCGGGCCGGCGCGAGGGCTGGGCGTAGGCCAGGCGCACCGGCTTCGGACCCAGCACACGCAAGAACGTCTCCGGCGACATGGTGCCCGCGCCCACCTCGATGTCGAACGGCTGCTGCAGCACGCAGCCCTGGGCGGCCCAAAAAGTTTGAAGGCGAAGCAAGAGATCTTGAAAGGTAAGCGCCATGGGGAAAACCCAGTTTACCCGTCGAGCCGACTTAACCCCCAAGCCGGATCAGCGTCGTCACCGACTGCAAGCGCTGCTCCCCGTGGCGCTCCAGCGCGTGCATCAGAAAGCGGCGCAGGTCCTGCGCGCGGCCGCGCTGCCAGGGCTCCGCGGCGGCTTCCCGCAGCGGCGCGTGAAACAGCGCGTCCGCGATCTCGCGCGAGCTTGCGGTTAAAAGATATTCACCGGGCTTGTGGGCCGGGTTCGCATGGCACAGCAGGCCGTCGGCAAAGGAATTCCAGCTCGCCGGCTCCTCGGGCACGAACGCGCGGCGGCACAGCGCGCATCGGTGGAGCGAGGGCATCCAGCCCATCAGGCGCACCATCCACAGCGCGAAATAGGTCACCGGCGCCCACACCCGGCCCACCTCGGTCTCGGCGGCGGTTTGCGCCACCAAGCGGAACGCGGCGTCGTGGGGGTCGTGGTCGGGCAGCATCTCGTCCAGCACTTCCGTGTAGAAGGCGAGCGCGGCCGCGCGCAAGTAGTCGGCGGGCGTCGAAAGCGGCGAGTGCAAGATTTCGAGCGAGTCCAGCCGGACCAGCTCCTGCCGGGGGCGCACGGCGTAATGCGCGATCACGTGCGTCATCGGCTCCAGCGCGCCTCCAAACCGCCGCCGCGACTTGGACGCGGACTTCGCGACGCCGCGTATCTTGCCCGCCTCGCGGGTGAACAGCGAGATAATCTGATCCGCCTCGTGGACCGGCCAGGAGCGTAGGACAACGGCTTCCGCGGCGATAAGGCTCACCAAAAAAGCTTAACGCCCGCGAACCGCCCCTGGGCACGCGCGGGCAACACTGGTTTATCGAGACCCTATATACGAATGTTTGAATAGTATTTGTATCTTTTTTTTACACGTATACTAAAACTACAAGACGCTTTTTGTACCGGGGAGCCATGCACGAACGCCTCGGACTCAAGTGCAGCTATGCGGCACCCGGAAAGGAACACTATGAAGAACAGAACACGCGGTTTCATGAGCATCGCCTTGGCGGCGGGGGTTTTCACGGGAGCAGTCCACGCGCAAACAACGGCCGCAACCACGGACTCAGCGCGGAACGGCGTGACCGAAACGGTCTTCACCATGACGAACGACGGCGACCGCAACCAGGTCGTCGCGTTTGAAAGCGATCGGAGCGGAGCGTTCCGTGAAGCGCGCCGGTTCGACACCGGCGGGCGCGGCAGCGGCGGGAATCAGTCTGATACGCTGCAGGCGCAAAACCCGCTTCTGCTCAGCCAGGATCGCTCCTTGCTGTTCGCGGTCAACCCCGGCAGCGCGGAGCTTTCCGTGTTCCGCATCATCGGCGACGATCTTATTCTCACGCAAAAGCTCCCGACCGGCGGCGCGCTGCCTGTTTCCGTGGCACAACGCGGCAACCGGGTGTACGTGCTGAACCAGGGATCGACGGGCGTAATAACAGGATTTGATCTGGAAAGCGGCCGTTTGCGGCGCATCCCAAATGCGACAGGCTTCCTCAGCGGTCCATTAGTGGCGGGTGTCCAGGTAGGCATCAGCCCCGACGGGCAGTTCCTGGTCGCGATTGAGCAGCTGCCCCAGATCATCGCTCCCGCACTTCATCTGCCGGTGGGCGGCGGCAACTACATCGACACATACAAGATCAATCCGGACGGCAGCTTGGGGCCGGCCACGTACAACTTCGGCGCCGGCACCGGCTCGTTCAGCTTCCTGTTCACCCCGGCCGGGCGGCTTATCGTCACCAACGCTGGCGTTGCCTCGTCATCGCCGCAGTTTGTCGAATCCGGTGTGTCGTCCTACAGCATTCTGCCTTCCGGCAAACTTTCCACCATCACGGCCAACGTTCCTTCGGGCGGCCTTGCCACCTGCTGGAACGTGCTCACCGCCGACGGCAAGCGGACTTATGCAGTGAGCACAGTTACCGGCGACATCTCAGGGTACTTCGTAGCCCCAAACGGAGCGTTGTCGGCGATGCCCAACACCGTCCTGGCATCCAACCCCACCAACAGCTTCAGCACGGACCTCGCCCTCGACGGCACCGGCAAATACCTGTACAACCTCAATCCAACATCGAATACAATCGGCGTCTTTGCCGTGAACGCGGACGGAACCTTGCGGACGCTCACACCGATCGATGTGCCGAATGCCATCGCGTACGCGGGGCTTGCCGCACTCTGATTTAGTGTGCCCTGACACGGAGCCGCCCATACTGGGCGGCTTTTGTGTTTTCAGCCGGCACAGGTATAAACAGCCTCAATGGAGCCGATAAGCAGCGGTGATGTGGTTAGGCGGTAAAAATCAGCGCATGTAGTCTGTTCGGAGCGGATTGCCCCGTGCGCCTTGCTTTCACGGGGCGGATGGCAACGCAGCCGTACTTTACCGGGAGCTCCACATTGACCGAGTTGCGCGACTTTCTTTCCCTCCCCTACCCTGAGTTGGAAAAGCTGAACCTCCAAGCCAAGAACGACCGCCGCAACCGGGTCGCGCCTGACGAGATCCGCGAAAAGCGGCTTGCTTATCTCAGGGGTGAGGACCGGATCAAAGCCGTCACGGTGATGTTTTCGGACCTGGAAGGCCGCCTGCACATGCTGGACTACGACAAGAAATTTCTCGTGGGCAGCTATGACAATCTGACCTTCGACGGCTCGTCCATCCGCGGCTTCACCGCGCAGCGCGAGTCCGACCTGCGCCTCGGCATCGACTGGGCCGCGTTTTACTGGCCGCCGGCCGATGTGTTCGGGCCTGGCAAGGTACTCGTTTTCGGCGAGGTGATCGACAAGGACGGCCGAGCTTACGCGGGCGACATGCGCGGGCTGCTCAAGACCTTCGCGCAAAAGCAGTTCGACCAGAACGGCTACACCCTGAACGCCGCCAATGAGATCGAAGGTTTCCTCTTTGAAGGCCGCGACGCCGAACGGCTGTTTCACAAGCGCGGTCGGTTTGACTATGTCAACCAGGGGGGCTACTACCACTCCCTGCCCGGCGACCCCCTGCGCGACTTCATCGACCGCGCGGCCGAGGTGCAGCGCGCGCTCGGCTTTGAGAACGAGAAAGACCACCCGGAGGTCGCGCCCTCGCAGTTCGAGATCAACTACAGCTACGGCGAGGTGGTCGCGGCAGCCGACCAGATCCAGCTCTATAAGCTGGTTTGCCGGCAGATCGCGCAGCAGATGGGTATGACCGCATCATTCCTGCCGAAGCCCGTGGTGGGTGTGAACGGCTCGGGCATGCACACCAATGTTTCCGTGACCAAGGAAGGCAAAAACCTGTTTTGGGACCCGTCGGGCGAGGAAAAGCTGTCCTCGACGGCCTGGGAGTTCATCGACCGCATACTGACCTACGGCAATGACCTTTGCCTGCTGCTGAACTCGAGCGTGAACGCCTACCGCCGGCTCGACCCGCACTTTGAAGCGCCGAACCAGATCAAGGCTTCGGCAACTGATCGCGGCTCAATGGTGCGGGTGCCGATCGGCAACGAGAAAAGCGCGCGGGTCGAGGTACGTTCAGTCGCGCCGGACTCAAACCCCTACTTAGTCCTGCTGTCGGTGTTTAAGTCCGGCTTGGAAGGCAAAAAAGCCGACATACAAAACCTGCGCCAAGCCGAGCGCTATTTGCCGGATAATATCTACACCGCGCTTGAAAACTTCCGGGGCTCCGCCTGGGTCAGCGAGCTGCTCGGGGAAGATGTGAAGGGCCGCTTCGCCGACCTGAAGCAAGCCTCCGCCGACCGCTGCCCCCGCCTGCTCGGAACGTTTGTGAAGTCGGGCGAGGTACAGTTCCACCACGAGGTGTACAACCAGCAGCTGTGGAATGAATTCTAGAGGTGATGGCAGGGCGCTTTCCCCGGCCCCTGCCATCCTGTACTCTCATCCCATGACAAGCATTGAAGTTCATCTTTCGGAGGAGCAGGACCGATTTGTCGCGCAGCAGATCAGCCTTGGCCGGTACGGTGATCGCGATGCGGTAATCAGCGCGGCACTGGCTTTGCTTGCACGCGAGGATGAAGAGTATGGCGAGAAGCTGGAATGGCTGCGCGCCGCGATCGCGGAAGGGCTGGCGAGCGGTATTGCTGAAGGGAATGTTATCGCGGACGTAAAGCGTGAGTCGCGCGCCATTGCGCGCCAGCAATAGACTTTGCCTACCCACAGCTATGCCCAGGCAGCAAGGCGTGATCTGGTGGAGATCCACTCTTACACACTTAAAGTGTGGAGTGAAGAGCAGGCAGACACTTATATCGATCATCTGGATCAATGCTGTGCCGATCTGGCGAGAATGCCTGGGATCGGCCGTACTTGCAACTACTTGTCGCCCGGCTTACGCCGGTTTGAGTGCAGGGAGCATGTCATCTTCTATCAGCAGCAAGGGAATGTGATCCTGATCGCCCGCATTCTTCATAAACGCATGCTCGCGGACAAAGCCCGGTTCTCACCCTAAACGGCAAAAGCCGCGCCCGAGAGCGCGGCCCTCCCTATGCAAAAGCTGCTACCGCCCGAAGTGCTCCGCGTTCTTTCCTTCAAAATGCGACCACTTTTCCGGCAGGTCGTCCCCGGCGAAGATCGCCGACACGGGGCACACCGGGACGCACGCGCCGCAATCGATGCACTCGACCGGATCGATGAAAAGCTGGTCTGCTTCGCCGAAGCCGGTTTCGTCCTTCTTGGGGTGGATGCAGTCGACCGGGCAGGCATCGACACAGGCGTGGTCCTTGGTGCCGATGCAGGGTTCAGCGATAACGTAAGCCATGGTTCTTCAACGTCTCCGAGTGCTTGATTCCCTCTCATCTTAGCAGGGGCTTGCCGCCGGTCAAACCCGGGCGGCGGCCAACTCCGCCGGGGTCGGCATGGGATGAAGGTCGCGCCCCGCGAACATATCGGCGAACAAGGGCAGAAGCTCGCGGAGCAGCGGCCCATTGGTGGCTAAGACCTCCTCGCTCGAAAGCCGGAAGGGTGAGCCGTCCATGCGCGTCAGCGTGCCGCCCGCTTCCAGCACCAGCAGTGCGCCCGCGGCCGTGTCCCAAGGGTTCAAGCGGAACTCCCAATAGCCGTCCAACCGGCCCGCGGCGACGTAGGCCAGGTCGAGCGCGGCCGAGCCGGCCCGCCGCACCCCGTGCGAGCGCATGGTGAACTCGTGGTAGAAATGGGCGTTCGGGTTCGCGTGCCGGCTTTTGCTGGGGAAGCCGGTCGCAAGCAAAGCCTCACCCAAGCGCGGCGTACGTGATACGTGGATGCGGCGGCCATTCAGGTATGCGCCCTTGCCGGCTTCCGCGACGAACAACTCATCGCGCAGCGGGTCATACAGCACCCCGGCGGCCAGCGTGTTCGTGGGCCGGTGCTCCAGCCCGAGCGACACGCAAAACTGCGGAAAGCCGTGCGCGAAATTCGTCGTCCCGTCCAGCGGGTCCACATGCCAGCGGTATTCCGCGTCCAAGCGCTGCCGCGTGCCTTCCTCGCCGAAGATGCCGTGGTCCGGGAAGGCCGAGGTCAAACGGTCCAGCACCAGCGCCTCGGACTGTCGGTCGGCTTCGGTCACCAGGTCGACGTCGGTTTTGTACTCGGTGCGGACCCCTTCGCTGTAGAAGCGGCGCAGCAGCGCGCCGGCCTCCAAAGCGACAGGCGCGGCTTTCTCGACAAACTCCCAGGGCACATCGGTAGGTATGTGCGGCAAATGCAGCTCCTTTTTAGGCCTTGGCAGCCTTGCGGCGGGCAGGTTCGCTGATGGTGCGGATTTGTTCTTTATAGATAAAAAGATTGGGCGCGGCGGGCTCGCGCGTCAACCGGATCATGCGCTCATCGAAGTACTCGATCCAGCCTTCCACGCACTCGCCGTCGCGCAGCTTGACAGCGACCCGCACCTGCTTTTCTGAAAGGTAGCGAAGGTAAAGGCTTTCTTCCCCGCTCTCGCCCGTGGCTCGCGACCGGCGCATGCGCACTATTGTAAGGCCCTTTACGGCCCAGCGGGCGCGCGATAATAGCCCGCGCGGGTATGCGGTTGGGCAGTGCTGCCCTCCGCCAGATCCTGGAGAGTCACCTTGACGGCCCGGAAGCCGTCAGGGCCGCCCAGCTCGGGCTTCCCTCCGCGCTGCGGGTAGTAGGCAAGCAGGTACTGCGTCCGGAGATCCTCGATCACCTTGCGCAGCGCGCCGCCGAGCCCGTCCTGCGCGACGTAAAGCGCCCGGCCGCCGGTTTCCTGGCTCAGGGTAATCAGCGCATGCTCGCCCGCGGTGTCGCGGCCGGCGTCGGCCTCAATCGGGGTATCGATCAGGGAGTAGATGCGGACGTCATCCCGCTGCGCTTCGGCCAGGGCTTCGTCAAACGAGGTGCCGCCGACCGTATTGCCGCCGTCTGAAACCAGGATCAATACCTTGCGGCCCGACCGGGGCCCGAGCGACTGCGCGGCCAGCAGCACGGCGGCGTACACCGCGGTGGCCGGGCCGTGGCCCAGGTTCTTGAGCCCCGCATCCACCCGGCGCGCATCCGGGGTGAACGGGGTGACCTCGCGCACGTCCGAGTCGAAGGAAAACACGGCGAGCTGATCGCTCTTGACCGGACTTTCGGCCCGCTTGCCCAACAGGGCCTGCGCGAAATCGTGCCCCGCGTGCTGCTCCAGGTCGGTGTCCTTGCGGGTGGAACCGCTCGTATCGATCGCAAGCACAACCGAAAGCGGTACGTTGGTCTGCTTTTCAAACACCCGGATCGTTTGCGGGATGCCGTCCTCGCTGATGGTGAAGTTGCCTTGCACGAGGTCGGCAACCGGTGCGCCGTGGGCGTCGGTCACGTTCACGAACAGATTTACCAGCCGGACCTGGACCTTGAGCGTCGTATCGCTTTGCGCCCACGCGACCTGGGCCGCCAGTCCGAGCAGCAGCAGAAAGCGCTTCATACGCCGGGCCGCAGCTCCGCCGGGAACGGCTCGCCGTCGGCCCACACAGCGCCGTCCACGAAATACTCCTTTTTCCAAACCGGCACGGTTTTCTTGAGCGTGTCGATCAGCCAGCGGCAGCACTCAAACGCGGCCCCGCGGTGGGCGGAAGCGACCGCGATCAGCACGGATGTTTCGCCGATGCAGAGCCGGCCCAGGCGGTGGTGCAGCAGCACATCGCGCACCGCGAATCTCTGCAGCGCTTCCTCGCGGAGCGCCCGCATCTGGTCGAGCGCCATGGCCTCGTACGCCTCATACAGGAGGTACTCCGTTTGCCGCCCGCGCGTGTTGTCGCGGACAACGCCGTCAAACAGCACGAACGCGCCGTCCGGCCCTTGCTTCAGCACGGCGGCAGCCTCATGGTGGAGCGGCTCACGCGTCAGCGCAACGCGCTCCAAACCGGAACCCCCGCTGACCGGCGGCAGTAAGGC
This sequence comes from uncultured Acidobacteriaceae bacterium, assembly GCA_964246845.1. Taxonomy (GTDB): domain Bacteria; phylum Acidobacteriota; class Terriglobia; order Terriglobales; family Acidobacteriaceae; genus EB88. The sequence continues at coordinate 39,353 of CAXTSB010000017.1, forward strand.
CACCTCATCGTCCGGCTCCAGGATGCGGTCGGCCCGGGCGTACTCACGGTTGACGGCCAAAGCCAAACGGGGCCAAAGCTCGCGCAGTGACGGGTCAGCGGCCTCGCGCAAGCGGTGGAGCAGCTCAGCCGTCCTCGTGCCGTCCGGCAGGTCCAACACCTGCTCAGGGGTGCCGAACCCATCGCGAAGAACGCCGAAAAAAAGCACCCGGACCCGCATCACCTGAGCATACCTGCCCCAAGCAAACACCCACCGCGGGGGAAAGTCGCGCCCGGCGGCGGCGATTGACAAACCCGGAAGGCAGCCAGAAAATCGGGTAGCGGCGGGGACGCCCGAACGACCACAGGGAGAGGCACAGTGCGGGAAGTGCAGGAAACGCGGCTCCCCGGCGTTGAGAAGCTCGGGATCGGCAAGGTGCGCGATCTTTACGGCGTCGGCCCGGACCTGCTCCTGGTGGCCACCGACCGCATTTCCGCTTTCGACCATGTGCTCGCGAGCGCCATTCCCGGCAAGGGCGTCGTGCTCACCCAGCTTTCCCTATTCTGGTTCGGTCTTCTAGGCGTCAAGCATCACCTGCTCGCCTCCGATGTCGCCAGCTTCCCCGCTCCCCTGCCCGAGTTCCGCGAGCAGCTCGAAGGCCGCTCCATGCTGGTGCGCCGGGCCGAGATGTTCCCGGTGGAGTGCGTGGTGCGCGGCTACCTGTCCGGTTCCGGATGGAAGGACTACCAAGCCACGGGCGCTCTTTGCGGCATTACGCTACCGCCAGGCTTGAAGGAAAGCGATCGTCTGCCGGAGCCGCTGTTCACCCCGGCGTCCAAAAGCCAGGGCGGCGAGCATGACGAAAATATCTCTTTCGCAGAGGTATCCGCGCGCATCGGTGCCGCCGACGCGGAAGCCTTGCGCGATCTGAGCCTGGGTATCTACACCCGAGCCGCCGCCCACGCCGAGCAATGCGGGCTGATCCTGGCCGACACCAAATTTGAGTTCGGCAGGGTTGACGGCGAGATTGTATTGGCTGACGAGGTGCTCACCCCGGACTCATCCCGCTACTGGCCGCGCGACGGCTACCGGCCCGGCGGGGCGCAGCCTTCGTTCGACAAGCAGTTCGTGCGCGATTACCTGATCGAAATCGGCTGGAACCGGCAAGCCCCGGCACCCGCGCTGCCGCCCGAGGTGGTGGAGCGCACGCTCAGCAAATATCTTGAGGCGTACAGGCTCCTCACCGGGCAGACTCTGGTGCTGCCCTCGTGAGCGGCCTCGGCGCAACCGGCTTCGGGGTCGCGGACTGGATTATCCTGGCCGTCCTGCTCCTGTCCGCGCTCCACGCGGCCCGGCGCGGCATCTTTGTCGAGGCTTTCTCGCTCGCCGGACTGCTTATCGGCTTGGGCGCGGCGAGCTGGTACTACGGGCGCATCGAGCCCTGGTTCACGGGCTGGCTTCCCTCCCCCGCACTGGCGGCAGCCTCGGCATTCCTCCTGATCGTGCTCGCGTCGGCTTTGACGGCCGGCTTGCTGGGCCGCCTGCTGCGCGGGCTGGTCAGGACCGTGGGGCTGGGGTGGGCCGACAGCCTGCTGGGCGCGGCGTTCGGCCTCCTGAAGGGCGGCGTGGTGGTCACACTCGGGGTGGCGGTGCTACTGGCGTTTTGGCCGGGGTCGGGCGCGCTTGAAGGCTCGCGGCTCGGCCCGTATTTCGCTTCGGCGGCACGGGGCAGCGCCCTTGCCTCCCCGGAGCGTTGGCGCGACAAGGTGCGGTTCGGCGCGCGGCTCCTCCACGAGCGCGTGGCAGAACGGGCGGTAAGCGGTTGGCTGCGGTGAGGGCGGAAAGCGAGGAGCAAGCATGAAGCGGGAACTGGACTCCCTTGTGGCCGAAATGCATGCGGGCGGCATCACCTATGCGGAAGCGGTGCGCGCCTTCAAGCGGCGCTTTCTGCTCCAAGTCCTGGCCGGGCACAACGGCAATCAGTGCAAGGCGGCTGAAGAGCTCGGCGTCCACCGCAATACCCTGTCC
>CAXTSB010000018.1:0-40991 GCA_964246845.1 uncultured Acidobacteriaceae bacterium
GGGAGCGTCCGCCCGCGCTCGGCCACTGCCTGCACCGCCGCGCGCACGGCGGCCACGACCGGGGCGCGCTCCACCACATTGCCTGCCTTCAAACCCGGGATCAGCGCATGCTCGCGCAGCGGCGCGAACTGCGTCAACAAGCCCGATTCCGCGTCCTGCCGGGCAGCCAGCGCGCCGAGCGGCGAAAGCTCGCACGCCAGCGCCGGCCGCAGATTAATGCCGGGGATCAGCAGCGGCAGCTTTTCCAGCAAACCCACTAGCGTCCTGCCTCGATAAACGTCACCTTATTGATCTCTTTCAGAGTCGTCAGCCCGCGCCGCACCCGGTCCAGCGCCGACTCGCGCAGGAACTGCATGCCCTCGGCCTGCGCCAGCTTGCGCACCTCCGACGCCGGCTTCTTGTCCAAAATCATCTCGCGGATCGGGTCGGTCAGGTCGAGCAGCTCGTGGATCGCCGTCCGGCCCCGATAGCCGGTTCCGCCGCACTCGATGCAGCCCCGGCTTTCGGTGAATTGGAAGCCGCGCCACTCCTCCGGATTTAGGCCTGAAAGGTCGAGCACGTCGTTGTCATATGTGGTCTTGTACGCGCAATGTTCGCAGATCATGCGCACCAGGCGCTGCGCCAGGATGCAGTTGAGCGCGGATACGAAGTTATAGGCCTCGACGCCCATGTTGAGAAACCGTCCCAGCACGTCGACGACGTTGTTCGCGTGGACGGTCGTGAATACAAGATGCCCGGTCAGCGCGGAATTGATCGCAATCTGCGCGGTTTCCTGGTCTCGGATTTCGCCGACCAGGATTTTATCCGGGTCGTGCCGCAGGATGGAGCGGAGGCCGCGCGCGAAAGTCAGGCCTTTCTTCTCGTTCACCGGGATCTGCGTGATGCCGCGGATTTGGTACTCGACCGGGTCCTCGATGGTGATGATCTTATCCTCGTCGGACTTGATTTCGTTGAGCGCGGCGTAGAGCGTGGTCGTTTTACCGGAACCGGTCGGCCCGGTGACCAGGACCATGCCGTAGGGCTCGCGGATGTACCGCCGGAAGCGCCGCAGGTCGTCCTCGCCGAACCCGACCACGTCGAGCGTGAGCGAGCGGAACTTCTCCGACATCGACTCCTTGTCAAGCACGCGGAGCACGGCATTTTCGCCGTGGACGGTCGGCATGATGGACACGCGGAAGTCGATGAGCCGGCCCTTGTACCGCACCCGAAACCGTCCGTCCTGCGGTACGCGGCGCTCGGCGATGTCGAGCTCGCTCATGACCTTGATGCGCGACAGGATGGTCTGGTGATGCTCGCGCGCGATCGGCGCCATCGCCGGATGCAGCACTCCGTCGATGCGGTACTTGACCAGCAGTTGGTCGTCGTAGGTTTCCAGGTGCACGTCGGAGGCGCGGCGTTCCAATGCCGTGAAGATCGTCGTATCGACCAGCCGGATGATCGGCGAGATGTCCTCTTCGGACGTCAGCTTTTCGATCGTGATCGACTCGTCGTCCTGATCGTTCGCCGAGATGACGTCGAAGGTCAGGCCCTCGGTCGCTTCGTCGAGCACGCGCTGCGACTGCTCCGTTTTCTTGAGCAGCTCCGTGATCTGCGAAAGCGTCGCAACCTTGGTGACCAAACGCTGCCCGAGAAGGCTTGCGATCTCGTCGAGCAGCATGAGCCGGCTCGGGTCGGAGACCGCGATCGCGAGCCGGTCTTCCATCTGCTCGATCGGCACGAAGTTGTACCGGAACATCATGTCGACCGGCACGGAGCGGAACAGGTCGTGCTGGATGCGGAAGTTCTTCAAATCGACGAAATCGCAGCGGTACCGGCGCGCGAGTGCTTGGGCGTGGGCGGTCTCATCGGGTTCAAGCGGAAATGGAATAACGGGAGCTTCGGCCATGGAGGAGTCCTTTTACGGGCGCTGCTGTTGGAACTGGCTCGCGTTGCCGAGCGAAAAAATAGGGAGGTAGAGCGCGATAAGGATGACCACAACGACCACACCCATCACGATCAGGATGGCCGGCTCGATGAGCGCGAGCGAGGCGGTGAGCGCGGTCTGCACGTCTTCCTCGAAGAACTCGGCGACTGAGTTGAGCATCTGCGGCAGCGCGCCGGTGGACTCGCCGACTTCGATCATCTCGGTCGAGAGGGCGGGGAAAACGCCGGTCCGGTTCAGGCTGGTGGACAGCCCCTTGCCCTCGCGCACGCTGGTGACCGACGTGAATACAGATTTGGAAATCCGGGAGGAGGAGATGGACCGGGCCGCGGTTTCAAGCGACGGTACGAGCGGCAAGCCGCCGGTGAGCAGGGTGGAGAGTGTGCGGGCAAACAGCGCTACCTGGTACTTGAGCCAGATCGTCCCGAAAATCGGCATCTTGACCCGGATCGCATCGATGGTGTCCGCACCCTTGGCCGTGCGCGACCAGCGCCAGATCAAAAATCCGAGTAAAGCGACCACCGGCGCGGCGTACAGAACGTAATGCTGGGCCGCTTTGCCGAACGCGAGCAGCCCGAGGGTGAGCGCGGGCAGCTTTGTGCCGACCTGGTCGTAGAGCGTCGCGAACTGCGGGACAACAAACGTGACCAGGAAGACAAACAGGCCGATGACGAGCGTGATAAGCAGTGCCGGGTAGATGAGCGAGGCTTGCAGCTTTTTGCGGAAGGTGAGCGACACGCGCTGGAAAGCGAGATAACGGCTCAGTACCTCTTCAAGGTTGCCCGAGCGCTCGCCGGCAAGCAGCGTGACTGTATAAATGAGCGGGAACCCGCCCTGCGCCTCGAACGCGGCGGAAACCGACTCGCCCTGCTTGACGCGCTCGGTCACATTGCCGAGCTGCGCCGCGAACGCCGGGTCTTTTTGCGACTTCGCCAGCATGTCGAGCGAGCCCAGGATCGGCAGTCCGGCCTTGACCAGGGTGAGGAACTGCTGGTTGAAGATCAGGAAGCCTTCAAGCTTGACCTTTTTGCGCCCCGGCAGCCCGCCCTTGGACCGAACGGACAACACCTGGTAGCCGGCCTGCGTGTAGCGGAGCCGAAGCTCATCGGCCGACGCGGCGGCCTGCACCTGCTCCTGCAGGCGCCCGCGCTCATCCGCCAGTTTGACTAAAAACTCTGCCATGTTTGCTTGAAAGCTGCCCTAGCCAGCCTATCAGCCCTGCCCTATAGACGGGCGGGTTGGCCGGCGGCGAGCAAGGCTGAGGGGTTACCCCGGTACCGAAGACAAAACCTGCGTTTCGCCCGACCCTGAAAGGAGCGGGGCTCACCCGCAAACAGCACAAAGCCCACGGAGCAAACGTGGGCTTTGGCGGAAAGGAGATCCAAGCATGACCCTGAAAAGAATGCCCAGATCCTATTGGCGCCGTTGAGCTACGCGCCCGCGTGGTGGCAGCTGTCCTTCGGGTTGTGATCGAACTGGTGTTCCTCGATCACATCGCCGGCAGATAGCCGTTCACCACACTTATAACAACCGGGGCCAAAGCGTGCCAGCAGAGGCTCCGGTTTTCTTGCTTCCCCAGTGTCCGCCGTCTGCTCGCGCCAAGTCAATCATAAACAGCACTTCCGTACCGTTTCGGTTCACTTCGGCAGAGCCTCCGGGTTCAGCTTGCCGATGCGCCCGTGCGGACCCACGGCCCAGGGCAGACTGAGGGCGTTCCACTCGCCGCCTTTCGGGGCATCCGGCGGGGCGTGTTCGAGGGGAGCCCAGGTCTTGCCGTCGTCGCGGGAAAAGTCCGACCCGTTCGGGCCGACGGTGATCCAGAGCTTCGGGTCGGCGTCCCAAGCCACCGCGGAGCGATAGCCGCGGGGCGGGGTGGTGGAGGCGGTCCAGTGCTGGCCGCCGTCGCTGGTCCAGGCTGCTATTCCGGCGCGTTCCGACGGCTTTGCGTAGTCCCCACCAGCGGCAAGGCCATGGTTTGCGTTGCGGAAATCCAGAGAGAAGATTCCGGCTGTTGAGCCGCTCAGAAGCGGAGCAGCAACACTTGCAAACCCGGTCCAAGGAATTGAACAACGGCCGGAAATCGGGTCGATAGCGCCGTTACAGTAGGTACTCGCGAAACGAGAAGGCCCTATTTCGGTTTTTAGAACGCGTGCATGATTGGTTCCGATCCAAAGCAAACCAGAACTCGCAACGGCAGCGGTGTTGCTAGCGGCGAAAAGTGCCTCATCCGAGAATGCCTTCAGATAGGTTCCCGGTTCTACGATGGCGGTCCTTGGTGGCGCTGAAACTGGAATCCAGCTTGTTCCGCCGTTACCTGTCGCCAGAATACGGATAGACGGGCGAGAGTGCGAGGGATCGCCAATCACCAACCCTCGCTGGCGGTCTACAAACAGCAGCGCATCCAAAAACCCATCCTGATCAGGGTTAGTGAGCAGCAGCGTCCAGTGCGCGCACCCGTCCGTCGTCTTGTACAACCGCGACAGCGCTCCGGGCCCGCTCGACATCACTACCGCCGTCTGATCATCCCAGGCCCACACCGCGCGAAAATCGAGCTTCTCCGCCCCCGGCGGCACCGCGCAGCCCGGCCACTCAAACCCTGAATCCTGCGAGCGCAGCACCGTCCCGTTTGTGCCTGAAGCCCACACCACCCCGCCCCCGACCGCGTGTACCCCGCGCAGGTCCGCCGTGGTTTCGCTCGGCTCCAGCTCCCAGGGTGAGGCGGTCTGCGCGCGGACGGCGCATGGAAGTAAAACGAGTAGGAGCATCCATGGATGCGTCATGCTGCGTTCTTCGGAGTTCGACCTTCATCCATCGATGCTGGGGTTTGCAGCGGACCTGTACCTTCCTGCAACTGCCCTACGGAGCCAGTTTGCAGCTGCTCCGGCACTACAGGATGCACCCGCGCCCCAGTTTCCTCACCGGCCAGATGCGCCCGCATCTCGTGCAATCCTTTCATCAGGTCATCAAACACGCTCACCAAGCGCCTCCTTTACAGTTGCTTGCGCCAGAACACGCAGCCGGTTCAGCTCCTGCTTGCTCAAACTGCTCTTCTCATTCTTCGCATAGACGGAGAATAAGTAAACAGGCAGGCGCTCATCATGAAAGAAGTAGATCACCCGCGCGCCGCTGCTTTTGCCTCGTCCTTCCAGCCCGACGCGCAGCTTGCGGAAACCGCCTGAGCCCTGCATGACAACTCCGACTGTCGGGTCGAGTGCAACCATGCGGACGACCTCATCGCGCTCGTCCGCGCTCAACAGCTTCTCCGCCCGCCGCAGATAACCACTCAGTTCCACGACTGTTTGCACACGTGCATATTAAATGTAGGGGTTACACCGGCGGCAGCCCGCTCACCACCCTGGTTCCCTCAGGCGGCGTGAACACAAATGCCGACGCAGGCGCGGGTGCGTTCGGCTGCTCGCCCGTGAACCGAAACACGTTCCGCACTCCGTCCAGTTCGTCAATTTCGAGCGCGTGGATGGTCCCGTCCGGGGCCGCCGTGACCGCCACGCGCGCGACCCGCTGCTCCAGCCCGTGCGGCACCCCGGCAAGCACTTGTTCGCCGTCCGGCCCGGGCGCGGCGGTCAAACCGGCCAGCTGCTTCGCAAGCGCGGCATGGCCGAGGAGCAGCGCCAACGGCGACCGCAGGTCATCGAGCGCCCCGGCAGGCACGCGCTCTACTTCCGCCTGGCCCGGCGTGTAAAAGTACCCATTCTTCCCGTCGAGCACGAACAACTTGCCCGCGGGCTGCGTGTAGGTCCAGCGCATCCGGCCCGCGCGGCCGCCCTTGGCCAGCAGCAGCGTTCCGCTTTCCTCGCGGTGCAATCCCAGGCCGTCGTAGCTTTGCGTGAACCGGACTTGCAGCGAACGAAGCGAATTGTAGTGGGCGTCCACCTTGGCCGCCAGCGCCCGCGCGGGATTCTCACCCCGCGCCGCGAGCGTGCAAACGAAAACGGCGAGGCCGAGGCCCCGCCGAGCCCGCCATCGCGCTCTTACTGGACTGTTTGGGTGCAATTCGTCCCGCCCGCCGGGTCGTACTTGACCACATTCTCCTGGTCGATGCAGAAGCCGCGATTGCCTGTTTTGCCCGGCGATTGCGGCACCGCGATCGCCTCAAAACCCGTAATCTGGTCCTGATTATTCACCGTCACCTTGGAGCAGTTGACGACCGTGAAGGTGTAGCCGCTTTTCTGCCCGCCCGAAAGGTCGCTCGACAGCACCTGCGCCTGCGTCGGCGAGGGCGACTGCGAACCCGGCGTCCCGCCCAGCGGCGGCAGCCCGCACGCGAACCCTTGCGCCGGGTAAATGGTCTGATATTGAATTTCTGCCTGATAGATCGTCCGCAGCGATTGGATCGCCGAAGTTTCATTCGCCTGCTTCTTGATGCCGGAAAAGTTCGGAATCGCGATCAGCATCAGGATCAGCATGATGGAGATCACGATGAGGAGCTCCATCAGGGTGAAACCAGCTTCGGGGTTGCGGCGGCCTTTGTACATCATGTCCATACAGACTCCCGGGCGGCCGTCTGGTAAGCGAACCGGCCCGTTCAAATGCTAACCTGACCCGAGCCGGGCTGTCAGCCCTCTGCGGGCTGCGCTGCACCTGTCATGCAAATCGCCGGCCTAATCGCGAAACAGGAGCAGAACCGCGCGCCGGTCCGCTTTCATTCTTGAGTCGGGCCGCCGACCCGTGCCACCATGGATCCATGCAGGCCGATGAAGTCATCACGATCCTCCGCGCCCACGAGGCCGAGCTGAAAGCCGCCGGCATCGTGCACTTGAGCCTGTTCGGCTCGACCGCGCGTGGAGATCAAGGGCCGGATTCGGATGTGGATTTGATGGTTGAGTATGATCCAAACGCGCACATAACCTTATTTACTATAGGGGGATGGGTGGGAGACCTGGAAGACCTTCTAGGCACACGGGTAGATATCTCATGTAAGGACTGGATGCGGGAGCGCGTGAAGAAATATGCACTTAGGGATATGAAGCATGTCTTTTAGGGAGCCGCGGCCGCTATTTGAGGATATTCTTGAAGCTATCAGCGACATACGTGATTACCTTGGCACTCTTGACTTAGCGGGTTACAGGCGCGAAAGGATGGTCAAAGCTGCTGTCGAGCGTAGACTTCAAGTCATCACTGAAGTCGCCCGACGTCTGGGCCCGCAAGCTGAGCAGCTTTGCCCCGGTCAGGACTGGAGGCGTATCCGTGATTTCGGAAACGTACTCAGACACGAATACGACGACATCAACGACCAGATTGTGTGGGACGCTTTGATTGAACGTCTACCTGCCCTGGAGCAAGAGGTTCGTGAGGCGCTGGCCCGCTTGCCTCCAGAAAACCTGGACTAGCACACCAGCTCCTCCCGCCTCACCTTCACTCCGTCCAGCCGCCCCAGCATCGTGAGCGCCACCCGCTCCGGTTCAAACAGCTCGCGCGCCATCGCTTGCAGGTCTTCGACTTGGACTTCCTCGACGCGCGCCAGAATCTCGTTCGGCCCGAAGAAGTGGTCGAAGTACATCTGCTGCCGCGCCAGATTCGACATGCGCGCGCCCGAGCTTTCCAGCGACAGCAGCAGGTTGCCCTTGAGCTGATCCTTCGCGCGGCGCAGCTCGTCCGCGTCAACAGTTTCTTGCTTCAACCGCCGGAACTCCTGCATCACCAACCGGATCAGCTCCGCCGCCTTATCCGCCGAGGTGCCCGCGAAGACGCACAGCGAACCGGTGTCCCGGTAGGGGCTCAGGTCGGAGTAGATCGAGTAGGCCAGGCCGTGCTCCTCGCGCACCGTTTGGAACAGCCGCGAGCTCATGCCGCCGCCCAGGATCGTGTTCAAGAGCAGCGACACGTAGCGCGACTCATCCGCCAACGGCCGGGCCGGAACGCCGAGGCACACCTGCACCTGCTCGAGCGACTTTTTGTTCCGCAGGATGATCTTGGCCGCCGTTGTCGGAGGCGCTTCAAAGCTCAGCGGCTCGCCCGCGGGCAGGGAAGCAAACTTGTCGGTCACCATCGCGACAAACCGGTCATGGTCGATATGTCCGGCCGCGGAAAACACTAAGTTCCCACCGTGGATGCGCGACTGATAAAAATCCACCAAGGTCGAGCGGTCAAACCCGCCCACGGTCTTTTCCGTGCCCAAGATAGGCCGCCCCAGCGCATTCCCTTGCCAAAAGTTCTGCGTCCATATCTCGTGGACTAAGTAATCCGGGTTGTCCTCATCCATCTTGATTTCTTCAAGAATGACTCCGCGTTCGCGCTTGATTTCATCTTCCGCGAAGGTCGGATGCAATACTAAGTCGGACAAGATATCGAGCGCACGCGGCGTGTGCTCGTCGAGCACCTTCATATTGAAGCAGACCGTTTCCTTGCTCGTGAACGCGTCCAGGTTGCCGCCGATCGCATCGACTTCGCGCGCGATCCGCTGCGCCGAGCGCGTTTCGGTTCCCTTGAACACCATGTGCTCGGCGAAATGCGAAATCCCGTTCACCTCCGCCGCCTCGTGCCGCGAGCCCGCCCGCACCCACGCGCCCATCGCCACCGAGCGCAGGTGCGGCATCTCCTCTGTCAAGATCACCATGCCGTTGGGCAGGTTCGTGCGCCGAATGTCCCGGTCCGCGGCTTCGTACTTCATTTCCGTCATACCCATCCTGTGCGGGCCGCTGCGCTATCCTGAGTGCAAGCCACTCATGTCCGCAGCGCTCCAACCCGTCTTTCCCATTGTAGCGACCGCGCAACACGCGCTGTTTGGGCTCGACCGCGCGGGGCTGGAGGAACTCGCGACCCGCCTCGGACAAAAGCGCTTCCGCGCGCAGCAGTTGGAGCAGGCGCTGTACCGCGACTGGGTCGGTTCACTTGACGAGATCCAAACCCTGCCCAAACCCTTTCGCGAGGAGCTGCGCGCGGCCGGGTTCACGGTCGGCCTGCCGGAAATCCGGGAAGCGTTCCGCTCCGCCGACGGCACCGAGCGTTACCTGATCGCCGGTTTGGACGGCCAAACAGTCGAAACGGTATGGATGCCGAACGGCGACGGCGTTGAAGAAGAGGAAGCCGCGGTGCCCCATGTCTCGTACTTGAGACATGGGGCCGGTAACAAGCTAGACACCCGCGGCACACCCGCACCCCAGCGCCGCGCCACCATCTGCGTTTCCTCGCAGATCGGCTGCGCCGTCAACTGCCGGTTCTGCCTCACCGCGAAGCTCGGTCAAATCCGCAACCTGAGCGCGGGCGAAATCGCCGGGCAAGTCGTCGCGGTACTCAAACGGCAGGGCGTGCACCTGGGCCGCGACCGTATCAACCTGGTGTTCATGGGCATGGGTGAGCCGTTCCTTAATTACGACCACTGGATTGCCGCATTTCGTCTGCTTGCGGGCCCGGTCGGGCTCCACGCCTCGCGCATGACCGTATCCACCTCGGGAATCGTGCCCGGTATCCTGCGGTTTGCCGAGGAGCCTCTGCGCCCCCGGTTCGCGCTTTCGCTCAATGCTTCCAACGACCAGGTCCGCGAAGAGGTGATGCCAATCACTCGCAAGTGGCCCACAGCCGCCGTGCTCGACGCGGTGCGCCGGATCCCGCTCGGGCCGAGGGAAAAGATCACGTTTGAGTACGTCCTGCTCGGGGGCGTCAACGACCGCCCGGAGCATGCGCGCGAGCTGATCGCGCTGGTCAGGCAAGCGGGATTCCCGGCCTACATCAACTTGATTGTTTGGAACCCCGGTCCGGATATCGCCTACGCGCAGCCCGAGCCCGCGGCAGTCGAGCGCTTCCAGCAAGCTTTGGTCGCCTCCGGCATCCCCGCCTTCCAGCGCCGTCCTCGCGGCCGAGATATTTACGCCGCCTGCGGGCAGCTTAAGCGCACGACAGCGTAGCCCTCAGCCTCAAGTGCGAGCGCATCACACCGGGTTCACCGCTTCAAACCATTTCTGCTCTCTTGCGCAAGCGTGCGGTGTTTCCTGCCATCGCAGCATAGGACACATTTTCAGCACTCAGGAGCCTGGCCGTGGCAAACGCAAACTTCAACGAAACCATCAATCTTCTGAAAAGCGGGCCGGAAAACCTGTCTCCGGATACAGGAATCCGCAGTATCAACGACTGGCTCGACTATCTTTCGCAGCACGAGGCTGAGGGTACGGCAGCGGTGCGCGCAACCTTGAAAGAGCTGAAGCAGCACCTCAGCGCGGGCGGCCCCGACAGCGGTTCCTCCATCACCGCCCTGCTCGGCAAGCTCAGCCGAGAAACACTTCATGTCGCAAACAGCGACGAGTTGTCGAACGGCAGCAGCATAAGAGAGATTGGGGAAGCTCTGGCCGGGCGGTAATCCATGCTGAGTTCGCGCACCGAGTTCAGCGCTGATAGGGGTACTCGCTTACAAGATGGAAGCCGCGCGTGAGCAAGGGCCATTGTGCCGGCTGCGGCATGCGCACGAGTACCAGCGTGCGGCTGTCGGCGCTTTGGGTCAGGTGGATGCGGTTAGGTCCGTCGAGCACGTAGGCCAGTTCGCGTTCGCCCTGCTCCGAGCCCAAAGACAAAGTGTGCTTCGCTGTGTTCAATCGGCCCCAAGCCGGTTCGCCGTCTTGCCTGCGCGCGGCGGCCCAAAAGCTGGTCGCGTCGGCGGCATCTTGGATGTACACCTCGGTCATCGCACGGAGTGCGGGGTCGTCCTGCGCGCCCTCCAGCCGCCACGCTCCTTGAAGCGGTGAGTGCCGGGCGCGGTCGGCCGAGAGGGCTCGGTAACCCAGGCCGGATTCCAACGCGGCTTGAACAAGAACCAGCACGAGGAACACCCATTCAAAGATGAAGGTTGCGCGCCGGAAGCCGGGCCGCTTCGCGGGCGGCACCCACACCCCGCCCGGCGCGGCGGCTTCGTGCTTCCAAAAGAACCGGTACAGAGCGCCGAAGTCAGGCAGCGCGATGGATAAAGCACCCAGAATAAGTGTAGAAGCAGAACCGGAATCCGACCCGGAGAAAAGTGTTCCAGCGCAGCGGCGCGGCTATTGTGTCGAGTGCGGCATCGGGCAGTACGGAAGCGGCCATGGACACCTCGGCAGTCGGCTCGGAACTGGAAGCGACCCGTCCGGCGAGGCCAGTGTGCGTTGCTGTGCTTATTCTGTCAAGCACCCATTACCAAACCGCCTGTATGTAATGCGCCTGGATATGCTCATCCGCCGTGATCAGCGGTGCCATGCCGTTCGCTTTTGCATGCGCCACGATTGTGCGGTCAAACGCGTCGCGGGTCCAGCTTTCGCCGAGCGCGGCGTAGGCGACCTTGGGAAACGGATAGTCGCAGACGGTTACACCCAACTCGGCTTTGAGCTTTGCGGCTGTTTGCAGCGCAGGAAGTTTCGAGCGGCGGATCTCGTACATGTACTCCAACTCTAGAAACATCATGGGGGAGATACGAAGGTCGTATCGCTCTACTGCTTGCCGGGCCGCAAGGCTCAATCTACGCAGATTCGGTTCCGCCAGCCACTGCCCTACATGTGTGTCCAAGTAAGCAATCAATCAAGAAACCTCGTCCGGGAACCACTTTTTTGCGTTTGCTTCCCATTCGGCCTGCATGTCAAGCTTGGCCTGTTCCCAAACCGGGTCGTTCCATTCAATGTTGAGCGCACCTTCAATCGGGATAATCCGGTCGAGCTTTGACATGGGCTTCTCCGGTACCAGCCGGTACCGCTCGCCTTTGTGGGTGATCACCACCTCTTCACCCTGTTTGGCCTGCAGCATGCAGTGGAAGAGGTTCTTCCGTAGATGAGTCGCCGTCACTTGCATACTCCCAAGCCTACGGCAGATGTACAGTCTCGACAAACTGAATGTACATGTTTAGCGCATTGCGGTTGACCTACTCCTAAGAGAAGCCGGCCGAATCCGCATCTACCCACCCATGCCCTTCAACCGTGCCTCCGGCTTGCTGCTCCACATCACGTCCCTGCCCTCGCCCGGGGGCATCGGGGATCTCGGCCCCGTCGCCTATGACTTTGCGAACTTCCTCCACCTGGGCGGCCAGCGCATCTGGCAGGTGCTGCCGCTTAACCCGGTAGGTTACGGCAACTCGCCCTACGCAGCGCTGTCCGCCATGGCCGGCAACCCTTTGCTGGTCAGCCTTGATGTACTGGCCGACTGGGGCTGGATCGCGCGCGACCGCATCGCCGGCCTGGCGGAAAGCACGGGAAAGGTTGACTTCGACCAGGTCATCGCCGACAAGCTCCCGCTCCTGCGCGAGGCCGCCGGCACCTTTCTGGCGCACCCCGACCCCGACCAGCACGCCCGCTTCGAAGCTTTCTGCAAGCAGAAAGAGGACTGGCTCGACGATTACGCCGCCTTTGTCGTGCTCCGCGAGCAGCACGGCAATGCGCTTTGGACCGACTGGGAACGCGGGCTCGCTCATCGCGAACCGGAAGCCATGGACCGGTTGCGGTCAGAGCAGGCCCACGCCCTCGCGGTTGAAAAAGCCGTCCAGTTCGCCTTTGACGAGCAATGGCGGCACCTGCGCGCTTACTGCGACAAACGCGGAATCAAGCTCATGGGCGATGTCGCGATCTTCGTGTCCTTCGATTCAGCCGATGTATGGACACACCCTGAGCTGTTTGAGCTGGACGAGGAGCGCGCGCCGGTCCGCGTGGCCGGCGTGCCGCCTGACTATTTCAGCGAAACCGGCCAGCGCTGGGGCAACCCGCTCTACCGCTGGGATGTGCTCCAAGAGCGCGGCTTCGATTGGTGGGTAGCCCGTATGCGCCGCGCGCACGAGCAGTTCGATATGATCCGGCTCGACCATTTCCGAGGTTTTGACGAGTTTTGGGCCATTCCGGCGGCGGATGAAACAGCCGTCAACGGCGAGTGGGTCAAAGCGCCGGGCTCGGCCTTATTCGGCAAGCTGCGCGAGGAGTTGGGCGAGCTGCCATTCGTCGCCGAAGACTTGGGCCTCATCACGAAAGATGTTGAAGCGCTGCGCGAGGAGTTCGCGCTGCCCGGCATGCGCATCCTCCAGTTCGGCTTCGGCAACCGCGGTGCCCACGCCTACCTGCCGCACCGGTTCGAGCCCAATGCGGTCGTCTACACGGGCACCCACGACAACGACACAACGCTGGGCTGGTGGCAAAACGGGGCCACGCCGGAGGAGAAGGAAGCCGTGGCGCATTACGCAGGATTGGCCGAGGACGGCCCCGCATGGGCACTGATGCGCGCCGCTTCCTCGTCTGTCGCCGACATCTGTCTTTTTCCCTTGCAGGACGCGATCGGCGCGGGCTCGGAAGCGCGCATGAACACGCCCTCGGCCGCGGAAGGCAACTGGGGCTGGCGGTTCGACCAGCGTGCGCTCACCGCTGAGTTGGCTGCGAAGCTGTTCGCCATGGCCGACGGCGCGGACCGCACGCAGCAAGCGGAACGGGAGCTTGCGAAGCTGAAGGAAGACACCGGTCCGCGCAGCATTCCATAATCGGTTGATGAGCAGAGTCAAACTCGACAGCTTGTCCGCTTCCGCACGTATTGACCAAAGGATCGAGGACCTGGGGGACTGGCGCGGAGCCGTGCTGGCCCGCGTGCGCCGGCTCATCCGCGAGGCCGTCCCTGAAGCAGTCGAGGAGTGGAAATGGCGGGGAACCCCTGTTTGGGCCCACGGCGGCATTCTTTGCACCGGCGAAACATACAAGGGCAAAGTCAAGCTGACCTTCGCCAAGGGGGCCGTGCTTGAAGACCCTTTCCGGCTGTTCAATGCTGGCCTGGACGGCAACCTGCGCCGCGCGATCGACATACATGAAGGAGACTCACTGGACGAAGCGGCGTTTCAGGAGCTTGTCCGCGCTGCTGCGGCGCTGAACCTCAAAAAGTCCGCGCCGCTGCGGTCGGCCCCAAATCCGGTTGGGTGAAACACTCTAGGTTTTGCGTGTCAGCACCGCCACCGGAAATTCGCCGAGTACCTGCGTCAGCTCCACCCCGCCGCCGCTGACGGCAGCGCCCGTAAACGCGTTCACCCACTCACCCTGCGGTACCTGTGCCTGCTTGCCTGCCCAGGCATCTCCCAGCGGCATCTCCGGCTTGCCTTCCGCGAGCGTGTAGGTAAATCGCGGCAGGATCACCAGCACCTCGCCGCCGCGCAGGAAGGCGAATGCATGCTCCCCGTCGCTGACCTCCACCGGCGTGTACGCGCCCTCGTCGAACGCCCGCCGGTGCGTGTTGCGCACCCCAAGCACTCTTTGCATGGTGAACAGCTTCACCAGCCCGTCTTCCAGGTTCTTGAGCACCCGTCCGTGCGCGCCGTCGCCGAGCTCGTCCAGCAAACGCGTCCGGTGCGCGTAGTCCACCGGCCGTCGGTTGTCCGGGTCCACCAGGCTCAGGTCCCACATATCGGTCCCTTGATAGAAATCGGGCACGCCCGGCGAGCAGGCTTTCAGCACCAGCTGCGCCAGTGAGTTCACCGCGCCGTGCACCCGCACGCCCGCGAGCAGCTCTTCCAGCTCTTTCAAGAAATCCGAAGACCCGAGCAGTTTTTCCGCGAATCCCTGCACCGCTTCCGTGTACTCCGGCCTAGGATTGATCCAGCTCACGTTCACCTTGCCTTCGCTCAAAGCCTTGGCTAGATACTCCTTCATGCGCCCGGCAAAGCCTTCCTGGTCGGCTGCGAGCCAAGGCCACGCGCCCACGATCGTCTGGTAGATCAGGTACTCTTCATTCGCGTCCGGCGCGACCGTTCCGTCTTCCAGCTCGGTCTTGAACCCTGCAAACTGCTTGGACCAGCCCTGAACGGTCTGCTCCCACCGGTCGGGCATCTCGGAAAGCACATTCAGCCGGTTCCGCACATCCTCGCTGCGCTTGGTGTCGTGCGTGGATGTGGTGAGCATGGCGTGCGGGGTGAACTCGAGCCGCTGCGCGTTGGCCTTATGAAGCAGCTCAGGCTTGAGCCCGAACGCGTCCATCGCCGAGCCCACCTCGTTCGACGAGATGAACCGGTAATACACATAAAAGCTGGTGTCCTCGACGCCCTTCGCCATGACCGGCCCGGTCAGCTGCTGGAACTTGAGCGCGAAATAAAGCTGCTCCTGGTCCCCGTCCGGACGCGCTTCCAACAGCAGCACACGCTGCAGGTAGTCGAACGCCGAAGCATCTACACCCGGGTTGCGCCGCTTGGCGAAGCGAACCGCGGTGCGGATGGTCCGCTTGTCCTCCTCCGAGTACTCCCCGCGCTCGTCGATGTAGGTACGGTAGATGGGGAAGCAGGCGATTGTTTCCCGGATCGCCGTTTCCAGCAGTGCATCGGTAAAGTCGCGCACCCGCCGGTCGCCCCGCACGATGTGCGAGAGCAGGTTGGTGAGCACCTGTGTTTCGCTCGCGAGCGCGTTCAGCATGACGCTGCGCTTGGACTCGTAGACGATCTGCGACGGGTTGACGCGGCCGCCGATGAACTCTGCATAGATTTGGTCGAACCGGGCCTTATTTCGCGGCTGGATAAAGAACTGGTTCGCGAAGTGGACGAAATCGTACCCCGAGGTGCCCTGCACGGCCCACACCTGCGGCAGCGTTTCGCCCGGCTCCAGGATTTTTTCAACGACACAGTACAGGGGCAGCGGGCCCTTGCTCCAGTCTTTGTCCTTGGTCGCGTCCAGCACCGCTTGTTCAATCCCGGCCGGAGTATCGTCACTTTCCGGCGCGCCGAAGCATTTCGCCGCGGTGCACAGCTCCTGCAACCGCTCCAAGTACACGCGCGGGTTGAACATTCCGTCGCAATGGTCGATGCGCAGCCCGGTCACGTCGCCGTCGGCCAGCATCTTGCGGATCAGCGTGTGCGTCCGCGCGAACACCTCCGGGTTTTCCATCCGCAAGCCCACCAGGTCGTTCACGTCGAAGAACCGCCGGTAGTTAATCTGCTCGCTGGATGTGCGCCAATAGGCCAAACGGTAGGGCTGCGCATCAAGCAGGGCGTGGAGCTTGTCGTAGGAGCGCGGGTCGCCCGGCGTGCCGTTCACGGCCTCCGCGGCCTTACGCAGCACGGGCGCGAGGGACGCATCAGCCAGCATTGCTTGGAGCCGGGGCTTGAGCTCGCGCAGGCGCGCCCGCCGTCCGGCTACCGTGCCTGGGTCGGTGCTTTCGTGCGGCGGCAGGGTTTTCAGCTCCTCGAGCAGCGCGCGGAACTTGGGCGGCACGCCCCATGCTTCGTCCTGTTCCTGCGGAAGCAGCATGGGCAGCGGCCGCGGCGCGAGCGGCATGGTGTGGTCGTAATACTTCAGCAACGCCCGCCCGTCCTCAAACGCGACCTGGAGCTCGCCCGCTTCGAGCGCCTCCCCGTACTGCTTGCCCAGGATCGGCAGCAGCAGGCGGTTCTGCATGTCCGGCTTCAGCGGCTCCCAATCGATATCGAAGTAGCCCGAATACTCCGACGCCCGCCCATTTTCGAGCACGTCCTGCCACCACACGCTCTGGTTGCCCACGCCCATGTGGTTCGGCACTGTGTCGAGCAGCAGGCCCATGCCGCGCTCCCGCAGCGCGCCGGTCAGCACGCCGAAGCCCGGCTCGCCGCCGAGTTCAGGGTTGAGGCAGTCGTGCCGGGCTACGTCATACCCATGCCGCGAGTGCGGCCGCGCCTCGAAGATGGGCGACAGGTAGGCGTCGGTGATCCCGAGCTTCTGGAGGTAGGGCACGATCGCCGCCGCGTCCGCAAAAGTGAACTCCTCGTGCATCTGCAGGCGGTAGGTCGCGCCCGGTGTGCGTGCGGGCTCGGCAAGGGTCGTGCGAAGACAGTCGTCCATATCTCCGCTTGGATGCACGCGCATCTATACTCGGGAAGACACCAGAACCCTGAGGAGCCCCATGCCACTGTCCGGCGAAGCGATCCGCTTGATGAACTATGTAGATGATGTAGCCACCACGCTCCGCCGCATCCTCGCGCTGTCGGCCTCGCTCACCCACGAGGAGCGCGAACGCGTCAGTGCCTACCTTCAAAAATCCGAGCCAAGCGTCGAGTCCGTGGTCACTAAGCTCACCGAAGACAAAACCGCCTGACCATGCCGCCCGCGTTCGGCGCGTTCGGATCCATCCGCAGGGTCGCGATCATCGGCGCGGGCGCGGGTGGGTCTATCTCGGGCGCTGCGCTCGCTGCGCTCTCGGTCCGCGCCGGCTTCGCCACGGTGCTTGAGGATGTGCTGCCGGGTAATCTGCGCCGCGCCGCCTCCGTACTTGTTCCAGGCGAGGAACCCCGGTACGCGACCAGCATTGAGGAAGCAGTCCGGGATGCCGACCTCGCCATCGACACCGTCCCGGACGAGCTCGAATCGAAGCTCGAGATATTAAGCCTGCTCGACCGCATGGCCCCGCCGCATACGCTGTTTCTTACCCCGACCGAAGCGTTGAGTATCGCGGATTTGGCCTCCTGCACTTATAGGCCGGGGCAGTGCTTCGGGCTGCGGATGTTGGGCGAGGCTCCGCTGATGGTGCAGTTGGAATACACATCTGCTTGCCTGCCCGAGAATCTTGCGCGAGTGGAGGAGTTCTTATCCGCGCTCGGGGCGAAGGTGATTGTTGAGCAGGATGTACGGGCTCTGCCTTAAAGGACGGTGTCTCCGTTGCACAAGTGTCATCCTGAGCGCAGCTAAGGATCTGCTTTCCTTCGATCATAAGCAGTATCTGCACTTTCAAGTACAGCTCACTACGAACCGACAACTGCTCTTACTCCGCCTCTGAAACCTGCTCCCATAACCAAACAAGATCAAGGTGGATGAGCGTACCCGCAATCTCCAGGCGGTTCGCCGGAAGCCAGAACTTATCCTTATGTTCCCAGCTGAACGCCTCGCGCTTTTCAGGGTCGATCAGCCAGATATGCTCCACGCCCATGCGGCTCAAGTCGCCTGCCCGCTCGCGCAGGTCGACAAACGTATCGTCCTCGTCCAGCACTTCAATGGTGATCAGAGGCGGCTCTTTCTGTATTCATTGCGAAGAGGGCGGCGATGAAGGACAGAAATTTCCAATATGCGGAAGTTGGCGGCAGCCACCTGCGTCGTAACCCCAAGCAGGGCCACAATCCGCCACTTATCCATGTTCTCGGCAAACCATGAGCCTACCATGCTCACGGTGAATGCGTGCAGCATGGTAGGCATGGGGCGCTCTCTGAGTACGCCGTCAATCAGCTCCGGAGAGTACTCATACGATGTGTGCAGGTATTCTTCTACGCTGACCTTTCGCTCGGACTCCGTGGCAAGAGTTTACTGCCCCGCGTCATCCCGCCTGTACGGCCCTTTCAGATACAGCCGCGCCTCGTTCAGCGCCCCTGCTGTATTGTCATTCGTCTGCACGGCCTGCCGGTACTCGTTCACCGCGCGGTCCCTTTGGCCGGTTACGTCGAAGATTTTGCCGAGCGCGATGTGGCTCCACACCTGCGTCCAGTTCGGGTCGCCGTCGCCGCGCAGGGCGTCGCGGTAGCTGTTCGCCGCGGCCTGATAGTTGCGCTGCGTAAACAGGAGCTCACCGATGCGGTAGTTCGCGAGCGAGGACGCCGGGTTGGCGGCGAGCGCTTTTTGGAATTCCTGCAGCGCGCCGCCCAGGTCGTTTTGCCCGACCAACTGCTGCCCTTTCAGGATCGCCACCCGCACTTGTAAGTCGGGTGTCGTCTTCAGGATCCAGTTGTTCGGGTCGATCTGTATCTTGCGCGGCGCGCCGAAGGTATCCACCACATATTGCGAGCTTGTCCCTTCCACATCCACGCGCTTGTCTTCCGTCTTGCCCTCGGTTTGTACCTGCAGCTCAATCGGCATGTTGAAAAGATCTAAATCTTGCCCGACCGAACCGATCGTTCGAAAACCCTTGTCATTTCCTAACCGATACACAGCGTACTTATCCACGAACTGCGGCGCGCCCGTCCCATCCAGCCACTGCGAAAAAAACGCGGTCAGCTGCGCCTGCGTTTGCCCTTCGGCCAGCTTTTCAAAGTCCGAAGTCGAAATCCCCTTGTCCACGAACTGCGTCTGCACGGCTTTCACGATCTTCAGGAAGCCGTCATCCCCCGCTTCCCAGCGCAGCATGTGAAAGACCATCGCGCCCTTTTCCAGCGTCTGCGACTGGAACTCGGGGGAAAATACGGAGAGCCGCCCGACGCTCGACAGCGGCGTCGTGTCATAAGCGAGCGCCCCGGCCTGCACGTCGGGCAGGGTCTGCTGCAGCGCCGGCTTGCCGCCCTGGTCCTCCACGAACAAGAGCTCCGAGTAGCGCGCCATCCCATTCGTGATCCACGTATCGTTCAGGGTCGCCGGGCTCACGGCCGAGCCCCACCACTGGTGCGCGACCGTATTCGCGAGCAGCCGCGCATCGGACTTGTTGGCCATGCGCGCGCCCGCGATGCCCGCGACCTCCGGACCCCAGGCCGCCGGGACGGTGTCGTCCGGCAGCTCGACGATATTCAGGTGGTTCGACTCAGGCAGTCCGTAAGTGCTGGTGAAAAAAGCGAACTCCCGGTTGGCGGTGTCGGCGTATGCCGCGGCCGCGGCCTGGTGCGCCTGCGTGGTGTAAACCTTGATGTTGGGTGAGCCTGTTTCGGTCACCGGCGGCAGAAACTTGCCGATCACCAGCGTGCCGGGAAAGCCCGGCTTGGTCCAGGAAAAGTCAAATTCCTGGCCGCCCGGCAGCGCCAGGCTTGTTTTTTGCGCGGGTGCCGACTTGGGAGCAGCGGCCGCGAGGGCAGCCCGCCGCGCACGCGCCCGGGCAGCCTCGGTCGTGCCGGTTTTCGCGGCGGAAGCCGCGGGCTTCGCTTTCACCGAGGGCCGCTCAGGCACATCCGCTTCCTCATCCGGCTGCTCGGTCCCATTCTTGCGCCGCTGCTCGCCCGCGGTGGTCGGGGCTTCCCCGGCTGCCTCGCCCCGCCGTGACAGCTGCGGGCCCGCGTCAGGCGCACCGGCCGGGGCAGCCGCATCGCGGTGCGCTTGCTCGGTGCTCACCACCTTGGCCTGCGGCCCCGGCTGATTGGTCGCGCCGGAGCCGATGACGGTGTAACCCGCCGGCACGAACACGTGCATCTCGGCGGTAAACCGGTCCGTGGTGTAGCCGACCAGCGGGAACCAGCGCCCCGCGTACAGCAGATACGAGATCGGGTCATCGACCGAGGCAAGCTTCAAGCCTTCCACCGGCCCGCCCTCAGCATCGCTCAGCTGCCCGTTGTAGAGAAAGGTGTAGGTATAACTCTGCCCCGCGACCAGCGGCTGCGGCGGCGTCACCCGCACCGTCGCGTTCGCCCCGCGCTCGCCGTTCAGACTGGCTCCGCTCCCATCGCGCACCTCGGTCACCCGCAGCGCGCCGTGCAGCTCAAATACCGCCGCGTCCGCCGCCTGGTTCGCCGTAAAGGTCACCTTGGCCTGCGCGTTCAAGGTGTGCGCCGTTGGGTTCACCTGCGCGTCGATGACATACCCGGTGACCTCCAAGGGCGGCTTCGCCTCGGCGGCGATCATCGTGGAGGAGCAAAGCAGCAGAAAGGGAAGCGTGCGGGAAGCGTTCATGTCGTCAGGGTGTTGCCGTCAGCAGGTTTAGACCCGGGAAGAAGAGAAAGGACGTGCGCCGCGACCGCTTCGACCGCCCCTGTTTCCCGTTCTAAAGCCATCCGGATTTGATGCAGCGAATCCATCATCGCCCGGCGCTCGGCCGTTTCCCCCAGCAAAGGCCCGAGGGCCGCCGCGACGGCCTCAGCCGTAAACGCGTCCTGGATCAGCTCGGGCACCACCCTGCGCCCGGCGATCAGGTTCGCCATCGCCACATGCGGCACCCGCACCGCACGCTTCGCGACCGCGTAGGAGGCGCGCGAAAGCCGGTACACCACCACGAATGGATTGCCCAGCAGCGCCGCTTCCACCGTCGCGGTGCCGCTCGCGACTACGCTTGCCCGGGCATGGAAGAGTGCCGCGCGGGCATCCCGGGTCCACCGCACCTCCGACCCGGCGAGCGAACGCGCACGCTGCTCCTGCTCGGAATTAAGCGTCGGCGCGAGCGGCACTACATATTCGTAATTCGTTCCCAAAAGCTGGGCCGCCCGCAGCATCTCCGGCAGATTCAGCGCAATCTCGCGCGGGCGCGAACCGGGCAGCAGCGCCACCCACGGCTTCGCGGGGTCGAGCCCGTGCGCCGCGGCGAACTCAGCACGAGTGACAGACGGCAAGGGCAGCTCCGCCAGTGGGTGCCCAACGAACTCCGCCCGGACCCCGCGCTCCCGGTACCAGCCTTCCTCAAAAGGGAAGATCACCAGCATCCGGTCCACATCGCGCCGGATGCGCCGGATGCGCCAGCCCTTCCACGCCCACACCTGCGGGCTGACGAAGAAAATAACGGGAATCCCGAGCTGCTTCGCGCGCCGCGCCAAGCCCAGGTTCACGTCCGGAAAGTCGATCAACACCAGCACATCCGGCTTTTCGGTGAGCAAGGCCCGCCGCAGCCGCCGGTATTCGCGCCAGATGCGGGGTACATGGCGCACTATTTCCGTGATGCCCATCACGGCCACGTCTTCCACGCGCACGATGCGCTTGAGTCCGGCTGCTTCCATCCGCAAGCCGCCCAGGCCCACAAAGTCGAGCCCAGGCCGCTGCCGCCGGAGCGCTTCGATCAGCGCAACCCCGTACCGCTCCCCGCTTGCCTCGCCCGCGGAAAGAAAGACCTGCGGCACCCTTTAATCCGTACCAACGGCCAAGGCCGGCGAGAACTTCTCGGTGGCCGGCGCGCCGACCTCCTGGTCCCGGTATTGCAGCTGATACAGCTTGTAATAAAGCCCATGCTGGGCGAGCAGCTCCTGGTGCGCCCCGCGCTCGCGCAGCTGCCCCTTGTGCATCACCAGGATCATGTCCGCCCGCTGCACGGTCGAAAGCCGGTGCGCGATCAGTACGGAGGTGCGCCCGGCCGTCATCCGCTCCAGCGCCGAGCGAACCCGCAGCTCGGTATCGGTATCGACCGAGGAGGTGGCCTCGTCAAGGATCAGCACGGCGGGGTCATGCGCGAGCGCCCGGGCAAAGTTGATCAGCTGCTTTTGCCCGGTCGACAAGCCCGCGCCGCGCTCCCGCAGCAGCTCCTGGAACCCCGCCGGCTGCGCCTCGATCCAGTCCAGCAGGTTGACTTCTTCGGCGGCATCCCGCACCCGCTCGGCGGAGATGGGCGAATTCATGCGTATGTTCGCCTCAATGGTGCCCGAAAAGAGAAACGGGTCTTGGAGCACGACCCCGAAACGGGCGTGAAGGCTGCGCAGATCTTGCGCGCGCACGTCGACTCCATCCACCAGCACCGCTCCGTGCTGCACGTCGTAGAACCGCATCATCAGGCTGACGATCGTCGTCTTGCCCGCGCCCGTGTGGCCCACGATGGCCGCCGTCTCGCCGCGTCCGATCGAAAACGAGACCCCGCGCAGGACCCACTCCACATCCTTCAAAGTGCGCGGATCCTGTATCAATTGCTCCGGCGTGAGCGCTTGGTAAGAAAACCACACGTCCCGAAACTCAACCGACCCCGTCGGTGCGACGGATGCCGCCAAGGCCGGCGAGCTGATCTCGGGTTCAGTGTCGAGCAGCTTGAATATGCGCTCGCTCGCCGCCATCGCCGCCTGGAGGATGTTGTACTTTTCGCTTAAATCCTGGATGGGCCGGAAGAACCGCTGCGCGTATTGGATAAACGCGGCCAGCACGCCGATCGAAACCGCGCCGCGCAAAACGCCCTCGCCGCCCGCCCAAACCACCAGCGCGATCGCAATGGTGCTCAGCAGCTCCACCCCCGGATAGTAGAGCGCGTAGGCCAGGATCGAATCCTTGAAAGCCTGCTTATGCTGATCGTTGATCGCGGAAAAATCATCGAACGCGCGGGCCTGCCGGTTGAACAGCTGCACCAGCTGCATCCCGCTCACATGCTCCTGCGTGTACGCGTTGATGCGCGCCACCGCCGCGCGAATGCGCCGATAGCTTTCCCGCACGTACTTGCGGAAGACTCGGGTGATCAGCAGGATCAGCGGCAGCACCGCAAAGGTCAACAGCGCGAGCCACCAGCTCATCGAGAGCATCACCGCGACGATGCCGATCAGCACGAACACATCCTCGAAGATCGCGAAGATGCCCGAGGTAAACATTTCGTTCAGCGCGTCCACGTCGCTCGTAAGCCGCGTGACCAAGCGGCCGACGGGGTTGCGGTCAAAAAAGCCGATGTGCATGCGCTGCATGTGCGTGAAGATCTCGCGGCGCATATCGAACATTACTTTTTGGCCCATCCACTGGAGCACGTACGTCTGCGCGAACTCAAGCGCGTACCCAAGCAGGAGTGCGCCGAAATAAATCCCCGCCAGCTCCGTGATGCCTTGCACCGCGCGCGGGCTCAGCCGGCTTGCCAAGAACGAGTGCCGGGCCCCGGGAGCCTGCGGCGTCAAGTAAAGGTCCAGCGCAACCTTAAACAGGTACGGCCCCAGCACATCGATGCCGGCCTTGAGCAGGATCGCGACGAGCGACCCGGCGGCGACGAGTTTATACGGGCGCAGATAGGTGAGCAGCCGCCGCATCAGCCGCCCGTCGTATGCCTTGCCGACTACATCATCTTCCTGCTGTGCCGCGTCCGCCATGGGGGTGCTCTCATTCTACCGGGGCAGCCGGGGTGGGCGGGTGTAGAGTCAAAGCGGCGGCATATGCGGGAGCAAGGTGGTCGAGATGAACAATGTCCAGTTCTACACACTGCTGATTGCTTCTGTGTCCGCGCTTGTTTCCTCTTTGTCCGCGCTGGCGGTCGTTACTTTGGGGCTGGTCTCGAACAATAAGCGCATCGACGACATGCGCGCCGACCTAAAGGACATGCGCGCCTTGATCGCCAAACTCGGCGAGGACTACACCCGCTTCTACGGCGAGCAGCGCAAGCACGATGGCGAGATCGCCAACCTGAAAGAGCGCCTGAAGTAGCGGTGCCTCTCGGTCTATATATCTCAGTCCCGTTCTGCCGGGCTAAGTGTACCTTCTGTAATTTCGCTTCCGGCGTGTACCCGACTTCCGCCATGCCCGCCTACATCGCGGCGGTAATCCGGCAGCTGCGGGAGGCCCGCGCTTGGGCGGCAAACCAAGACCTTATTCTCGAAGACGTCGATACTGTTTACCTAGGCGGCGGCACGCCATCGCTGCTCCCGCCCGAGCTTTTTCGGCGGCTCTTCAGCGCAATCCGCGACGAGTTCGCCGTCGAACCGGCCGCCGAGATCACGCTTGAAGCCGCCCCGCTCCAGCTCGACCCGGCGACGCTTGAAGCCGCCCAAGCCTGCGGGGTCAATCGCGTTTCCTTCGGCGTGCAGTCCTTTGTCGACGGCGAGGCCCGCGCGGCCGCCCGCACCCACACCGGGGCTGAGGCGCTCCGGGAGCTCGCCCGGGTCCGCGCGGCCGGCATCCGGCACCTTTCCGCCGACCTCATCGCCGGCCTTCCCGGTCAAACCGGTGCAAGCTGGAGTCGCTCGCTGGAAGCACTCGTAACGGCCCCGGTCGACCACGCTTCCATTTATATGTTCGAAATCGACGAGGACTCGCGGCTCGGCGCGGAAGCTCTCGCGGGCGGCATCCGCTACGGCGCGCACCTGCTGCCGCACGAGGACGCGGTTGCCGACTGGTACACGCAGGCCTGCGAAAGTTTGGGTACACAGGGGCTAAGCCAGTATGAAATCTCGAACTTCGCCCGACCGGGCGGTCAGTCCCGCCACAACGAGCGCTATTGGCTGCGGAAGCCCTACCTCGGCTTAGGGGTCGACGCCCACTCCATGCTCCGGGACGCTGAGGGCAGGGCCGCCCGCTTCGCCGTCGGCGACGAGCTCGCACCTTACCTGACCGATCCGGCTTTCACATGCCTCGACCGGCTCACACGCGGGCAGGAGCTCGAAGAAGCTTGGTTCCTGGGCCTGCGCCGCAATGCCGGGGTCTCGCTCGCCGCGCTTGAACGCGAGTTCGGCCCGGACGCCGTCACTGTCTATCGGCCCGCTTTGGCCGACCTCCAAGCAGCAGACCTGCTCACGCTGGAAGCAAGTATCGCCAGGCTCACCCAGCGCGGGCGCCTTCTGTCGAATGAGGTGTTCAGCGCTTTGCTCTTAGGCGAACCTATGTCGGCTTAGTTTGTACATGAGGAGGCTCTGTTCGTAAGTGGGAACTCTAGCCCTACGGCCGCTGCCGCTCCAAGGCGTCGAGGCGCGACTTCTGGCTCCGCTGCTCGCCGTAGAAGCGGGTATAGTCTTCACCCAAGCGGTCAATCTTGCTTTCAAGCCTGTTTTCGATCCTGTCGACCCGCGCATCAAGCTTGTCCATGCGATGGCCTAGATCGTCGAGCCGCTTGTTTAAGGTGTTGTTGATTGCAAAGGTCACTAAACTCGTCAGGATCCCGAGCAGCGCAATTACCGACGGGATAGAAATGCCGAGATAAAATTGCGCGGGCGTCATGTTCGACTGGTCCTTCTCCACTACGATACCCCGAACCATTTGAGGGAACAGCATATGCGCTTACGAAAGCAGCGCGGACCTGGGCAGCCGGTATTGCGCGCAGCAGTCGCTTGTCCCGCGGCAGGGCAGCCCTTCTTTACAGGAGGGCATAATAAGAGCAGTCATGGCCACCGGAACCCTCATTGAACCCGCCCGCGCTTCCGAGTCCCACACACCCGTCACCACCGTCGATCTCCGCTCCGATACGGTTACTAAGCCCACGGCCAAAATGCGCGCCGCCATGACCGAGGCCGAGGTGGGCGACGACGTGTACGGTGAGGACCCGACGGTCAACGCGCTTGAAGCCCGCGCGGCCGAGGTGTTCGGGCGCGAAGCCGGTTTGTTCGTCCCCACCGGCACCATGGGCAACCAGATCGCCATCCGCCTGCACACGCAACATGGGCAGGAGGTGCTGTGCGAGGCCCGCGCGCACTTGGTCGACTGGGAGATGGCCATGGTCGCCGACTTCGCCGGCTGCCAGCTCCGCACCGCCCGTGCTGAGGACGGCATCTTTCGCTGGGAGAATATCGAGTCCCTGTTCGGCCCGCGCATGTACTACCGGCCCGTGCCGGGTCTGATCTCGCTTGAAAATACCCACAACATGGCGGGCGGCGTCGTTTCGCCGCTCGCGGTTTTCGAGGAGATTTGGGCCGGCGCGCGCGACAGGAAGCTGCCTGTCCACCTGGACGGCGCGCGTGTCTTCCACGCCGCCGCGCACTTGCGGATTTCCGTCCGCGAGCTGACGAGCGGCTTCGACTCGGTGATGTTCTGCTTGTCAAAAGGTTTGTGCGCGCCCGTCGGCTCCATGCTGGTCGGCTCGGGGGAGTTTATCGAGCGCGCCCGCTCGGTCCGCAAAGCGCTCGGCGGCGGTATGCGCCAAGCCGGCGTCCTGGCCGCCGCGGGGCTGATCGCGCTCAATGAAATGCCCGCCCGCCTCCCCGAAGACCACGCCAATGCCCGCTTCCTCGCAGAGCGTCTCGCGGCCTTGCCGGAAGTTGACCTCGACCCCGCGCGCGTGCACACCAATATCGTCATCTTCCGCTTGCGCGACAAGCGCAGCGCCCCCGAGGTGGTTGCGGCGCTCAAGCGGCGCGGCGTGCTCGCGGGCGCGGTCGAGCCGCATGCCGTTCGCTTCGTTACCCATTACGACGTGGACCGCGCGGGATGCGAGCAGGCCGCCCGGGTCGCGGCCGAGGTGCTTTCCCAGAACTGAGCCGTCCGGCATCACACACCCAGGAGAACTCCATGGCCCTGCGCAATTTCGAGATCAAAAAACAAGGCGAAGGCTTCCTCATCTCCGAGCAGGAAGGTTCGAACTACCACCGCGAGGTCGCCGTCCATGAGGCCGCGAACCGTCATGACGCCTCCGACTGGCTGCGCTCCGAAGGCGGCGCGCCCGACCTGGTTGAGGATGCGCTCGACCAGGCGCAGCAGTCCGGCCAG
Organism: uncultured Acidobacteriaceae bacterium; assembly: GCA_964246845.1. Classification (GTDB taxonomy): domain Bacteria; phylum Acidobacteriota; class Terriglobia; order Terriglobales; family Acidobacteriaceae; genus EB88. Next base: position 26,776 of record CAXTSB010000018.1, read on the forward strand.
GCATTCGTCCAGATGGTCGGCAACTACTCCGAAGCCGACGAGTTCCCGAAGCTCAACCTACAATCGAACGAGTGACCGCGAACCTTATAAACTCTTAGCCATGCCCAAATACTCCGTCGTCGTCCCCTTCCACAACGAAGAAGACAACGTCACCGCGCTCTACGACCGGCTCAAGGCCGTCATGGAGTCGGCCTCCGACTCTTTCGAGCTCATCCTGGTTGACGACGGCTCCTCGGACCGCACCTACAAGCTGCTGGAGGAGATCGCGGCGGTCGACTCGCGTGTGCTGGTCATCAAGCTGCGCCGCAACTTCGGGCAAACCTCCGCCCTCGCCGCCGGCTTCGACCATGCGCAAGGCGACTTCATCCTCGCCATGGACGGCGACCTCCAGCACGACCCCAACGAGATTCCGAACTTTCTTGAAAAACTCGACGAGGGCTACGATGTCGTGTCCGGCTGGCGCAAGGAGCGCATCGACAACTTCGTCCTCCGCCGCATCCCGTCCCGCGCCGCCAACTGGCTCATGGCCCGTCTGTCCGGCGTGGACATCCACGACTTCGGAACCACGTTCAAGGCCTACCGCCGCGAGGTCATCCAGTCCGTCCCGCTTTACGGCGAGATGCACCGGTTCATCCCCGCGCTCGCCAGCTGGTACGGTGCGAGCATCTGCGAAATCCCCATCCGCAACGTCCACCGCGAACGCGGAAAAAGCCATTACGGCATCGGCCGCACCTTCCGCGTCTTTTTCGACCTGCTCACGATCCGGTTCCTGCTCAAGTACATGACGCGCCCGCTCCACTTCTTCGGGCCGGTCGGGGCGCTCTCGATGCTGGGCGGCTCCGCCCTGGCTTTCTTTCTCTTGCTGCTGAAGCTGTTCACTCACCAGCACGTCATGGACCAGCACGGACCCTTGTTTGTCATCGCAGGCATTCTGCTGTTGGCCGGCATCCAGATGCTCGCGCTCGGCCTCCTGGGCGAGCTCCAGGTGCGCCACTATCACCATTCCGGCCACCGCGCCCCGTATGCAGTCGACCGCCTGGTGCGCCTTCGCGCTCCCGAAGAGCCCCGGCTTCTGCGCGAAAGCTGAAATTGATGGGCCATCCACTTACTTCCAGTCAGGGAACTCGTATGGCGAAAACCCTCGTTTCCGTCGAAGATTACCTCCATACCAGCTATGAAACGGAAATGGAGTACGTTGATGGTGTTCTGGAAGAGCGGAACGTAGGCGAGTGGTGGCATGCGGCATGGCAAGCGTGCATCGGTTCCTTCTTCTTCAGCCAGTCTGACAGTTGGAATATCCGCGTTCGTCTTGCGCAGCGCACCCGCATCGGTGAGCGCCGCTATCGCGTTCCCGACGTCGCTGTCTTTGACGAGCACACCCCGCCCGACCCGGTCGCCATCACACCCCCGCTGATCGCGTTCGAGGTGCTCAGCCCCGAGGACCGCATCTACCGCATGATCGTGCGCCTCGCCGACTTTGAATCAATGAGCGTACCGGCCATCTACGTCGTGCAGCCCGAGGACGGCGGGCTGATGCGCTTCCAGGATGGAGGTCTGAAAGCAGCAGATGAGGTCGTACTACGGGACCGCCGCATCACCTGGCGTGAAGTCGCCGCCACCCTGCGCTAGGTGTTGTTCCCAGAACCAAGCCTTACTTCTAGCCTTCCCAAGGATTGAACAGCGCAATTTCGAGGTCCATAAAGTCCCGTAGATTGCGCGTGACCAGCGTAAAGCCATGCTCATATGCGGTCGCAGCGATCAGGCCGTCCGCTGTGTTCAAGGGGCGTCCTGCGCGCTGGCGCAAACCATCCATCTTGCCCCACCGCTCCGCAATAGCTCGTGTCACCGGCAGTATGCGCGGCTCAAACCACAGCGTAAGTTCCCCATCAATAAAAGTCTCCAAACGCATTCTTCTCGTCCCGTGAGGGAGCAGCTCTGTGCCCCTGCGAAGTTCACCAATTGTGATCACGCTGACGAACAGTTCTTCTCTGCTCTGGTTGCGCAACCAATCGGCAACGCGTGGTTCTGGGAACGGCCGTAAGATTTCGGAGGGAACATAAGTGTCAAGAAGAAACACTTTCATGCAAGGTCAACGGCACGGCTGACGGATGGGCTGCGCTGAAACAGAGTATTTACCTCTTCATCTGCAAGCAGTCCCCTGACAGGCGCGGCCAACTCAAGAAGGTTCTTGTCTTCCAGACTTGATCGCAGTATCTGAGGCGGTCTTTCCAGTGCGTCGAAAGCTTTTCTGAGCAGGTCTTCATGGCTGTGAAATAAGCCGTCGTCCATCCATCGCTGAATCGTTTTTTCAAGCTCAGGTTGATGAATCTCGATGATCATCGTCTTAATCCTCAGATCCTCAGTCTAGGTCTGCCCATAAAGGAAAGCTACTGCCAAACGCAAATCCGCTCCGCCCATACGTCTGCCCGCAAACGCACACCGCGCATCCCATCCTCCGTATGCCTCTCACCACCTTTGCCTCGCTCGTTCTCGCGAACGGATTCCTCAACGGCCTGCGCACCCTCACCCCCGTCGCCGTCCTGTGCTGGGGGGCGCGCCTGGGCTGGCTGCCGCTCGGGCAAACGCCGTTCAAGTTCCTCACCCATCCCGTTTCGCTCGGCATTTTTTCCGCACTCGCGGTCGGCGAGCTCATCGGCGACAAGCTGCCGAAAACCCCGCCCCGCACCGACCTTTTTCCCGTGATCGGCCGCTTCTGCTTCGGCGCGGGCGTCGGCGCGGCGCTCGCGTCCGTCGCGCACAAGCCGTTGTGGCTCGGGTTGCTCGGCGGCGTCGGCGCGGTCGCGGGCACGTTTTTCGGCTTCCATGCCCGCCGGTACCTGACCAAGGCGAAAGGGCTTCCGGACCTCCCCATAGCCTTAGCCGAGGACGTCTTGGCCGTCGGCGGCGCGTTCGCGATAGCCTCCCGCTTTTAACTGAAAAGGACCTGCATGACGGAACACATTGATGCTCTGATCCTCGGCTCCGGCCAGGGCGGCAATCCGCTCGCCACCGCCCTTTCCGCCGCCGGCCGCCGCACCGTCCTCGTTGAAAGCAAGCTCGTCGGCGGCACCTGCGTGAACTACGGCTGCACCCCCACCAAAACCATGGTCGGCAGCGCTCAAGTCGCCGCGAAAGCGCTCGATGCGGCCCGCTTCGGCATCCACGTGCCCGGCCCGGTCACCACCGACATGGCCCAAGTCCGCGAGCGCAAACGCGAGATTGTCCAAAAGTCCCACGAGGGCAGCGAAAAGCGGTTCGAGAACAAGGAAAATCTCGAGCTCGTCCGCGGCTTGGGCCGGTTCACCGGCGAGCGCACCGTCGAAGTCGTCCTCAACGACGGCGGCACCCGCACGTTCCAGGCAAGCCAAGTCTTCATCAACACCGGCATGCGCACCACCGTACCTCCCGGCCTCGAGCTCGACCGGGTGCCGTACCTGACGAACGAAACCATCATGGAGCTCGACCAGGTTCCCGAGCACCTCGTCATCCTCGGCGGCAGCTATATCGCCGCGGAGTTCGCGCAAATGTTCCGCCGCTACGGCGCGCGGGTCACCATCGTCAGCAACGCCGGGCAGCTGCTGCCGCGCGAAGACCCGGACATCGCCGAGTGTCTCCAAGAAGTTCTCCAGGAGGACGGCATTGAGATCGTCTTTCATGCAAAGGCGGTCAAAGCTGAGCCCGGCATTGCGTTGAAGCTCGAGGACGGCCGCACCGTCTCCGGCTCGCACCTGCTCCTCGCCGCGGGCCGCACCCCCAACACCGAAGCGCTCCAACTCGACCGCACCGGCCTGCAACCGGACGAGCACGGCTTCATCCCGGTCAACGAGCGCTTGGAAACCTCCGTGCAAGGCATCTATGCGCTCGGCGACGTCAAGGGCGGCCCTGCCTTTACCCACGTCTCCTACGACGACTACCGCATCCTCGCCGCCAACCTGCTCAACGGCGGCAGCCGCACCACGCACGACCGCCCCACGACCTACACCGTGTTCACCGACCCTGAGCTCGGCCGTGTCGGCATGAGCGAGGGGGAAGCCCGCGCGATGGGAAAGAATATCCGCGTCGCGGCCATGCCCGCCATCACCATCGCCCGCGCCTACGAGGTCGGCGATGACCGCGGCATGCTCAAGATCATTATCGACCGCGACTCAGAACAGATCCTCGGCGCGGCCATGCTTGCGAGTGAGGGCGGCGAGCTCGCCGCCATGATCCAGATTGCGATGATGGGCAACCTCCCGTACACCGCCTTGCGCGACGCCTGCTTCGCCCACCCCACCTGGGCCGAGTCGCTGAACAGCGTACTGTTCAAGTTCCGGGAGTGAAGGCCGGCCCTGCTCGGTTGCACACAACCGCCCGCTTACGCAGACCATCTCCAATGCTTGCGCCCGAATGCAACGGGCAGGGAAGGGAATCGAGATGCCAGGAGGGAAACGCGCGCTCCCCAAGCCGGAAAACGGCCGACAACGGGTAGCCATCGAGCACGTCATGCCCGAGATCGACGCGGGCCGCTTTCCGGCCAAGCGGGTCGCGGGCGATGTGGTCACGGTCGAGGCCGACATCTTCGGCGACGGCCACGACCATGTGGAAGCGCGCTTGCTCCACCGCGCGCCCGACGAGAAGTCCTGGACCACCGTCGTCATGGAGCCACGCGGCAATGACCGCTTCCGCGCGCAGTTCCACGTCGAAGGCCCGGGCCGCTACGAATACACCCTCGCCGCGAGCATTGACCACATCGACACCTGGCAGGACGGGCTCAGGAAGAAGTTCAACGCCGGCCAGGAAGTTAGCTTAGAACTGCAAACCGGGGCAATCCTCATCGAGGAAGTCGCGGAACGCGCCAAGGGCAAGGACGCCCGCGACCTGCAAACCGCCGCGAAGCTTCTCCGCAAAAACGGCGATACGCTGTCCGGCCTGGAACGCTCCGGCCATGCCGAAGCCGAGCGCGCCACTCTTGCGGCACCTGGGCTCACCCCCGAGCTGCTCGCTTTAGCGCAGCTCTACCCCAATACCGACTTTGAAACCCGCTACCCCCGCACGCTCACCGTCGAGGTTGACCGCCAAAAAGCCCGCTTCTCCACCTGGTATGAGCTTTTTCCGCGCTCGCAGGGCGCGGATGCTCAAACCCATGGGACGTTTCGTGATGTAGAATCCAAACTGCCTTACTTGCAAGCATTGGGCTTCGACGTGCTTTACATGCCGCCCATCCACCCAATCGGCCGCGAGTACCGCAAGGGCAAGAACAACGCCGTCACCGCCGGGCCGGGCGAGGTCGGGTCCTGCTGGGCCATCGGCGCGAAGGAGGGCGGCCACACCGACGTCTTGCCCGAGCTCGGCACCTTCGACGACTTCGAACACCTGCGGCAAGCCGCCGAGAAGCACGGCATGGAGCTTGCCCTCGACATCGCCTTCCAGTGCGCGCCCGACCATCCCTGGGTCACCGAGCACCCCAGCTGGTTCAAGCACCGCGCCGACGGATCGATCCAGTACGCCGAGAACCCGCCCAAGAAATACCAGGATATCTACCCCATCGACTTCGAGTCCGAAGACTGGGATGAGTTGTGGGACGCCCTCGCCGGCGTCTTCACCTTCTGGGCCGAGCGCGGCGTCCGCATCTTCCGCGTGGACAACCCGCACACTAAATCGTTTCCGTTCTGGGAGTGGTGTATCGCCGAGGTCAAGCGCCAGTATCCCGACGCGCTTTTCCTGGCCGAGGCCTTCACCCGCCCGCGTGTGATGGAGCAGTTAGGCAAGCTCGGGTTCTCGCAGAGCTACACGTACTTCTGCTGGCGGACGACGAAAGCCGAGTTGACTGAGTACCTTACGGAGCTCACGCAAACCGAGCAGTGGCAGTATTTCCGCCCCAACTTTTGGCCGAACACGCCCGACATTAATCCGTTCAACCTTCAAACCGGGGGCCTCGCCGCTTTCCATTTGCGCTTGTTCCTCGCGGCGGCAACCAACCCCAGCTACGGCATCTACGGCGGCGCGTACGAAAACCTGGTGGACGCGCCGTTCAAGCCGGGCGGAGAAGAGTACCTCCACTCGGAAAAATACGAGATCAAGCACTGGGAGCTTTCGCTCGAAAACCCGGTAGCCCAGCTCATCGCGACCCTGAACAAAGCCCGCCGCGAGCACCCGGCGCTCCAAACCTTCGACCAATCGTTCGCCTTCCACTCGGTTGACAACCCACAGCTGCTTTGCTGGTCCAAGCGCACGCGCGACGACGCGAGCGTCATCCTTGCTGTCGCGAACCTCGATGTGTACAACCGCCAAAGCGGCTGGGTTTACCTCGATACCAAGCAGCTCGGGCTCACCGACGAGTCCACCTACACCTGTGAAGATTTGCTCACGGGCGCGATTTACACTTGGCATGGCCCCAGCAACTACGTCGCGCTCGACCCGCGCGACCAACCGGGACATTTGTTCGTCGTTACCGAAAACGACAGGAGACAGGCTTGAAGAAGCAGGGCAGCGTCGCCGACCCACTCTGGTACAAGGACGCCATCATTTACGAACTCCATGTCCGCGCCTTCTCCGACTCCAACAACGACGGTATCGGCGATTTCCCCGGCCTGCTCACCAAGCTTGACTACCTCCAGGACCTGGGCGTCACCTGCTTGTGGCTTCTGCCGTTTTTTCCGTCGCCCCTGCGCGACGACGGCTATGACATATCCGACTACCTGTCCGTCAACCCGAGCTACGGGACGGTCGAGGACTTCAAGCGCTTCCTGAACGCCGCGCACGACCGCGATATGCAGGTCATGGTTGAGCTCGTCATCAATCACACCTCCGACCAGCACCCTTGGTTCCAAGCCGCGCGGCTCGCAGCTCCGGGCTCGCCCGAGCGCGAGCGCTATGTATGGTCCGAGACGGACAAGCTGTATGCCGACGCCCGCATTATCTTCACCGATACCGAAAAATCCAACTGGACCTGGGACCCGGTGGCGAACGCCTATTACTGGCACCGCTTCTTCTCGCACCAGCCCGACCTCAACTTCGACAATCCGGCGGTCATTGAAGATGTCGTCAACATCATGCGGTTCTGGCTCGACATGGGCGTCGACGGCCTACGCATGGACGCGATCCCGTACCTGATCGAGCGTGACGGCACCAACTGCGAAAACCTGCCGGAAACCCACGCCGCCATCAAGCGCATCCGCGCCGCCATCGACGAAGGATACGAAGGCCGCCTGATCCTGGCCGAGGCCAATCAATGGCCCGAGGACGTGCGCCCCTACTTCGGCGACGGCGACGAGTGCCACATGGCTTTCCACTTCCCGCTCATGCCGCGCATCTACATGGCGCTGCGGCAGGAAGACCGCCTCCCAATCACCGACATCATGGCGCAAACCCCCGGCATCCCGGAGTCCTGCCAGTGGGGCATCTTTCTCCGCAACCACGACGAGCTCACGCTCGAAATGGTCTCGGACGAAGAACGCGACTACATGTACCTGGCCTACTCGGCCGACCCGCGCATGCGGATCAATATCGGCATCCGCCGCCGCCTTGCGCCGCTGCTCGACAACAATCGCCGCCGCATCGAGCTCTTGAACTCGCTCCTGTTCTCGTTTCCCGGCACGCCGATCTTGTACTACGGCGATGAAATCGGGATGGGCGATAACATCTATCTGGGCGACCGCAACGGCGTCCGCACGCCCATGCAGTGGTCCGGCGACCGCAACGCCGGCTTCTCGCGCGCCAACCCGGCCAAGCTGTTTTCGCCCGTCATCATGGACCCCGTGCTCGGCTACGAGGCCATCAACGTCGAAGCGCAGCAGGCCGACACCTCCAGCCTCCTGCACTGGATGCGCAACATGATCTCGCTGCGCAAGCTGTTTCCGGTCTTCGGCCGCGGCGCGCAGCGCTTCCTCTACCCGGAAAACCGCAAGGTCCTGGCCTATGTGCGCGAGGATGACACGACCACCATCCTGTGCGTCGCCAACCTGAGCCGCTTCGCGCAGCCCATCACGCTCGACCTGAGCGAGTTCGACGGCATGACGCCGGTCGAGATGCTGGGCTACGTTGAGTTCCCCCCGATCACCAAAGCGCCGTACAACATCACGCTCGGCTCCTACGGCTTTTTCTGGCTGGAGCTGCAGCCCTCGCCCGACCGCGCCGCGCTTGATGAAGCGCGCGATGACCACGCCGCCGTCCAACTTTCGCTCCGCACCGCGCACGACTGGGATTCGGTCTTCGCCGGGGTGGGCAGGCTGCTTGAAGAGCGGCTTCTGCCCGACTACCTGCCCCGCCAACGCTGGTTCGGGTCGAAGAGCAAAACCATCACCGCCGTCACGGTGAAGGACTGGGGGCCGCTGAACGAAAACGCCGGGGCGCTCGCCCTGTTGGAGGTGACCTATACCGAAGGCGCTCCGGAAGGCTACCTGCTGCCGCTTACACTTTTATTCGGCGAGGCCGCTGAAAAGCTTACCGCCGCCGCTCCGAACGCCGTGGTCAGCCCTGTCCTGGTGCCCGGCGGGCAGAGCGGCTTGCTGGCCGACGCCACCCACACCGACGAAGCCGCGCAGACCCTGCTCGACCTCCTGGCCCACGCCGACGAGCTGCCCATGCGCAACGGCGCTCTCCGCGGCGCGCCTTCGTCGATCTTTGCCCAGCTGCGCGGCGAGGGCGTTCTGCCCGCGCGCCGCACCTCCGCGGAGCAGTCCAACACCAGCCTGCTTTACAGCGACCGGCTGATCTTAAAGCTGTTCCGCCGCGTGCTGTACGGCCCGAACCCCGATGTCGAAATCGGCCGCTATCTCACCGAGAACTCCGCCTATACGGCGATCGCGCCCTTCGGCGGATCGATTGACTATTACACCAACGCGGATGGGCAGGAACCGGCCACGGTCGCGATGCTCCAAGGCCTCGTGCAAAACGTGGGCGACGGTTGGGAGTGGACGCTCGGTGAGCTTGACCGCTACTACGAGGGCCGGCTTGCCGCGCAGTTTCCGCCCGAGCAGCTGCCGAAGCCCAGCGAGCCGATCAACCGGCAGGGCCCCGCGTGGGAGCAGGCCCGCGACGCCGCCGGCGTGTACCTGGAGGCCGCCTGCACCCTGGGCCGCCGCACCGCGGAGATGCACCTCGCGCTCGCCCAGCCCACGGACCTCGGCGCGTTCGCAGCGGAGCCGATGACCCCCGAAGACCTCCGCGCCCTGGAGCGCGATCTGACGGAGCACGGCGCGCGCCCGGTCGCCCTCCGGCGCGCGGCCAGCGGCAAACAGGCCGCAGCCGCCGCACGCCCCCGCGAGCAGGCCGGCCTGCTGCTCAGCCGTCGCCGTCAGGTCCTGTCCAAATTCGCCGCCCTTTCAACCCTCGGCACGGGCGCGCTCCGCACCCGCGTCCACGGCGATTACCACCTGGGTCAAACTCTCCGCTCCAAGGGCGACTGGGTTCTGCTCGATTTCGAAGGCGAGCCTGCCCGGCCGCTCGCCGAGCGCCGCGCCAAGCAGTCTCCCATGAAGGACGTGGCCGGCATGATCCGCTCCTTCTCCTACGCGGCCGGCGCGAGCTTGACCGCTTTCACCGGCCGCCGCCCGCAGGACTACGACCGCCTGGAGCCCTGGGCGCGCCTGTGGGAAGCCGCCGTGGTCGACGAGTTCCTGGAGGCTTACCGTACCGCGGCTGCCGGCAGCACCGTCGTGCCGCAGGACGAAGCGGCGTTCCGCAGCCTGCTTGACGTTTACCTGCTCGACAAGGCCCTGTATGAGCTCGTGTACGAACTCAATAACCGCCCCACATGGGTCCGCATTCCGCTCGCCGGGATCTTGGGACTGGGTAACTGAGAGGTGACCGACAAACTCCTCCTCACCTTTGCACTGGAAGCGCAGCGCCCTGAGCACTAAGCTCGGAAACGGAGGGAAGGCAGAATGCACGACAATCTACAGTTCGCGGCGACCCTTATCGCCATCCTGGGCGGGATCGTTTTTTCCCGCAGGGACGCCCGGCGTCTTGAAGCGAAGATCGACGCCAAGACCGACAAGATCGACGCCAAGATCGACGCCAAGACCGACAAGATCGACACAAAGATTGACGCTCTGCGCTCAGATATCCGCGGCGACATGAGCGTCCTGGACGGAATCGTTTATGACCATCACGGGCGCATCACGAAGCTGGAGGCGAAGCAAGAGGGCAAGCCGTAACTGCACACCTCTTTGAGAACTGCGCGGCCGACCCGCCCCATTTCTGCATTACGATAAGCGTGGAGCTTCCCAGCATGGCCAATATCCAGACCGCGCCTGACACGGCCGTCACCATCCCCGCCCAGCGCGGCAGCATGCCTTTATTTCTCGGCATCAGCGGCTCGGCCGATTCCGACCAGCTCCGCGATGCTGCTGCACGCTTGCACGCTTCGGGCGCGTTCGGGGGCGTTCACCTCACCCTTGCCTATCCGGGCGCGGAAAACGCCCGCACCCCGGTCGATGAGGGTACCGACCTCCTGACCTATCCGCTCGCGACCGCCGAAGGTTCAAGCTCCCCTTGGGCGCAGACCGCCGCGGCGGAGTCCGCGCTCCTGTCGCTCGCCGGCGAAAGCGGCGCGCAAGCCGCGGTCCTGCTTCACCCCGACCTCCAAGCGCTCACTCCGCAATCCGTTGAGGCTCTCGCCCGCCCCATCCTTTCCCGCGAGCGCGACCTGGTCATGGGTTCCTACACCCTGCCGCCCTTCGACGGCCTCCTGAACCACGCCCTGCTCGCGCCGCTGACCCGCGCCCTGTACGGCAAGCGCGTCCGCTACCCGCTCGCTCCGGACTTCGCCGTGTCCGCCCGGTTGATGGCCCGGCTCGCCGTTGCCGCCCATGCCCGCAGCGCGAGCGGAACGCCGATTCTTTGGCCGACCGCGATTGCCGCAGGGATCGACGGCGCGGTTTCCGAAGTGCCGCTCGCCACCCAGCACGCCCGCGCCGGAGCCGACATGGAGCTGTCCGCGGTGCTCGCGCAGCTTGCCGGTTCAGCTTACGCTGAGATGGAAGCGCACGCTCCGTTGTGGCAGCGCGTTCGCCCCGCGCCCGCGAACGGCGCGCACGGCTACCCGGCGGTAAGCGCCGCTCAAGCGGCGGCCGACATCGACACCGCCCCGATGATCAAGTCCTTCCTGCTCGGGTCGCGTTCCCTTCAGGACGTTTGGGGTCTGGTCCTCCCGCCCGTCACCCTGCTCGACCTCAAGCGCCTGACCACCCTTGCCGCGGATAAGTTCCGCATGCCGGACGAGCTCTGGGTTCGCATCGTCTACGACTTCGCCCTTGGCTGGCGCTTGCGCACCATCAACCGCAAGCAGCTGCTTGGCGCGCTCACCCCGCTCTACCTCGGCTGGGTCGCCTCCTTCGTCAACGAAGCCGCCGCCAACCCGTCTTTCGAGGCCGATGCCCGCCATGAAAAGCTGGCGCGCGCTTTCGAGGACGGCAAGCCCTACCTGGTCCGCCGCTGGCGCTGGCCTGACCGATTCAACCCATAGCCGGCTGCATTCTTAACCCAACAGAGGAGAGCCCGCCATGGGTCAGCAGATCGCGCAATCGCTTGAAGACTCCATCAGCCGCGTCATCACCAAGATCGTTACCCTGCTTCCCGGCATTGTCGCGTTCGTGCTCGTGCTCGTCATTTTCGCGGCCATCGGCGCGGGCCTGGCTTGGCTCACCGAGCGAGCCGCCGCGAGCCTCCGCTTCGACGCCCGCTTCGAGCAAAACGAGCGCCTCGCCGAGTGGACCCACTCGCCTTCGCGCCTCATCGCCCGCATCGTCTTCTGGACCGTCTTCGTCCTCGGCGTGCTGGTCGGCATCTCCGCTTTCGAGGCCGGCTCCTCCGACACCGGCATCTCCGCCTACGTTCTGTCCTATGTCCCGCGCTTAGTCGGCGGCTTGATCCTGCTCTTTATCGGCACGCTGATCGCCCGCGTCCTGGGCCGGTCCGTCCTGATCTCGAGCGTGAACATGGGCCTCCAATACGCGCGGCTGCTCGGTGCGGGCGTCAAATGGCTGGTCCTCGTGCTCACCGCCGCCATGGTGCTCGACCACCTGCAGATCGGCGGCCGCATCGTCGACCTCGCCTTCGGCATCCTGTTCGGCGGCATCGTGCTCGCCCTTGCGCTCGCCGTCGGCCTGGGCTCGCGCGACCTCGTCACCCGCTCGCTGGAGCGGGAGGTCGCCGGAGCCCGCCCGCTCATCCCGGAAACCATGAAGGAAGAGCAGGTGCATCATTTCTGAGGGTGGAGGGTAGAGGGTACATACCGTTTCCGGCCAGCGCCTTCCACCTGCGGCTCTCAGCGCATGCCTTCCAGGATCGAGCCCACGATGCCGCCGACCGCACCGGTCGCTCCTTCCCGTGCGGTGCTTCCGCCCAGGTAGGGTTGCAGCTTGTGCGCGAACTGCGACAGTGTGAGTGTTTGGAGCCATACCCGCCCCGGGCCGGTAAGCGCTGCCAAGAAGATGCCGTCGCCGCCGAAGAGCATATTGCGGATGCCCTGAATGCGCGTGATCCCGAAGCCGACCGAGGCCTGAAACGCCCCGACGTGCCCGGGGTGGACGCGCAGGGTTTCGCCCGGGCGCAGATCGCGCGCCACCAGCTCACCGCCGAGCTCCAGCCAAGCCACACCGGTGCCCGAGACCTTTTGCAGCAGAAAACCGTCGCCGCCGAAGATGCCTGCGCCGAGCGACTGCTGAAAGCCGACCCCGATTTGCACCCCGGGTGTGGCGCATAGGAAACCGTGTCGGTGCACCAGGTATTCATTGCCGGGCGCGACCTCGACGGGCACGATATGCCCGGGCATCTTGGCGGCAAAGGCGACCTCGCCCTGGCCGCCGGCAGCCCGGTACTCGGTGAGGAAGAGGCTGGAGCCGCCCGCGACGCGGCGGATGGCCCCGAAGAAGCCGCCGCCTCCGGCAAACTGCGTGTGCGTGGTGAGCTGGATGGAGCTCGACATCCAGCTCAGCTCACCGGCTTCGGAGATAACGGATTCATTGGGCTCAAGCAGAAACTCAAGCACGGGCATGACGCTGCCGGTGATGCGGCTTTGCATGGTGGTGCCTCCGGCACCAGGGTAGAGGGTGGAGGGAAGAGGGTAAAGGGAAAAGGCGCTTCGATCACGGCCATCTGCGCTACAGGCAGGAGTTGGAGAATATCTGCACTCCCTCCACCCTTGTCTTAGAACCCCAACACCGGATGCGGCACGTACTCGGCTTCCAACGCTTCCACTTCTTCGGGCGAGAGCCTGACCTCCAAAGCAGCCGCCGCGTCCGCCAAGTGGTGCGGTTTGGTCGCGCCGACAATCGGGCTTGCCACGCCCGGCTTCGCGAGCATCCATGCGAGCGCGAGCGCGGCTTGGGCGACGCCCTTGTCAGCGGCGATCTCCGTGGTTTTGCGGATCACCTTGCGGTCGGCCTCTTCGGTTTGCGCATACATTTTCTTGCCGAACTGATCGGTTTCGAGCCGTTCGGTAGCTGCCGCATCAACCGGGCGGGCAAGCCGGCCGCGCGCCAAGGGGCTCCAAGGGATCAGTCCGATCCCCTCCTCAAGGCACAGCGGGTTCATCTCGCGCTCTTCCTCGCGGTACAGGAGGTTGTAGTGGTTTTGCATGGATACAAAGCGGGTCCACCCGTGCCGTTCGGCCAGGTACAGCGCCTTCGCGAACTGCCAGGACCACATGCTGGATGCGCCGAGGTAGCGCGCCTTCCCGGCCCGGACCACATCGTGGAGCGCTTCCAGCGTTTCCTCAATGGGCGTTTCCGGATCCCAGCGGTGGATTTGGTACAGGTCCACGTAGTCGGTTTGGAGCCTCCGGAGGCTCGCGTCGATCTCATGGAGAATGGCCTTGCGCGAAAGCCCGCGGCCGTTCGGAGCGTCGCGCATGGGCTGATGCACCTTGGTGGCGATCACCATGTCCTCACGTTTGGTGTGGCTCTTGAGAAAGCGCCCCAGCACCTCCTCGCTCGACCCGCGCCCGTATACATTGGCGGTGTCGAAAAAGTTGATCTCAAGCTCGAGCGCCTGCTTGAGAAACGGCTGCGAGGCTTCCTCATCAAGCGCCCAGGCATGGCTGCCGGGCGTGAGCGGACCTTTCGCCGGCGCGGCGTAGCTCATGCAGCCCAGGCAGATGCGTGAAACGACCAAGCCGGTTTTGCCGAGTCGGGTGTATTCCATGTGAGCCTCCTGCCCGGTTAGGATGCGGGCTCGATCCCGTACTTTTCGCGCAGAAACACGCGCAGGTCTTACGGGAGCGGGGCGGCCAGCTC
>CAXTSB010000019.1:0-39304 GCA_964246845.1 uncultured Acidobacteriaceae bacterium
GGACCGCCCTCCCCGCCCTCGCTGCTGCTTCCGCAGCCGGTCGGCGATCTCGCCGCTGAGCGGACAGGGGACACGGTCGTCCTTCACTGGACGTTTCCGGAACGCAGTACGGACCGCGTTGCCCTGCGCGGGCGCGGGCAAGCCGCGGTTTGCCGGGCGCTGGACAAGGGACCTTGCGAACCTGCAGGAACGGCTTCCGCCGCTCCGGGCCAACGGGTCGAGTACCGCGATGTGCTGCCGCCCGATCTGCACGGAGGCGCGGCGCGCCTGCTCACCTACCGGGTACGCCTGCTGAACCGCCGCGGCGCGGACGCCGGCCCTTCCAACCCGGCTTTCACCATCGCAGGTCTGGCGCCCCCGACTTTGCGCGAAGCAACAGCGGCTGCCGCTGACGGCGGCGTGGCCCTTCATTGGGAACCGGCGTCCATGCCTCCCATCCCCGCCGGACGCGTCTTCGCCAGGATCGAAAGGCAGGAAGGGGCGGTCGCCCCGGTGACTTTAGATTCGGCTCTGGACCGGAACTGGCTTCCATTTGCAACGGTCGACAGGAGCGCGCTTGTGAACCGGCGCTACTCCTACCGGGTGGCGCTTGTGGAGCAGCTTTCGCTTGACGGACATGCGATCGAAGTCGCCGGAGAAAGCGCAGCGGCGCCGGAGCTGTTGGTGCGCGACACATTTCCGCCTGCCGTCCCGGTCGGACTGGAAGCTGCCGCGGATGCGCGCGCAGGCACGATCGACCTTTCCTGGACTCCAAACGCCGATGCGGACTTGCTCGGCTACTTTGTTTACCGGCGGGCGCTCCCCGACGGACCGCCTGAGCGGGTAAGCGGACTCAAACCCATTACCGCTCCGGGTTGGAGCGACCACGCCGTTCAGAAAGGCACTCGCTACAGCTATGCGGTATCTGCTGTCGACGCGGGCGGCAACGAAAGCGCCCGCTCCCGGGAAAGCGCGGAGGCTCTTCCCTAGGCGGACGGCGCTTTCGGAATTAATTGCGTCAGTACTTCGGTACTCTTTGCAGAGCGCGTAAGGCCTGCTACCTTCCGACTCGGGCCGATCCGACGCCATGCCGAATGCCGCGTTTCCCGATGTTCTGCCGCATAAACTCCCGCTCGGGTCCGAGTGCGGCAGCGCGTTTGTTGAGTTCTCGTTGATCCTGCCGGTTCTGGTGCTGCTCCTGCTGGGCGTCGCCAACTTCGGCTTGGCCTTGCAGCAGGCCATGGTGGCCGCGGATGCGGCGCACGCGGGTGCGCTGTGGGCGACGCAGCCCGGAATCACCCCGACAAACAGCGGATTGTTGAGCGCGGTCAACGCCGTCCGCGCTTCTCAAGTTACCGTCGACTCCGCCACGCTTGTATACGCGTGCTCCGCGACGGGCACGAAAACCGCTACGGTCCCGTCGTGCACGTCAGGCTCCGCCATGACCTGGGCTCAAGTCACCACGCACATCAACTTGCCGGCGCTGTTCGGATACCCGGGGCTGCCCGCGAGCTTTACCCTGAACGGCTTCTCAACAATTCGGGTGCGGTGATGTGTTCCAGGTGTTTTCGCTTTCCTGGGGCGCGAACGCGCGTTCCCGAACCCGCCGCTGCTCTGACGGGTGAAGCCGGCACCTACGCGCTTGAAATGGCTCTGGTGATGCCGGTCTACCTGATGCTGATATTCGGCTTTACCAGCGCCGCCCTTCTTTTGTTTGTTTACGGCGAGCTCACCTACGCAAGCCGGGCTGCCGTGCGCTACGCGTCGGTGCACAGCGCAACCAATGCAACCGCGCAAAGTCCTGCTTGTGCCGCAGCCGATATTGCAAATTCCGCAACGGCTCCCACCACGGGCATTGTGCCGGCTCTCATGACAGGAATCAGCGGCGGCCAGCTCACGGTGCCGTCCCGCGGCTGCGATGGAACCAACGCCGTGGGATCGCTGGTCACCATCACTGTACAGGTCAACTATCCCCTGGGCTTGCCTTACATCGCCGCCTCAGGCGTAACCCTGTCCTCCACGGCCAAGGGCTATGTCACGCATTGAGTGCGGCTTCAGTGGTTTGGGGCAGATTCCCATCTAAGCCCAATGGTAAGTTATGCCGGCACGGAAATATCGAGTCTTAGGGCGGTTCTCCCGCACCACACAACTGTCGGCGCTCCGTTTCATGCGGCTCACCCCTGGCTGGATTCCGCTCTCGCAGAAAAGTGCACACCAAATGAGAGCTGCTTCAGCGGCTGCTTGGTTCAGCTCCGCGGCGTGATCAGGATCTGATCGCCCCGGCACACGCCCGCCTCCCGCAAACGTCCCGGTGCGAGTTCCAGGATGCTGCGCGTTCGCCAGGTCGCGCCGCACATCCTGAAAGGCGGAACGGCATGCCGGACCGCCACGACTTCGCGTTGTCCGTCCAGGGCAAGAACATCGATCGGGTAGCGCATGCCGAAGGTATGGACGCCGGATGAGGGCTCGAGCAGCAATCCGGCGCTCCGCTCCAGCGCGGAGCGCCCCAACAGACCGCGCAAACGTCCCCATGAGCTGCCCGGCATCCATACCGCCTCACACAGCACTTCGCCGGTGCGCGCGACCGTTGCCTGATACACGCGCACACGCGGCGGTTTTGCTGAGGCGTGGAACAGCTTGACCTGCATGGGCGCACCTCCTGTGCACGATTACCGCCTTGCCCGCACGGCTCCCTTGGGTTACCCCGCTCGGCCGCCGCTGCCGAATGCTCCGGCATGGTTTGCCGGCGACTCATCGTGCAAACGATTTCATGTTGTCGATCAGGGTTAAAGCCGCGGGCCCGAGCAGCACAATAAAGATGCTGGGAAAGATAAAAAGCGCGAGCGGAAAAATGATTTTGACCGTAACCTTGGCAGCCAGTTCCTCTGCTTTCTGCCCTTTGCTCGCCCGGATGCCGTTCGCGAATGTACTCAGGGCTTGAGCAATGGGTGTGCCGAACCGTTCTGTTTGCACCAGCATGCCGACAAAGCTCGACACCTCCTCCAAACCGACGCCTGCAGCCATGTCCTGCCATGCCTGCAGGCGTGCCTTACCCGCGCGCTGCTCAAGGTTTACCTGCGTGAACTCGCCGGTGATCTCCGGGTAAATGGAACCGAGTTCCTGGCTGACGCGCACCAAGGCTTGATCCATGCCGAGCCCGGCCTCGACGCAGATCACCATCAGGTCAACCGCGTCCGGCAACCCTTGCGCGATCTTGCGGGTCCGCGCCGCGATCAAGCGCCGCAAGATGAGATCCGGTACAAGATAAGCAAAGCCCGGCAAGGCTATCATCCAAAATTGCCGGTGTGCTGGAAAAAGGCCGGCGGCAATGAGCATGGCAACCGGCCCTAATGTGCGCACTGCTAAATACAGTTCCGGCGCTTGCGTTTGCCTGAATCCGGCTCGGACCAAACGCATACGCAAGCTGCCTTCCTCCGACAGGCCGATGCGGAAGCGTTTCCGCAGGACGTAGAAGAACCGCAGAAACTGCTGCAAGGATTCATGCTGCTGCTTGTCTCCGCTTCCCCCCCGCACGCGAGTAAGCGTGCCTAAACGCTTCAAAAGCTTTTGCTTTTCCTGGTCCGCGCGCATGGACCAAGCAAGCGCAAGTGCCGCAGCTAAGGCGCACCCGCACTCAACGATCAGCAGCGCTTCCGGATTCACAGCTTCACCGCCACGATCCTGCGGATGATGATGATGCCGATCGCGATCAGAACGCCTCCGGCCCAAAGCAGCTCGCGTCCTCTCGGATCATGGATGAGGACTTTGACATAGCCGGGGTTCAAAACACTCATCAGCAACAGGAGAAAGAACGGAAGCGCGCTGAGAATCCAGCCCGTAAAGCGGCCTTGTGCACTGTGAACGCGCACCAGCCCATTGATCCGCAGCCTGTCCGCGATCACGCGGCCGATGCTGTCCAGGATCTGCGTGAGGTCGCCTCCGCTTTCCCGCTGCACAAGCATGCCGGTGACCAGGAAATGAAGGTCGTGCGACGGAACGCGCCGGGAAAGTTCGAGCAGGCTTTCACGAAACATCACTCCGAGCCTTTGCTGCCGGCACACTTGCGCGAGCTCGCCTTTGAGCGGCTCGGGGCAGCGGTCGGCGACAATCTCGATCGCGCCGCTCACGGAGTGGCCCGCCCGCAGAGAGCGTGCCATCAGCCCGATGGCATCCGGCAAAGTCGCTTCAATGCGGGCCACCCGCCTCCTACGCTTTATCTGCAAGATCAGGATTGGAACAGCCGCCGCTGCCGCCCCGGAAACAAGCGCGAGCAACAGGCTGTGCGCCGCAAGCAGTGCCGCCGCCGCGCCTGCCCCGGAATAGAGCAGAATGCGGGTAAGCACCTGCTGCAGGGTAAAGCCGGAACCTGCCTGAAGTGCAAGCGACTGTAAGCGCGCGGAAACACCGCCATTTTCCAGCCAGCGTTCTATCGCGGCCCAGGAAGCCGCCCCTGCCTGTTCGGCAAGTGTCAAGCCGGCCGACCCCGCCCCCGGCTCGCGCACCTGGGTTTGTATGGCCGCCAGGCGGCGCTCCATGACGGTCTTGCGGGTGTCTGAACCCATGGCGAACACGCCGCATGCGAAAAATGTCAGAAAAAGGAGAGAAAACAGCAGGAGCATGTCAGGCAGCCCCCGGCGCAAAGGGAGTCTGAGCAAAAATACTCTCGGAAACAGCGCAGCCCGCGCTTTTCAGGCGCTCCATGCACTGCGGTACGATACCGGTCGCCGTAAAGCCGCCGATCACCCTGCCTTCCGGACTCAGGCCGCGCTTTTGGAAGACAAAGATATCTTGCATGCTGACCATGTCGCCGGAGATTCCTGTGATTTCACTGATATGGGTGATGCGGCGCGTCCCGTCGCTCATGCGGGAAACCTGAATGATCAGATCAACCGCCGAAGCAATCTGCGCCCGGATCGCGCGGTCCGGAAGCGCAACTTCGCCCATCATCACCATGGTTTCCATGCGCGACACGGCGTCCCGCGGTGTGTTCGCGTGAACCGTCGTCAGCGAACCGTCGTGGCCGGTGTTCATGGCCTGCAGCATGTCGAGCGCCTCACCTCCGCGCACTTCCCCGACGACGATCCGATCCGGACGCATGCGGAGCGCGTTGATCAACAGCTCCCGCTGCCGCACGGCGCCGTTGCCTTCCAAATTCGCCTGCCGGCACTCAAGGCGCGCGACGTGCATCTGCTTAAGCTTCAACTCCGCCGAATCCTCAATCGT
The DNA here is from genome assembly GCA_964246845.1 of uncultured Acidobacteriaceae bacterium. Lineage (GTDB taxonomy): Bacteria > Acidobacteriota > Terriglobia > Terriglobales > Acidobacteriaceae > EB88. Next base: position 5,203 of record CAXTSB010000019.1, read on the forward strand.
GACAATCCGCTCGCCCGCGGAGATATAGCCGGACAGTACATTCAGCAGCGTTGTTTTGCCCGCTCCCGTACCGCCGGACACCACGATGTTCAAGCGGGCGCGGACCGCGCTTTCGAGCAGCAGCAGCATCGCCTGAGTCAATGCTTCGTTCCGGAGCAGGTCCGCTGCTTCAAGCGCCTTGCTTCCGAACCGGCGGATCGAGATCAGGGGTCCATCTAAAGCTAGGGGCGGGATGACGATATTCACGCGCGAGCCGTCGAGCAGACGCGCATCCACCATGGGCGAGGACTCATCAATCCGCCGGCCTACGGCCGAGACAATCTTTTCCACGATGTGCATCAGGTGCGCGTTGTCGCGGAAAGCAATGGAGGTGCGTTCGAGCAGGCCGCGCCGCTCCACATACACCGTTGAAAATGTGTTCACCATGATGTCGCTGACGGATGCATCCTGCAAAAGCGGCTCAAGGGGCCCCAGGCCGAACACCTCATCGAGCACATCCTGCGACATGCGTTCCCGTTCAGCCGCGCTCAAGGGAACGCCCTGCTCCTGGATGAGCTGGAGAATGAAGCTGAGCAGCTTCGACCGGCTGCTGTTGTCTCCTGTTTGGAGGAAAACCAGCTTCTGCAGGTCCATGCGTTTGATTAATTCAGCGTGCACCGCGCTTTTCAGGTCGTAGCGCGCGACTTCGCCGGCGGCAGTCTGTCCGCGCATTTCCTGCGGCGGCGTGCTCCGCGCAGGCATGGTGAGGTAAAGCGCCTCCTCAGGCATGACGGACCGCCGATCTCAGCGGCCAAATCCGCAGTTTGCGGCGCGTGGTCTTTTGCGTCACCCGCAGCTCCTCGCCGACCGCGATGCGATGAGCCCAGCCGGCCATCTGTTGGTTGAAAGCAGAAGCGCCGCCGGGGGCAACAGGTTCGCCCGCGTTGATCGCGCGCATTACTTCAAAGTAGCTGTTGGAAATGGACAGGGAAACCGGAAACCGGACAAACTTCTGAATGTACTCAGCCGAGATGGAGTCGTCCGCCATGGCCCGGTTGATGACCAACCGCAATTTCTTTTGCCCGGCTTCGCCCAGGCCCATGCTTTCCACCAGGCGGGCCAGATCACGGAGAGAAGCGACGTCGGGAGTGGAAATCAAATTGATCTCGTCGGCTTGGTCGATAAGGGACACCTTTGACTCCTGGTATCCGACAGAGGAATCGACCAGGATGAAGTCGTACTCGAGGCGTAGGAAGTCCATGACCCGGTCCAGGTCGTTTCTGGTGCCGCCGGGAGAAAGAGCCGCGTCCTCAGGCGAGCCGATCACGTCCAGACCGCTGCCGTGGTGCAGAACAAAGCCTTCCAGCAGTTTTCGGTCCAAACGGTCGACGCTGCGCAGCAGTTCGGTGAAATGGTACTGGGTATCTTTCAGACCAAGATAAAGCGCCACGTGCCCGAGCTGGTGCTTATGGTCGATCAGGAGTACGCGCTTTTTGTGCTTCAGCGTTAGAAAGGTCGCGAGATGAACAGCCAAGGTAGTGGCCCCGACTCCCCCTTTTGCACCGAAGAAGGTAATGATCCTTCCAGTGGAACCCTGCGCGTGGAGGCTTAGGTTTGCATTCTCTTGGAAGCGAGCGAGCGCCGCGGCAAGGTCGTCCGCAGACCAAGGCCGGGCGAGGTACTCGACGCAGCCCGCACGCATCGCTTTTAACAACAGAGGGGCTTCTGTCGACGTGCCGGTGCCGACTACGCTGATTCTGCCTGGGAAGAGCTGATGCAGGCGCGCCACTGTTTGGAGGGCGAGCTGCGGATCACGGTCAAAATCCACGAGAGCCGCACAGGCTTTAGCAGTTTTTAATGGCGGCGGAAAATGCGGGCGCTTTTCAGCGGACATGTAGTCCTCGAACATGCCGCAAAACACGCAGCCCTTTGTGTCCGAAGCTGCTTCTTCTACATTCCCGAGGATGGAAGCGTCCGTGCAGACGCAGAATAGGGCGAGGTCAATCTGGTGTTCGGCCGCCGCGGCATGTGTCATCGCTGGCCTCCTCCGGGTCTGGTTTGCCCGGCTGAACCGCCCGCTGCTGCTTTGTCGCCGGCGGGGAGCGTGTGGTCGAAGCGGTCATCGTTTAAGTTCTTGATGGGCAGAGCGGGTTCATGCACCGGCTCCGGCGCGCCGACCGGGTCGACGATACGGGCGGTGACGACAACGACCAGTTCAACAACAGAGTGGTTCAGGTTTTTTGAACGGAAGAACTGGCCTAAAATCGGGATATCGCCGATGCCGGGCAGCTTGCTGAGAGCTTCCGTGGTGCGGTGGTCGAGCAGGCCTGAGACGGCGAAACTTTCACCGTTTCGGATCTCCACCTCGGTGTCCGCGCGGCGCGTTGAAAGAGCCGGTATGGTGAATCCGGAAATGCTGACGGCATTGGAATAGTCCAAGGTGCTCACTTCAGGGCTCACCTTCAGGTGAATGGAGTTATCGGGGTTCACCACCGGAGTGAAATCCACCTTGACGCCGTAGGGCCGGAACTGGATGGTGATGGCCGTCGAGTTCGCGGTTCCCCCCTGGACGACTGGAAAGGGAAACTCCCCCCCGGACAGGAAACGCGCCGGTTGACCGCTCACAGTTGTCAGGGTCGGCTCGGCCAGTACTTGTAGGACATCTTTTTGTTCCAGATCGCGGATCGTTACACCGACATGGCTGGAAGCATTGGAAAACAGCAGATTCAAGGGATCGAAAGTGACAGTATTCAAGCCGGTCGTGGGATCGAACATGTACTGCGGTGTCCCAAATTGCTGTGTAGTGGTGCCGTAAACATTATTGCCATTCGTGAAAAAATTAAATCCGTACTGCTCTAATTTCGTCCTGTCCACCTCAACGATGCGCAGCTTAAGCTCTACTTGCTTCTCGCGCGGCGGCGCGATTTGCAGGTTGTTCACCACGTCCTTGGAGTACGAAGCGGCGAGCTTGCCGGCTGCGTCCACCGCACCCGGGGACGGCACGGCACCGGACAGCGTGAGCTTGGCTTGGCTGACCTGCACGCGGATGGCGGACTGAGGAAATGCCTCGGACAAGGCCGAGCTGAGCGCCGCCGCATCGACATCGCAGGAAACAGTCTGTACGTAATGCGTGCCTTTGGCGTCCCAAAGCACCAAGCTGCTCACGCCGGTGTTTTTCGCCGTAATCAACACCTCATCCTTTCCCGAGGTGAACGTGTGCAGCGCGGTCGGATCGCCCACATAGACACGATTCAGAGCAATCTCCGAGGTCAGGAGCCGAGAATGGCCCACCACGAGGTGAATCGTTTGGCCTTTCGGGATGCTTTGGAGCGCAAGGGGCTGCTCCTCCGACAAAGGTGCGCCTTGGGCCAGGACGGACGTCCACGCGACCGCAGCCAGGAGCAGAGCGGGCAGAGCTGCCCAGGGCCGGTGCGGGTGTTTGCGCAGCAACGATAGGCGCCTCACCTTGAACCCCGCGGGGCTGCTGATGCGGTTTGCGCGTCATCCAGAACCGTTTCAATTCCGGGCTCCGGACGTACGGAAGGCTTCTGGGGAGACGGCTTGCGCTCCACAACTGTCGGCAGCTTCGGAGCCGGCACGCTGAAGCCGTACAAAGCCGCAAGCTGCACGGGATTTGTCTTCTCGACAGTGCCATCGCCGCTGTTTCTCAGAACGAAATGGATGCTGCCCTGAGTGCTTGCCAGCACGGCGCGTTCGGCATCATCGGGCGTCAGCAGGAGCGTGACGACGGTGACGGATTCGGGCTTTCCGGCCGGGTCGGGCTGCACGCGCTGACCGGTGGCGACCACTTCCGCATTTTGCAGCGCAGTGATCGTCGACGGCTCGCTTTCGCTGCTCAGGTGCGAGGTGACCAGGACGTCCACACGGGAGCCGGGACTGAGAAACCCGCCGACCCCGACCACGTCGTCTGACCGCATGGCGAGCGCGCGCATGCCTGTCGGGATACGGGCGGCAAGGCCCGGACCGGCACCAGGTGAAGAAAGGTAAGCATTCAAGATCGGCTGGCCTTTTTCCATCGTCGTCAAAGCTGTCCGACCCGCAAGATCGCTTTTTTGGGTGAAAGCCCCAGCAAGGGGCAGGCGTTCCGGCCAAGCAATCGGCTCGACATCTTTCGGCTGAATCAGTTCACCGGCCGCGATCGAGCGGGCAGCGGCGAAGTAGGTCAGATCGCGCGACTTTGGAGCTTGCGCGCGCAGGTGCCGGCCCAAGGCCAAGGTGAGCCCGGATGAAACAGACAGGGCGATGCAAAGTGCAATCAGGATGCGCTTCAAAATCATCGGCCGCCCCATACAGCGAAGAACGCTGTGTACAGGCAGCCCATGAAGGCCGGCACTGCATAGGGGATGCGCAAACGGCTCGCATGAGACAGATTCAATTCGTTGTGGGCCCGCATTCCGCGCTGCGCGTGGTGGCGAAGAACGGAAACAACGCCGCCGAGGGTAGCTCGAAGCGCCCGTCCGCGGACAACCACGGCCAGGGCCACAATACCGCCGCTCACAGCCGTGGCAAGCAGCACCGAGGGCAGCGCATGCAGCCCCGATACGGCACCGAGCGCAGCCATCAGCTTAACGTCGCCCGCGCCCATGCCGCCGGCTAGGTAGGGCAGGAGGAACAATCCTCCCGCGACGAGGCAGGCCAGCAGCGCCGAACCGAGGTCCGCCAGTCCGCCGACAGCGCAGTGCAAGCCAAAGCCGGCCAGAACCGCAGCCCCCGTGAGCGCATTCGGTATGCGCCTGGCGCGCACGTCCGTCCAGGCGGCACACGCGGAGCACAGCAGCGCCAGGGCAGAAAATTCGAATTGAGTGTGCGCCATGCTCACAAGAACCTGCTGTTTGCCGCGCTTGCGGCGGGTAAGTGAAGTGACACGCGGAAGGTCATGCGCGCGAAACCGCGCGGCTCAGCACCAACGCGGAGCCGACAATGCTGCTCGCGGAATCGGGTTTAGACGGCGCTGTTCAACGAATTCGTAATCTTACTGAAGGCGCCGCTGATGGATGTGCCCAAACCGCTCATGGCCGTGATGGCCGCCAGAGCCACGAGTACAACGACCAAGGCATATTCCACGAGGTTCTGTCCCGATTCGTCCTCGCGAAACCGAATAACCAGCTGCTTTGCGTGATTCATGTCTGTTCTCCTTTGAATTGGCTGTCGATCGCAGGCGGCCTCCCATGAGGCCGTTCCGAACCACGCGCCACGTTGTGCTTCTCTTATCGGCACGTCTTGAGAATCCGACTAGATGACGTAGGTAATAAGGGCTGCTATTTTGTGGTCCTATGTATCCGGATGAGCCGCTTTAGCCTGGTCCGTTCCGTTTCGGTACTTAAGTTTGCAATTGCCGCACCGACGCACTTGCGCCGCAGCCCGGCACAGCTAGACTTGCCCGAGCGCCATGGCAAAAGCAGCCATCTCCGAGCTTGCGTTACCTGGGAACATTTCCGCAGCGCCCGCGGCGGAAAGCGCAGCACGGGTGCGCGCATGGTTCAGCTTCCCGGCTTTACTCACCGCGATTCTCGGGGTGTGGGTTTATGCAATGGCTCTCCGTCCGATGGCTGACCCGGACATTCCTTGGCATCTCCGGAACGCGGCTACCCTGCTCGCCACGCATCACTCGATCCGCACGGACGCCTACGCCTATACAACCCTCGGCATGCCGTGGATCGATCATGAGTGGTTGGCGGAGCTGCCGTTCTACGCGGCCTACCGTCTGCTCGGCACAACCGGCCTGCTGCTCGCAACCGTGCTCCTGCTGGAAGTGATCTTTCTCGGCCTGTTTCTTCTGATCCGGCAGACTGCGAGAGACGTGAAAAAAGCGTGGGTCGCCGCGGCGGTCGGAGCACTGCTGGGAACGGTCAGCTTCGGGCCGCGCATGCTGCTCTTCGGCTGGGTGTGCCTTGTGTGCGAACTGCTGCTCATCGAGCGGTTTGAGCGGAAGCGCGGTGAGGCCGGATCGCTTGCGGCCTTGTGGCCGCTGATTCCGCTCTTTCTTGTCTGGGTCAACCTTCATGGTTCCTGGTTGATCGGGCTCGGCCTGTTCGCGGTATACATCGGCTGCGGATGGTTCACGGTGGAATTCGGCAGCATTACGCGCCGAGGCTGGACGCCGCGGGAGCGCAGCGGCTTCGGTCTGATTCTGGCCGGCAGCTTGGCCGTTCTTTTCCTCAATCCCTATGGTTGGAGGCTGCCCGCCTACCCTTTCGACTTCGCGTTCCGGCAGACCTTGAACGTGGCGAGCATCGAGGAGTGGCAGCCGTTGAACATGCAGTCACCGCGGGCGCGTGTTCTGCTGGCGGTGCTTGCTGTTTCCTTTGTTGCGCAGCTTGTGCGCCGCCGCACCTGGGCTCCCTACCAGCTCGCATTTGTGTTGATCGGCACGTTTGCCGCTTTCACGCATGCGCGCTTTCTGTTTCTTTGCAGTCTGCTTGCCCTGCCCTATCTAGCCGAGGACATCCCTTGGCCCGGCTCCAAACAGCCGGCAAAGGAGCGTCCTCTCCTGCACGCCGCGCTTTTGCTGCTGCTTCTCGCCGGCGGCATGAGGTTGACCAGGATGCGGGCCGCCGCCATCAGCGATACGGCGGAATACCCGACAAAGGCTCTACCGTTCTTGCGTGCATTCCGGGCGGACGGGCCGGTGCTCAACAATTATCTTTGGGGCGGCTACCTTGAGCTGTATGCGCCCAACATCCCCATTTTCATTGATTCGCGGGTAGACATCTTTGAGCGGCGCGGGGTGCTTCGCGATTACCTGGACGCAGCCGCGCTCAAGAACAGCCAAGCCATCCTCGACAAATACTCCATCCGATATGTGCTGTTCGAGAACAACAGCCCGCTCGCTTCCCTTCTACGGGAAAGCGCGGGCTGGCGGGTTCTTTACCAGGACGGCACTGCTGTTCTGTTCGAGCGGCAAACGCCCGCGCGGGAAGCAACCCTTGCGGGAAAGTAATATCCGGTGGCGCCCGGTGTACGCGGCCGCGTGTTTACTCGCGACCGTGCAGTTTATTTGGCTGTATCTCAGCCGAATGCGGGAAGAGCTCAATCTGGCGGCGTACGAACATGGAATGGAGCGGACGCCGTTTCAGTACCGAATCCTGCTCGCGGCCCCGCTTCGTTGGGCCCACGGCAGCACAGTTCTACAGCATTGGGCGGCCGCGCTTACCAAGGTGCCGCTATGGTTCCCGGGAGGCGTGCTGCCCGAAAGCTTCGTCGAAGCTCCGATCGACTTCGCTTCGGTTCTGCTTGCGGCGGCTTGCGCCCACCGGTTGTATCTCCGCGGTTCGCGGCAACCCCGGCTCGGCTGGATGGTGTGGCCGCTGGTGGTTTGGCTTTGCTTTCTGACGTACGGCGCGGAAACGCACCACGCCCTGCGCTTCCCCTACGACCTGCCCGCGATGGCGCTGTTTGCGTGGGCTCTTTATCTGATGCATGCCGGCGGACGAATATGGCTCCTTTACGCCGTGTTCGCGGCCGCGACCCTGAACCGGGAAACTACCCTGCTGCTGCTGCCGTTTTTTTTCCTGGCGGAGCGCAGCAGGAAAACTTCACTTTGGACAATGTGCTTCAGGGCGATGCCGATGATCCTGCTCTGGACCACTGAACAGGCATTGATGGCGCATCGGTTCCGCGCCAATCCCGCCGCGGCGGGTCCGCGCTTTCTGCTGAATCTCGAAAGCCTGCTCCTTCCACTTTCGTGGCCGCAGGCGCTCGGGGCGCTCGGCTTCCTCTGGCCGTTTCTGTATCTGTTCCGCCGCTCCATCCCGGATCCTGTTTTGCGTGCCTGGCTGCATGGGTACTGGATTTGGTTCGCGTTTATGTGCGTTTTTGGGCTGCTTCTTGAACCCCGCATCTTCGGAGAGCTCATCCCGCTGACCGCCTGCCTGGGCGTGCTGATGTTCGAGGAGCGATTGGCCGCCGGGTTGCCCGCGAATGCCGAGGTCCCAACGTGATGCGTAGACTGGACCGATGCCGGCCGACTGCACGCTCCTTCGCACGCTTCCAGAATGGGAAGCACTCGCGCCGGAATGGATTTCGCTTTGGGAGTCATGCTCAACGGCCAAACCGTTTCAGCATCCGGCATGGCTGCTGCCCTGGCTGCGCGCTTTCGCGCACACTGTGCTGAGGGGTGCCGTACTTCGACGGCGAGGCGAGCTCATCGGCTTCCTTCCGCTGTCCATCTACGCCGAATCAAGCACGGGCGAGCGGCAGATGCTCCTAGCCGGCGCGGGGACCGGCGATTACCTGGACGGGATTTTCCGGTCAGACTGCTCCGGGGATGAAATCCGACGTGCGCTGCGGCTGGTGAGCGCGGAGGCCGGCTGGGACCGGGCTTACCTGATGCAGCTCTGCCCGACCTCGGCGCTGCTTGCGGCCCTGCGTGGAATGGAAGGCACGGCGACAAACCCGGGGGAGCCGTGCGGACATCGTTCGGCTGTGCTGATCGCGGAGCTGCCGCCTAAGCTGCGGGCCGAAGTGCGCTACCGACAAAACGCGGCGCGCGGGGGGGGCAAGCTGCGTTATGAGCTTGCTCCCGAGCAGGGCTGGGAAGCTGTCTTTGATCTGCTTGTCCGCTTCCACACGGACCGGTGGCGGGGTGCGGGGCAAGCGGGCGTTCTGGCCGACGCGGCCGTGCTTCGGCACCATCGGGCGGCCTTGCCGGAACTGCTCGCGCGCGGGCTGGCCCGCTTGGGGGTGCTGTGGGCCGGTACGGAACCGCTCGGCGTCCTGTACTCGCTTGCCGACCCGCCGAGCCGACCGGTGCGGACGCAATATCTCTATTTAATGGGGTATGCGCCGGAGCACACGCAGCTGCGGCCCGGCATTCTGCTCCTCGCCCACGCCATTGAGCATGCGGCCCGGGACGGCTTTGCCCGCATCGACATGCTTCGCGGCGAGGAAAGCTATAAGAAGTTTTGGCGGCTCGATCCGGTGCCGACCGTGTGCTGCTCGTTTGGGCCTGAGCTCCTGGCGTGAGCGGGAGGCAGTCCGGTTGTAAGCGCGGCCCGTCCAGATGCATCCTAGATACTGAGGCGCAGTCCGGTCGGGCAATGCGCGGGAGGAACGGCGAATGGCACAAACATTACTGCAACAGCTGCGCGGCATGACCACGGTAGTGGCCGACACGGGCGACATCCAGGCGATTGAGAAAGTGAAGCCGCAGGACGCGACGACAAACCCTTCCCTCATCACGACCGCGGCCGGTATGCCGGCGTACTCGCAGATTGTGGATGACGTGCTCGCGGACGCCCGCAAGCAGTTGGGTGAGGATGCGTCCGATAAGGATGTCGCCAATGAAGCGTTCAAACGTTTGGCGGTCGCATTCGGCAAGAAAATTCTGGCGATTATCCCAGGACGGGTTTCAACCGAGGTGGATGCGCGCCTGAGCTATGACACCGAAAAGACACTCGACCAAGCGCACGCGATCATCAAGATGTATGAGGACGCAGGCATCAGCCGCGAGCGCATCCTGATCAAGATCGCTTCCACCTGGCCGGGGATCAAAGCCGCCGAAAAGCTGGAGCAGGAAGGCATCCACTGCAACTTGACCCTGCTTTTCGGGCTTCACCAAGCCATTGCTTGCGCGGAAGCCAAGGTCACGCTGATCTCGCCCTTTGTGGGGCGAATTCTCGATTGGTACAAAAATGATACGGGTAAGGATTACCAAGGCGCGGACGACCCCGGCGTACAGTCCGTGACGAAGATCTACAACTACTACAAGAAGTTCGGCTACAAGACGCAAGTCATGGGTGCGAGCTTCCGTAATACGGGCGAAATTACCGAGCTTGCCGGCTGCGACCTCCTGACAATCTCACCCAAGCTGCTGGGCGAGCTCGATGGGACGGAAAGTGAGCTGCCGCGAAAACTCGACCCGGCCCATGCCGAGAATGAGCAGGTTGAAAAGATCGATGTGGACGAACAAACCTTTGAGCGCATGCATGCGGAGGACCGCATGGCGCATGACAAGCTGAAGGAGGGCATCGAAGGCTTTTCGGAGGCGCTTGAAAAGCTGGAACAGCTTCTGGCCAAGCGGCTTCAGGAAATGGGTGCTCAGGAGGAAAAGCCGGTCGGGGCGCGATAGCACCCTGATCATCTCTTCAGAGTCGGCGGCGCGCTGGTATGATGATCTCTGGCGCGCTGCCCCAATCGGGCCGGAAACGCGCAATCCATTACGCTTGAGCGGAAACGCTCAACCAGGAGTGTATCTATGGCGCAAATTTGCGCGGTTTGCGGTAAAGGGCCGCGGTTCGGCAACAATATCTCCCACGCGAACAATGTGTCCCGTCGACGCTGGAACGTGAATTTACGGCCGGTCAAGGCTAAAGTGGGCGCGGGCTCGCGGCGCTTGCGCGTATGCACTTCCTGCATCAAGGGCGGCAAGGTCGTCAAGGCATAACAGCGGCTTAGTAAAAGCCCCGCGGGTTACCCCGCGGGGCTTTTATTTCCCTTCAAACTGAAGGGAAGCAGAGTTAATGCAATAGCGCAGACCGGTCGGCTTGGGTCCATCCGGGAAGACGTGCCCAAGATGCGATCCGCATTGGGCGCAGGTGACCTCGATACGCCGCATGCCGTAGCTGCGGTCCTCATGGCTCGCGACCGCATCGGGGGAGACAGGCTCCCAGAAGGACGGCCAACCACTGCCGGACTCATACTTTTCGTCCGAGCGAAACAGCGGTGCGCCGCAGCCCACGCAGTTATACGTGCCCGCGGCGGTGTTCTTGTAAAGCGCGCCGGTAAAGGCGGGCTCGGTCCCTTTTTGGCGGGCGATGTGGAACTGCTCCGGCGTCAGCAGCTTGCGCCATTCTTCATCAGTGCGCTGGATCGGGGTGGGCGTACTTGTGCTTGCCATGCTTGCGGCTCCTTCACTAAGTTAGATGGCGTAAACCCCGAGAGGTATCAGAGCCGGCGCAGGACTATGGCTTCAATTTCCACCTGCGCGCCGAGCGGCAAACGGGCCGCCTGCACCGTGGAGCGGGCGGGAAACGGCACGCCTTCCACCGCAAAGTGACGCTCATATACTGCGTTGACGCGCCCGAACTGGGCCATGTCGGCGAGGAAAACCGTCGTTTTCACCACGTCCTGGAAGCCGCACCCGGCAGCCTCCAGGATCGCCCGCAGATTGGCAAGCGCCTGCTCGGCTTCCGCCTCGATTTCGCCCGGAACCAGTTTGCCGGTTTCGGGCACAAGTCCGACTTGTCCGGAGGTGAAAATCCAAGGTCCGGCGGCGACGGCCTGCGAGTAGGGACCGATCGCGGCGGGCGCTTGGGCACTGTGAACGGCGGTTTTTTGGGTATCCATAGCTCCATTGTGCGGCAGCCGTCTCGACCGTGGCCGCATAAGGAATTTTTATTCCCGGCATCGTGGAGCAGACTACAGATTTCCGGAGCCGGCCTCCATGGAGGGGAAAGGCTCAGGTCCCGCAACCCCCTGAGAACAAAGCCGCGCGTGTTTGGCAGTCGACGTGCTAAGGCCAAAGCAGATTACGACCACACTGAGGAGTCTAGATGCAGTCTTTTTCGCGCCGGTACACTTCGCGGTTGAGCGGGAGCAAGTTTAAGAGAAGAACAAGCGCGGCAGCCCTTTCCGGATCCCTGCTGTTCATCGGAGCCGTCGCCGCGCCCGCGCTGCACGCGCAAGCCATCTCCGTCAACGGCGGCTCGATCCAGGGAACGATCACGGACCCGAGCGGCGCGGTGATGGCTGGCGCAACAGTGGTGATCAAAAGCAACGACACGGATGCCTCGCGGACGACCAAGACCGATTCAGCGGGATTTTACAGTGTAGGGCCGCTGAATCCGGGCAGCTACTCGGTTGACGTAAGCTTGACCGGGTTTGAAAGCTTGGATGTTAAAACTGTTGTGCGGACAGGAACCGCCACGGACGGCAGCTTCAAGCTTAAGGTCGGCTCGTCAGGCGAGACTGTAGAGGTAAGTGCCGGCCAGATTCAGGTAAATACGGATCAACCTGGCGTATCCGATGTAATCACACGGGAGCAGATTGCTTCGCTGCCGATCAACGGCCGCAACTTTTTGGATATTGCCCAGTTGCCGCCCGGGGTTATCCTGCAAAGCGGTGAGCCTGTCGCTCCGACCAAAGCCGGCTACTCGGCTATTTCTGTCGGGGGCGTATCCGGGCGCACCACACGTATTCTCCTCGACGGACAAGATATCACCGATGAAACGGTCGGTACGACCATCATCAATGTCGATGAAGGTGCTGTCGATGAATTTCAGCTGAATCGGTCGACACAGGATGTTTCAGGGGAGGTAACTTCGACCGGGCAGGTACTGGTCGCGACACGCTCAGGCACGAATGCGTTTCATGGTGAAACCTTCTACAACTTTCAAGATTTCCGCGCGGGTTTTGCGCCAACAACCGGCGGGTTTGATGCGCCGTTCCAACGCAATCAATTCGGCGGCTCGATCGGCGGACCTATCTTAAAAGATAAGCTGTTCTTCTTCGGGAATTCCGAGCGTATCAAGCAGGACGAGCAAGGGTCGGCGACGACGAGTCCAACCTTCGCACCCATTCAAGCTCGGTTTCCGTTTATCCCGGCCCCTTATCGAGAGACTTACAGCACCATCCGCCTGGACTATAACGCGCCGCACGGGGTTCACCTGTTTGCGCGCGGCGCTTATGACGTCAACTCCTCGGTTTCCAATTTTGCCAGTCTTTATTCACTCTATCAATCGCGAAATAATGTTCCTGCTATCGTGGGCGGTGCGGATTTTATTACCGGACATTTCACTCACTCCTTTCGCGGCGGGTATGAGAAGTTTCATAACTTGCTCACAGACGGTACCGGCGGAGTGACGTCCATCTACAATCCCCAAACAAGCATTCAGGCTTCGACGGGTGTGAATCCCGGCGCTGTCACGCTTTACGATACCTCGGACGGCTTTTTTGCCGGGGCGAACTATCTTGCTCCACAAGGCACTTATCAATCCGACAAGCAGATACGCTACGACGGCACCTGGACGAAAGGTGCGCATACCCTGAAGTTCGGAGCCAGCTTCAACCGTATCCTGGGCGGCGGATTCGCGGCATTTTATGGGCCTTCTCTTTTGACGCTTTTCGGTCCCTCCACCTTGATCGCCGGCGATGGAAGCGACCCTGTAAATGATTATTCGGCATCAGGCTACATTCTAGGCAACGGCAACGGGCTCTTTACTGAAAAACCCGGCTTCGGCTTGACGGGAGGAGGCCAGTTCGATAGGCGCGGCGGAGCTTACATCGCGGATTCTTGGAGAATTTCTCCTTCATTCACCGGGGTAGCAGGGCTGCGTTGGAGTGTGGATACGGACAGGGCAAATCAAGATCTTCCTACCCCTCTTTGCTCCAGCTTAGCTTCAAATCTTCAGTTTCCCGGCTGCACGGGCAACACTCCCTTGTTTGATCAATACCAGGCCGGCCTTGGTGTAAGAACCCATCAGCCCTACGGCAACTTCGGCCCGCAAGCAGGCTTTGTGTTCAGCCCTGGAGACCACAAAACTTCTGTGCGCGGCGGCATAGGCATTTTCTATGAAAACGATATATTCAACAACACCGGAAATGCCCGCAGTGCCGTGGTGAATGCGAATGGGAACTTCTTCAATAATGTGAGTGTTTGCGGCGGCAACAATTCCCTAACTTTGCCAAACGGCACTGTGATCAATCAGGTGAACGGGATTCCGCTCTCGACGATATGCGGGGAATCCATCGCGCAGGCCGCGCCTCTTATCAATAATCTAAAGTCGCAGTATCAGGCAGCTTCGCAAACCGGTGGCCCCAATCCAGGGTACATCGGCGCGGGCGGCGGCTTGAGCACTGGCAACTTCGGCATCTACGGAGGACCTTATCTCTCCCCGTATGCGATTCAGTTCAATGGAGGCATCCAGAGGGAGATCGCCAAGGGGACAGTGCTGACTGTCGACTACGTCCACAACGCTGCAATCAAAATCCCCCTAGCAATTGACGTAAACCACGTTGGAGCAGCACGGTTCCTTAATGTGGATGCCGCGCGGGCAGCTATTGCGAGAACGCTTGCGCTTTGCGGTGCTACCTCGATTGCGAATGCGACCGCTGCGGGCGGGTGCCCTGCCAACGCTGCCGCCGGCTTTGCAGGCGGCTCCGGTCCGAATTCATCCGCCACAATCGCCGACTTTGCAAATAACGGGCTGGATTCAGGAAATCAGTACCTAGGTGGGCAGGCCGCATCCTTTCGAGGTCAACCTCAGGCAGCTTTCGGAGGGGCAAACCCGAACGTCGGACTCGGGAAGTTCATCTTGCCGGTTGGCCGCTCAGGTTACGATGCCCTACAAATTGTCGTTCGGCAGCAAGTAGCCCACCCAGCGCGCGGCATCGCGAGCGCTAACTTTCAAGTTTCCTACTCTCTTTCAAGCGTCGTCAATCCGATCAAGACTACAAATTCAGGAGATCAGTTCTTCGCTGCTTCTCCATACGATTACGACGATCCCAATTTGTATCTCGGCCGCTCAAACCTCGATCATACGAATGAGGTGAGCTTCGGCGGCGCAATCCAAGTCAAATATGGATTAAACATCGGCGTTATCGGCCACTTCTTTTCAGCAGCCCCAACCAGCTTGACCCTTGATAACCTCTCAGGCGCGCCGGGTGAAATTTTTCGTACTGACGTTGATGGGGACGGTCAAACCGGCGACCTGGTCCCCGGTACAAACCCGGGTTACTACGGCCACCAAGTTAAGGGTGCGGGCCTAAACCAACTCATCAACGGCTACAATACAAGAAGCGCGAATACACCGACCCCCGCAGGCCAGGCTTTGATTAACGCAGGGCTGTTAACAGCGTCCGATTTGACTGCCCTCGGGGCAGTGCAGGTTCCGATCGCAACTGCACCGACAACGCCGATCAACAACCCGGCGTTTCGGGCTTTTGACGCAAACGTCGGTTACCCGATCACGCTCAAGAGATTGCGGGAGGGCATGAGCTTGGAGCCGAAGGTTGCCATGTATAACGTGGCGAACCTGAGCAACTTCAGTTCGCCCGGGCTTACCGGCACTCTGGCAAACATCAATACCGCGGGCGGAACTGTCGGCAGCGTCAACAGCTTCCTAAATGGTCCGAATAACGAGTCGGTGTACAACGGCATTCGGACACAGCGCGGTTCGGGTACCTTTGCACAAGGCTCGCCCAGGACTACTGAATTTCAGCTTCGTTTAAATTTCTAAGTCATACATGCACATGTGATTTGTTTGAGGGAGGAGCTCAGGCTCCTCCCTTTTCTTTTGTGCCGGCGCTGTGCCGGTAACGTCGGAGGGTGCCGGGGCATCACACAGGCTTGAAACGGAGAAAGGTGGAATCATGCTGTCGATCTTGAGCTTGCTGCTGTTTGCGGCGCCTGCGCCGGATGCGGGGCTGAAGGGCATTTGGGAGACCAAGGATAAATCCGTGCTCCAGGTGCTGCCGTGCGCGGACGGGAAGCTGGACCTGTGTATCAAGATTGTGAAGTTCGGCGATCCTTCGCTGCCTGATCGGGACACGAAGAATCCGGACGAGTCGAAGCGTTCGCGTCCGTTGTGCAACCTGGTGATCGGAACGGGCTTTATACCGGACGGCGCGGACGAGGCGAAGGGCGGCAAACTCTACGACGCAGAGTCGGGCCGCACATACTCGGGCAACATGAAGCTGGACGGAGCGGACTCCCTTAAGCTGCGGGGTTTCATCGGCGTCACCCTCCTGGGCCGCACGGAAACCTGGCACCGGCGCACGGCTGAGGTCGGGGCCTGCCGCGGGGCGTAGAGCTGCCCAGCCCGAGAACGAAGCTTTGTTCTGCGGCTTTTCCGGCGGGAAAAGCCGCGCTCCGCACCGTCAGGAACACAGCATCCCAGCTTCGCCGAGCGCTGAACCTCGCGTACGCCGGCGATGCGGCGCAAGCCCTGCTGGAGCCGCCCAAGATGGCCCAGGTCTTGCGCATCAAGCGTGAGCTCGATCAGCGCCCCGTCGTTCGGGCCGGGGCGGGTGTCCATGGAGCGGATATTGGTGTTTTCCTCGCTCGCGGTGGCGGTGATGTCCTTGAGCATGCCGGGGCGGTCGTCGCAGAAAACGGTCAGCTTGACCGGGTAGGTGGCGGGGCGGGCCTCGGCCGCGCTTCGCGCCCACTCGACGCCGATGCGCCGGTCGGACTCATACAGAAGGTTTTGCACGTTGGGGCATGCCCGGCTATGCACCGCGACGCCCTTGCCGCGGGTCACGTAGCCGATGATCTCCTCGCCGCGGATGGGATTGCAGCAGCGGGCGCGATAGACCAGCAGCTCGTTTGAGCCTTCGACTTCGAGGGTCTCGGACGCGGCGTTTGCGTGAATTTGCAGGCGCTTTGCGTCTTCGACGCCGGTTGGCAGGTCGGGCTCGCCGGGCACGGCCTGCTGGTGCAGGATGCCGGGGGCGAGCCGGTTGAGCACCTGGCGCGCGGAGTACTTGCCGAAACCGATGGCGGCGAGCAGATCATTCGGGGTTGAAAGCGAGTAATCGGCGGCGAGCCGGGCGTAATCTTCTTCCTCGAATTTCGACAGCGCCACCTTGTACTTGCGGGCTTCGCGGTCCAGCAGCTTTTGGCCGATCTCAATGGCGCGCTCGCGCTGGCGCTCGTTGATCCAGTGCTTGATCTTGTTGCGCGCGCGGGAACTTTTAACGATAGACAGCCAGTCGCGCGAGGGCGTGTGGCCGGTTTGCGTGACGATCTCGACGATGTCGCCGTTGCGGAGCTTGGCGCGCAGTGGCACGATGCGCCCATTGACCTTGGCGGACACACAGGCGTGGCCGACCTCGGTGTGGACGGCATAGGCGAAGTCGAGCGGACTCGCGTCCTTGGGCAGGGTGACGACCTTACCCTTGGGCGTGAAGGTGTAGACCTCCTCGGGGTACAGATCGATCTTGAGCGTCGACATGAACTCGTTGGGGTCGGTCATCTCGCGCTGCCACTCCACCAGCTGCCGTACCCAAGCCAGGCGCTGCTCGTCGCGCGCCGAAACAGGAGAGCCGCCGGCCTTGTACTTCCAGTGCGCCGCGATGCCCTCCTCCGCGATGCGGTGCATCTCTTCCGTGCGGATTTGCACCTCGAACTGGTGCCCGGCCTCGCCCATCACGGTGGTGTGCAGCGACTGGTACAGGTTGGGTCGGGGCATCGCGATAAAGTCCTTGATGCGGTTGGGCACGGGGCGGAACAGCGAATGAATCAGGCCCAGGACGGCGTAGCAGTCGCCGACCGAGGCCACGATACAGCGCAGCGCGAGCAGGTCGTAGACCTGGTCGACGCCGATGCCGCTTTCCTGGAGCTTGGTGTGGATGGAGTACAAACGCTTGATGCGCCATTCGACGCGGGCGCGGATATTGTGCTCACGCAGGTTTTCATTCAGCTGGCGCTCGACGCCGGATAAAAAGCGCTCTCCCTCAGTCCGACGGGCTTCGATCGCGGCATGAAGCTCGTCAAATGCGGGCTTGTCGACATAGCGGAAAGCCAAGTCTTCGAGCTCGCCGCGCACCTTGCCCATGCCCAAGCGGTGGGCGAGCGGGGCATAGATATCGAGGGTTTCGCGCGCGATCGCGGCCTGCTTTTCGGGTTTCAGGTGCTCGAGCGTGCGCATGTTATGCAGGCGGTCGGCCAGCTTTATGAGCACCACGCGCACATCGGAGACCATGGCGAGGAGCATCTTGCGGACCGACTCGGCTTGGCGGTCTTCCCGATTCGCGAACTGGATTTTATCGAGCTTGGTGACGCCCTCAACGATGTGCGACACCTGCTCGCCGAACAACGCGGTGATCTCGGGGGTGGTGACCGGGGTGTCTTCGACGGCATCGTGCAGAAGGCCGGCGGCGATCGCGGTCGAGTCGAGCTTCATCTCGGCGAGAACGATCGCGACTTCGAGCGGGTGGAGCACGTAAGGCTCACCCGAGGCGCGGAGCTGTCCGCGATGGTGCTGGAGGCAGAATTGCCAGGCGCGGCGGATGATCTCGGTGTCGTCCGACGGCCGGTTGCGATGAACGGCATCAATCAGCGCATCGTAGCGCGGGCCGGTCAGAGCGGCGACTTGGACGTCATAACGGGCGAGCGCGTCGGGAGTGTAGGCGGGCGCGGGCTTCTTCGCCGGCCCTTGTGGAGGGCGGCGGGAGCCTTCAGGCACGGGAAGCGGATGCGCGTGCGCCATACCTGATTATAGGCATCGAAATTGCCGCATGAAAGGTACGGTTTACACTGCGGGCATGGCGACCACGGCGCGGATCTCGATTGAGGAATACCTCCGAACCAGCTATCGGCCGGACCGCGAGTACATCGATGGGGAACTGCGGGAGCGAAATGTGGGCAAGTGGGCGCACTCGCGCGTTCAGGCATGGCTGGCGGCTTGGTTCTTGAACCATGAACAGAAATGGCGAATTTTAACGGCAACGGAGTGGCGCACGCGCGTCTCCCTAGCCCATGTCCGCCTGCCGGATGTTGTGCTGGTAAGCCCAGGCAGGCAGACGCCTGTGCTGGAGAAAGCTCCGGTGCTCGTGGTCGAGATCCTTTCACCAGGCGACACGTACGACGAAATGAAGAAACGCGCGCTCGACTATCGCAATATGGGATCGCAGGCCATTTGGATCATCGATCCGGACACCCAAACAGGAGAAATGTTGGAGGGCGCAAGCTGGAGGATCGCGCGCAGATTAACTGTGCCAGGCAGCCCGATTTACGTCGAATTAGAGGACTTGTTCCGGTGCTTGGACGTCGACGACGACAACTAAACCGGAGGCGGCAGCGCCTCGGCTTCCGCTTGGGAGTCCGCGGGGTGCTTCATGACACGCTCCACCTCGGCCCACATTGCGGCCCAGGTCTTGTCCCAGGAGTTCGCGGCCAGCTTATGGACAACCGCTTCGCGCCAAGCCGCGTCGGGCGGCTCCAGCGCCTTATCGAGCTCGGAGGCAAACGCTTCCGGGTTCCCGGCAATCGCAACCAAACCCTCATCCCCATAACCGCGGACCACATCTGTAATCGGCGTGGAAACCACGGGCTTGCCGGCGGCCAGGTACTCCGGGGTTTTTGTCGGCGAGATAAAGCGGGTGCTGTCATTCCGCGCGAACGGCAGCAGCGCCGCGTCCCAGTTGTGGAGGTACGCGGGCAGCTCGGCATAGCTTTTCGGCCCGAGGTAGTGGAGGTTCGGCGCCTGCGGAAGGGTCGAAGGGTCAATCTTGACCACGGGTCCAATCAGAATGAAATGAATCTGCGGCCGCAGGCGGGCGAGTTCGGCCACCAGCGCGATGTCGAGCCGCTCATCGAGTACGCCGTAGAATCCTGCGCGCGGGTGCGGGATCGCGGTTTGGTCCGCCGGGTCTTCCCCGCCCTTTCGGAAATGCCCGACGTCGATCGAGCTCGGAAAAGCGTGGACGTTGGGGTGCTGACCGCGCTTGGCCTCATACAGGCTGACGCCGCCGGTCAACACCACATCCGCACGGGCAAGCAGCTGCTGCTCGCGCTCGCGCAGCTCCGGCGGCGCGCCCTGGAACGCGCTCAGCTCGTCCATGCAGTCATATACAGTCACCCGCGGGGTGAGCTCGGCGGTGAAACCGAGCGCCATCGGGGTGTAGTACCAACACACATAGCGCTCAATCGCGAACTCCTTCAGAAAACCAGCAAGCAGTGCGGCTTGAAGCATATCTTGCTCGGCCCCGGTCAGCGCGCCGGGCGGCAGATGCGGGCGGAGCACCCACAGATTTTCGCCCTCGCGCAGAATCTCCACCGAGCCTGGGCCCGCGCCGTCGCGCAGCGGCTCTTCCCAATAGAAAACTCGGCGGCTTCGCGCGCACAGGGTAAGCAGGTGCTGGGGGCGCTGGGTGACGAAATGCCAGCGCAGGTGGCTGAAGCAAAGCAGATCGGGAGCTTCGGCGGGCAAATGTCGTTCCTCCTAAAGGCGTTTCCCGCGATTGGATGCGCCGGCGCTTTCCGGCATCGGATCGTCCATGGCTGGCGAGTTTGACTTGGAGCGCTTTGTCAAAGCGCAAGAGAACATGTGGAAACAGGCGCGCGAAGAGCTGCTCGCGGGCCGCAAGCGGACGCACTGGATGTGGTTCATGTTTCCCCAACTGCGCGGGCTGGGCGCAAGCGCCACGGCCGAGCGGTACGGCATCGTCTCGCTCGCCGAGGCACGGGCTTACCTTGCGCATCCCGTGCTGGGCCCGCGCCTGCGCGAGCTGACTGAAACTGTAAACGGCCTTGAGGAAACCGATGCGGGCCGGGTATTCGGCTATCCCGATGACCTGAAGTTTTGCTCGTCGATGACGCTGTTTGCCGAGGCGGCAAGCGACGAGGTGTTCAGCCAGGCATTAGTGAAATGGTTCGGCGGCAAGGGCGACATGGCGACACTTGAGCGCCTGCATACAAGGTAGGCCTGGCATACACTGTGGACGGAGACGGCAATGGCGACAGCTGCGGGCATCAGCATCGAGCAGTATCTCGGGATGTACTGGCGGCCCGACCGCGAGCTGGTCGACGGTCAACTCGAGGAGAAACCCATGCCCTCCGGATTGCACAGCTTTGTCCAAATCATGCTGGGCCATTGGTTTTCGCTGCACATGGAAGAGTGGGGCATTACGGCGATGTCCGAGCTGAGAACAAAGGTGACCCCGGAAAATGTTCGCTTGCCGGATGTTGTTGTTACGCTAAGCAGGCGCATTCCGGGCAAGGCCCTCCTCGACCCGCCGCTGATTGCGATCGAAATCCTTTCCGACTCGGACACCCTTGCCGACCACCGCGACCGCGCCTTGGATCTCGAAAGGATGGGTGCCCAAAATATATGGCTGATCGACGCTGAAAAGCGGTCTGTTTTCACCTGGAGCGCCAGTGCTTGGGAGCGTACCGAACAGCTGCGCGCGGCAGGCACCCCGGTTTATCTCGACCTCCCATGGCTTTGGAATAAGGTCGACGAAGCTACGGCATAGGCTCGCGATACACTGGAGTCTCACCCCGATCCCATAGCGAGAGTGCCGACAGCCTTGAGACAGCTCTACACCGCCCGCCTCGATAAAAAGCTCCTTCTTTCCGACGTCGCTCAGTGTTTTCACCTGGAGTTCGCCGTGGACGAGCTGCCGGAGTTCGCATTCAAACCCGGCCAGTTTGTGTCCTGTGTCGCCGATGACCCCACGACCGGCAAACAGCAGACCCGCGCTTACTCGATTGCGTCCGCGGCCCGCGAAAACATGTTCGATATCTGCGTGAACCGGGTCGAAGGCGGCTTTTTTTCGAATCTGCTGTGCGACCTGAACGAGGGTGACACAGTGAAGTTCCACGGCGCGCACGGGCTGTTCACGCTGCGCCAGCCGGTGGTCGACGGCGTATTTATCGCGACCGGCACCGGTATCGCGCCGATGCGTGGGTTTGCGCAATGGCTCTTCCCGGAGAACGGGCCCGACCGCAGCGAGGGCAAGGACTTTTATCTTGTCTACGGAACCCGCTACGAGACCGACATTTACTACCAGGACTATTTCGACAATCTCGCGGCCGAGCACCCGAACTTCCATTACGTCGCGACCCTGAGCCGCGGACAGGCCGACTGGAAGGGCGAGCGCGGGTATGTGCAGGAACATGTGGCCCGCCTGGTGGCAGCACGCGCGGAGCAGAAAGTCCCGGTCATGGCCGGCGGCGGCGGCGCTCCGGAAACGAACCCGAATGGGCCCTTCGACATCCACGCTTACATCTGCGGGTTGAACGAGATGGTGTCCGCCAGCCGCGACCGCCTGGTGGGCATGGGCTGGGAAAAGAAGCAGGTGATCTTCGAGCGCTATGACTGAGCGGTCCTGCTAGCGCTTCGGCGGCGGGGTGCTCGCGAAGAACATACCCGCCGCGAAGAAAACCACCGCGACGGCAAGCGAGCCGAGGGTTCGGCTGGGAACGCGGAAGCGCAAGGACAGGGCGGCGACCAGGAGCCAAACCGCGGCGCCGATAAACCAGATGGCATAGCGCCAAACCCGCATACACTGAAGTCAGATGCTTGTTTAAAGGAGCCGGCCCGATGGCCACGACCGTTCAGCCCGCTGTCGCACCGCGCGCGAGCCGCCGCGTTTGGTGGCTCGGCGGTTTGACGATCGGGTGGATGTGCGTGGAGTGCTCGGTCGCGCTGAGCGCGGCCCTCAGCGCGCGCAGCCCGGCGCTGCTGGCCTTCGGTTCGGACAGCCTGGTTGAGCTGATTTCGGCCGGGGTGGTCCTGCTCCAGTACACGCCGCGTTTCCGCATTGCCCCCGAAAAAGCTGAGCGGCTGGCCGGAAATCTCCTGTTCGCGCTGGCCGGCGTTGTAGTCTTGATTGCGTTTTTGGGCCTCCTTCTTGCAGTACAGCCCGAAGTCAGCCGCGCCGGCATGGCCATCACCTCGGCGGCGCTGCTCATCATGCCTATCCTGGCGGCTCTGAAGCGCCGCGAAGGCCGCCGGCGGCACGACGGCGCCCTGGTCGCCGATGCCGCGCAGTCGGCAACATGCGCTTACCTGGCGTTTCTCACCTTGTCGGGCTTGGCCCTCCATGCTGTATTTCACCTCGCCTGGTTCGACTCGGCGGCCGCCCTGCTCGCCGTGCCCTTGCTGGTGCGGGAAGCCATGGCGGCCCGCCGCGGCGAGGGCTGCGCCTGCGCGCACCCGCACAGCCATGTATAGTGGGAGGAGCGGCAGCCCTGCCGCTCGCGTTCCACGCGGACAGGCGCGTAGCTCAGTTGGTTAGAGCGCTACCTTGACACGGTAGAGGTCAGCGGTTCGAATCCGCTCGTGCCTACCATTCTAGGCTGAAGATCGAAAGGCACTTGCGAGTCTTCAGGCGCAAGAATCTCAGCGAAGCAGAATGTTTGCTCGAAAGCTGATCAAGCAATGATCAACCGCAGTCGGTCTGCGGTCTACTTCGGAATTGCTCCATTCGTGAGTTTAAAAGCGTCCCTCAAAGGTCGGTAATCGTCGGCTTTCTAAGCCGCTGCTCATGCGCGTTGATTTCGCGGGTATCGGGCTGACGCCGTGGACGGACCTCCCGAAAGCCACCGCTGATGCCGAGCAGCGCGACACGCCCGACGGCACTCTGCAATAAGAGCTCATCATCGAGAGCTTGCAAGCCCTACAATCGGCGGCTGGGTACAAGCCGCTTGACAAAGCAGAACTCGTCCGGCATGCTCCCATAGATATCTATAAGAAGGCTTTGAACAAAAAGAGAGATCACCTTCAGGGAACGTTGGACATGCTGGTCCTGAAAACCCTGGAGCAGGGGCCGATGCATGGGTGGGGGATCACCCTGCACATTGAACGAACCTCCGATGCGGTCTTGCAGGTCGAGGAAGGCTCGCTCTATCCGGCGCTGCACCGGATGGAGCATGAGGGCTGGATCACGGCCGAGTGGGGGATGAGCGAGAACAAGCGGCGGGCGAGGTTTTACCGGCTGACGGCTCAGGGACGGCAGCAGGCGGCAGCGGAGCGGGAAAGGTGGATCAAGATTATGGATGCCGTGGCGTTGGTCCTGGAGTTCTGAGCAGCGGGGAGCAGGCGAATGAGCTGGATTAAGCGGGTGTGCGCGCTGCGTAAGAAGCAGCAGCGGGAGCGCGAGTTTGACGAAGAGCTGCACTTTCACCTCGCGATGCGGGAACAGCGGAACCTGGACGCGGGCATGACCCCGTCCGACGCGCGGCGCAAAGCCCGACTCCGCTTCGGAAATCCAGCAGTATGGCGGGAGCGGATGCGGGAGATCGACGTCCTCTTGCTCCCGCAAACCGTGTGGCAGGACCTGCGCTTCGGGGCGCGGCTGCTGCTGCGGGATCTCGGCTTCACCACCCTGGCGATCGTAGCGCTCGCGATCGGGATCGGCGTCAACACCGCCGCGTTTACGCGTACAAGGCTTTCTTCGCGCGCAAGCTGGACGCGCAAGCGCCGGACAGGATGGTCAATGCGGCGCTTATGCTTCGCTCCGGCGCTTTCCAATCCTTTGTGAGCTATCCGGATTACTTGGCGTACCGCGATCAGATGCGCTCGTTCGGTGGGGTAATCGCAGCCGCTGTGCCGGAGGACCTTAGGCTTCAAACGCAGGGCGGGGTTGTGGACCGGCGCAGCTATGAGCAAGGTTCGCTGTTCGGTCGTCTGGGGCTGTCGAACCTGGCGGCCGGAAGTGAAACCGCTGCGACCCTGCCTGTTTCGGAGAATTACTTTTCTGTACTGGGTGCGGGTGCGGTGCGGGGGCGCGTTTTCAACGCCGCCGACGCGCAAGAGCTGACAGCTTCATCCGGGGTGCTCATCAGCGAGAATTACTGGACGAAGCGGTTTCACCGCGATTCGGGCATCGTCGGCAAGGTTGTGCGGCTCAACGGCGCGGCATTCACCATCATCGGCGTTACGCCGCACAACTTTGTCGGGATGGTGGTGGCGGTACCGGATTTCTGGATGCCGCTGGGGCTGGAACCGCTGGTGCATCCGACTGACAACTGGCTTGCGGATCGCGAGACGCTGCGGCTCCACGTGTGCGCGCGGCTGGCTGCCGGGGCAACGATCGGGCAGGCGCAGCAGGAGATGTCGTTGATTGCCGACCGCCTGCGGTCGCTGCACGCTCCGCATGCGGATTTCGCGCAGCCGCTGCGTGCGGCGGTATGGCCGGGCTCCCCGTTTGCGGTTTCTGTAAGTCAAAATCCCGCAACCGAGGCTGCCCTGGGGTTTGTGCTGGCGGCGGTTGCGACGGTGCTGGTGATTGCATGCGCGAATGCTGCCAACCTGCAACTGGCTCGGGCCTCGTCTCGGCAAGCCGAGCTGGCCATGCGGCTGTCCTTGGGAGCGAGCCGAGGCCGCTTGCTCCGTCAATTGCTGACGGAAAGCGCGCTGCTGGCGCTGATCGCCGGAGGGCTTGGATTTCTCCTCAGCTGGGCGCTGCTGCAGGCTGTAGTCGCCG
The DNA here is from genome assembly GCA_964246845.1 of uncultured Acidobacteriaceae bacterium. Lineage (GTDB taxonomy): Bacteria > Acidobacteriota > Terriglobia > Terriglobales > Acidobacteriaceae > EB88. The sequence goes on from CAXTSB010000019.1 coordinate 30,076, forward strand.
CCGCCACGGATGCTTTTCCCGAGGAGTACGGGACTTTTATCTTCCATATAACTCCGGATCTTTCTGTCTTTGCATTTGTTTTCTTCCTTTCTGTGTTGGCCGGCGTGCTGTTCGGACTGGCACCGGCCTTTGAGAGCTCGCGAGCAGCACTTGCATCTGCTCTGAAGGCGGGCGCTTCCGTATCCCAGGCGGCAAACTGCGGCTGCGCAGCTCCCTCATCGCGGCGCAGGTGGCGCTTTCGGCGGTACTGATGGTTGCGGGCGGCCTATTTATCCACGGTGCGGTGCGCGCTTTATGGTCGGAGACCGGGTACGACGCCGACCATACGCTTGATCTCAGCGTGCGCTACCCGGAAAGCTCAACCTACACGCCGGAGCACAAGTCGGAACTGGCACGGCAACTGCGTGACCGTATGGCGGCGATGCCGGGCGTCGTGGCAGCGACGACGGCTCGCGCGCCCGACGACCTCGGCCTCCGCGCCGCAACAGTGTCGATCGATGGTGCGGCTCCGGCCCCGAATCACGCGGAGGCAAGGCTTTGCTACACCTGGATCCAGCCTGATTATTTCCAAACGCTGGGTATCCCACTGTCGGTCGGCCATGGCTTCGCATCAAGGGAGACGGAGGCTGTGATCCTCAGCCGATCGGCAGCCGACCGACTCTGGCCGGGGGAGAATCCTCTTGGACGCACACTGCGCCTGAGCACCGCGAGTGAACCCCATACGGCAGACGAGCCGCTCCCGGACGGTCCGTCGAGGGTTGTGATCGGCGTGGCTCGGGATACGCGCGGCGTTCTGTTTGACGGCAATGATTCCGAGCAAATTTACCTGCCCATGGCTGATCGAGACCTCTGGCGACACCCAATCCTGATCCGGACGCGCACCGCAACGGCGGAGTTAGCAAATGCTCTCGGTCCGGTGATCGCAGGGGTGGATCCGGACCTAATGGTACGGGCGGCGACGCTTGAAGAAATGCTGAAAGTGACGCCCACCTTTGTTTTGTCAACGGCGGCAGCGACGCTCGCCTCCTCGGTCGGCCTTCTAGGACTTTTCCTGGTCTCGATTGGGATCTACGGCACGGTCAGCTGTATGGTCGTGCTCCGCACGAAGGAGATCGGGATCCGCATGGCACTGGGGGCTGGAAAGCGGGAGATTCTACGTCTGCTTCTCAAGGACAGTACACGGCCGGTATTCGCGGGGCTTCTAATAGGTCTGCTGCTCGCGGGCGGGGTCTCTTACTTGCTGCGGCACGTGCTGTACGGCATCCGAGTGCTCGACGGATTCGCGTTCGGCACCGTCTCACTGCTGTTGCTGTTGATCGCCGTACTTGCTGCTTTCGTACCTTCCCGGAGGGCCATGCGCGTCGAGCCGGTTGTGGCGCTTCGGCATGAGTAGGCATATCGGGCAGCGAACTCAGATCCTGTGCTGTCCTGCCGCTTGTTGCGCGGCGCGGAAAGCCCCTGCCGCCGATCAGCCGCGCAAGCCGACTTCACCCGGCAGGAGCGGCTCCTGCTCCATATCGGGGAGCGCGGCCGCGCTCCTGCCGATGCTGGCCTGCAGTCGGTGCAACCCGGCATATGTAAATGCCGCGGCTGCACACGCGGCTGGAATGTGCATGGGCGACTTCTCCATCCACCTTTCCGCGGCTGCCGATGCGAACGCAAGCCCGGGCAGGACGGCGAAGAACCCGACAACCGCGAAGGAAAGATCGTTGACCGAGGAGGGACGCTGCTCAGTAAAAGGAATCGCGCGCTCCCGAAGAAAGAGGCTGCCCGCGTAGAGAACGGCGAGCAGCGCGGCGGTGAGCGCTTGCTCTCCCGCGCGCCACCCTGCCCGCAAGAAGGGAGGCAAGGCTAGAGCAACGAGGAGCGTGGTGAGCGCCGCGGCGGCAACCCCGCCGAGGGCGGCCCAGATTTCAGCCCCGCGCAGGTGCGCCGCCTGTGCGCGGCCATGGATGACGCGGAACACCCACGCGCCGCGCTCCGCCACGGGCAGCCGAAAGGCGGCACGCAGGCCCGCGACCGCCAGCAAGGCCGCGAGCGGCGGAGCAAGCCGGGCGGCCTGGAAGCTGAGCGCCCGGTCGGGCGGTGCAAACCTGAGCAGGTAGACAGCGAGCGGTGCCGCGAGCGCCAGGGCCGCGAAGAGCGCGGAAAGCAGGCGCGTGCGCGGGATGCGCGGCAGGGTTTGGCCGATCCAATACAGGACGGCGCGGCCGCGGCCGTCGCGGGGCATCACCCAACGGATCAACGGACCGAAGACGCGGGCCAGGGATCCCGCGCGTTGCGGCGCGTCCGCATTTTCAACGAGCTGCCGCATGCGCCGCGCGTGCGCCGCCGGGTAGAGCGCAACAGCAGCCCCCGTGAGCAACGCCGCCGCGAGCAGGCCGGACCGCGCCAGCACTTGGAAGGCAGCCGGAGCTTGCGCGCCGAGGAGCAGGTGCTCGTACAGGCCGAGGAACCAGAGCGGAGGAAACCATCGCCAGCACGGTGCGGCGGGAAGGGACGGAAGCAGGTGCGCGGCGATCGGCTCAATGAGCAGCGCCAGCGTGAATAACAGGACGCAGGCGGCTTGGAGCAAAGGCGAGAGCGCCTGCGCCCACCCACGGTTAGGGCAGAAGACGACAGCTCCGCGCAAGGTGAAAACGGCAGCGATGGCCGAGAAGCCGGACAACAGCACGGCAACTGCATGGGCCAGGAACGGCCGGGGGAAAGCAACGGCAAGGTCGGCGGTCGCGGGAAAGAATAGTGTGCCGGGGAGCACAGTGGCGACAAGCAGGCCGCCCAGCAGCGCCGTCAGCGCGAGCAAGCGCGCGGCCAGCATCCTTCTCCTGGACAGCGGCAAGGGTGTCAGGATTAGCGCGTCGGGCGGGTCGGGAAAGAGCCCGTCCCAAAGCAGGACGGCAGCAAGGCCCATGGCGGCGAAGCTCGCGTCAACGTAGAAGAAGTGGTGAGAGGCTTGCTCCCAGAACCCGGGTTTGCCGAGCGGCTGGTGGTAGGCGGGAAACAGGTAGAGCGCGAAGAGCACTTGAGGCAGGGCTGCCGCGTACGCCAGCTGCGCCGCCCGGCTGATCGACGCGTCCTCGTCCGCGCTGAGCGCCATGCTTTGCAAGAGTCGGGCCAGCAGGTGCCGCGCAAGCACTTCGAAGCTCGATTGCGGGCGCGCTTTCGGCTGCCATTCAACGTGAGCGAGCCAGGAGAGGACGACCGGCTTTTCCGGCTGCTTAGGGGCTGAGACGAAGCTGCGTTTTAGCCAAACCATGCTATGTAGCATTCTATATCGATAGAGCGAACAGCAGGGTTCGTACCTACAGCGACTTCGGACTAATACAGATTGGATAAAGCGCTCTCACCTTTTTAAGGCGTGCTGGCTCTCCGTTGAGCAAACAGCTGATGAAGCCTACGGCAGCCGCCGCGGAACCCACATGCTTGAGCGGCACCAGCTGGTTTCAAGCTCGGGAACGGTGAGCAGGCCGTGGCCGTCCCGGCAGCTGAGCTCCGTGCCGTTGTACTCAAGGAAGTTCCAGGAAGGCCGGCCGACGCGGGCGGGCTCGGCGAGCGAACGCAGGCAGTGCTTGCAACGGCGCTCGCCGTCGTGGAAGCACCAGCGCAGCCCAAGCAGCGCCAGGATGACGAAGAAGAGCAGCTGCAGCGGCGTGGCCGCGAAGTAGTGCCGCTCCTCAAGCGGCAGGCTGAGGTCGGTGCTCGCAAGAAAAGTGAACAGCAGCAGCAGCGCCGCCTTGGCGGTCAGGAAAGCGTGGGCGCGCAGCCAGCGCGGGACACTTCCCGCAGCGGAGCGGCACCAACTGCCGGACCCGTGCACGCGGCTGACGAAGAAAATGAGGCTGGAAGCAACGGCAAAGCGAGGCAGCTCGAAGCGCAGCAGCTCGGCGAAACCGCGCCAGCTGCCGGTGTAAACAAGCACGGGCAGCGCCGCCAGGCCGACCAGCGCGGCAAGGGAAACGAGGCACACGAGAACGGTGCCGGAGAGCGCGGCGCGCCAGCTCTCCGTGCGCAGCCACAGGGCGTCGCGCAGGAGCCCGAGCGTGAGGCTGTGCTCTTGCCGCTCGGCACGGCTGTGCATGTACCAGAGCTCGGCCTGCCAGGAGCGGAGCCACTCCGCGCGCTCCCAAGCGGGCACGAGGCGCTGGCCGAGGCGGAGCAGCAAGCGGTCCAACCGGGTGAGGAACGGCTGCTGCGGTGCGGTCATGCGTGCCGCTCCGGAAGCAGGCGGGCCAGAAGCGGGTAGCGCTCCGTCGCGGCTTGCGCGGCTGCTTTGCCGTGCGGAGTCACTTCGTAGTAGCGGCGCGCCGGGCGTCCGGATGCTGTGGCATCGGCTTCGGACTCCCATTGCGAGGCGACGAGCTCGTCGCGCTCCAGCCGCCGCAGTGCCGGGTACACCGTGCCGCTCGGCAGGCCGGTGACCTCCATGACGTCGAAGCCGAAGCGGTAGCCAAGGCTCAGGGCCTTGAGGATGAGGGCCGCGCTGTGTGAGAGACGTGTGGGCATAAGCGGCTTTTCTACAGCCAAGGATGCGGAGTCGGCAGATGCTTGGAACTGACCGCAAGCTGCTATGTAGTATCCTACTAGTAAGTAGTGCGCTACATAGGAGAGTGCCGATGCTTGAGCTGCGAGGTGTATCCAAGAGCTACCGCGGCATCCCGGCGATCGAGGATGTGAGCTTCACGCTTCGCGGCGGCGAAGTGCTGGGCTACCTGGGGCCGAACGGGTCGGGCAAGTCGACCACCGTCAAGATGGTGATCGGGATGCTGGAGCCGACGCGCGGGGCGGTCCTCTTTGAAGGACGTGATATCCGCGAAGACTTGGCCGGCTTCCGGGCGCAGCTCGGTTACGTGCCCGAGGAAGCGCACGTGTACACGCACCTGTCGGGCATGGAATATCTGGAGCTGGTGGGGCGGCTGCGCGGCATGTCCGAGGCGCTGATCGCACGAAAGGCTAAGGAACTGCTGCGATTGCTGGGGCTTGAAGCGGCGCGGCACGCGGCGATGGCCAACTACTCGAAAGGCATGCGGCAGCGCGTGCTGATCGCGGCGGCGCTGATGCACAACCCGCGCTTGGTCATCTTCGACGAGCCGCTGTCGGGCCTCGATGCCGTGTCGGCGCGGCTGTTCAAGGACTTGGTGGCGCTGCTGGCGGCGGAAGGCAAAGCGATCCTCTACATCTCGCACGTGCTTGAAGTCGTGGAGCGCGTGTGCGCCCGGGTCATCGTGCTTTCACAAGGCAGGATCGTGGCGGATGCGTCGCCGCGGGAGCTGACTCGCCTGTTCAAGCTCGGGAACCTGGAAAGCGTCTTCGCGCAGCTGGTGCGGCAGAGCGACACGGAGCAGACCGCACGGGAGCTGGTGCGGGTAGTGGCGGTCGACCACGCTTAGTCATAGCCACAATGCCGAAGGGACCGCAGATGCTCCGACAATCCACCTGCAAGCGGCTCTCTACGGACCTAATTCTGAAGCAAATATGAACGTGAGCAATGTTGCTGGCCCAAGATGAAGCGGAGCGCTTACCAGCGGCGATTGCTGACCGCCCCGGTAAGCCGGTTCGGCAAGCATGGCTGAAGGGTGTATCTCGCGCACGAATGATTGGTGATCCTGGGCGTCCAAGTATTTCTGTGCCGAACGGAAGCCGGCTTATGCTTTAGATGTTGGCCACCCTTGAGCTTACAGCGCCGGTGGGATGAGCTGCGCAGGGCGCGGCCGCCGGCTCCGGCAGGCATTTGGGTGATGCCGGCATCGAGGGCGGTATGAGATCAATACCGCAAGAACTCTGACAAAGCAACATCTCAGAATGCGCAATACAACAATTTCCGGGAAGCGCGCGGCGCGCGGGCGCACCTTACATCCGGACAAGATAGCGGCGCTGATCTATCTGGAGGCAATCGCCAGCTAATCCTGCTGAAGCTCGCCGACACCGGTATGATTATGGCCGATGTCCGGTATGCGGTTGAGGCCGTGGAGCCGCTTACCCCCGCAGGCGTGGTCAGATTGGGGACAGCACGCTTCCTGGCAGCCTGCCTGGATATCTACTTGCTGCTGGCCCGCCTAGCTTTTCAGCAGCACGGCCATGCCTTCCAGGCTGTCCAGCTTGAGCTGCGCCATAAACTCTATGATCGAGGCGAGGACGGCAGCGTTGTGCTCGACCGCGCGGCAGAACGACTGCATGACCTGCACGACATGCTCTTCCGCGAACGCCTGCTTATGATGACCGGCTACCCCGACGAGCAGGGTCTCGACCCAGGCAAACTGCGCGGCCAGAAGTATGTACTCCGCAAAAATCCCTCGCGGGTTCTGCCCGCGTCCGAACGGGAACAGGTTCTGGAAGATGTAGTTCAGAAGGTAGTTCTCAAGCACGAACGGCGACTTAGCAAAGAACGGGTGATAGTAAGTCTGCTTGGCTTTCAGGTAGCGCTGCACGTCGTCCCCATCCGCACCCGTCCCCGAGCCGATACCCTCGACGAAGCTCCAGAACGTGTCCATGAAGCGCGGGCCGCTTTCCTTGTCCTGCACGCGCGCGTCGGTCAGCTTCAGGACCACGCCCAGCTTTAGGCCCGGCTGCTCCGGAATGTTCGCGAGCGAGGCCCGCGGCGCGTCCTGGCGCAGCGCCTGCCGGTGCTCGTCAAGAATCGCCGGAACCTGCGCGTCCTCCTCCGCACCGACTCCGTCCAGGCTCCGGCACACCGACCCGAGAAACACCAGCCGCTGCCACAGGGGCCGGGAGCGATCCTGAATCATCTCGACGAGCAAGGACCGGATGGCATGAAAGTGCCTGTACGGCTTGCTTTCAGTCCGCACTGAACGAAGCGCGGCGTCGGTGCGGAACTCGCCCGAATGAAGGTTCCCGACAGCCCGGGCGGCATCGGGCGTGAGCACCACCGGCCGCGCCGCCTCCGGGCAGGACAGCATGAGCGAGCCTTCCAGAATGCCCTCCACTACGTTGAGCGCGCGCGGGTATGCCGAACAGGTCGAAGACAGCAGCGCCGGTCCGTACTCTTTCTGGACCGAGCAAAGGCGGTCCGCTCCGAAAAAGGGGCAGCGGCCTGATGCATCAGGAAGAATGCGCGCGAAGACAGCTTCCGGCGCGCCCGGGGTCGCGTTGATGGACACGAACTGCTCGACCACGGAGCCGAGCTTGTCCGGCGGGAACTGCCGGTACTGCTTGTAGGTATCCTTGTCGAGCGGAATGGCCCATTCCCGGCAGCAGGCGTCCTCGCAATCCGCGCCGATGCAGCGGAACCGGGCGGCGTAAGTCGGCCGCTCTGTTCCGGACGGCAGCCCCAGCGCGGCCGTTTGCCCGCCCTGCGGCGGGTTCTCTCCGTGCACGCCGGATTTGCGAGGGCTCACCATACGCACTAACCTCGATCGCGTCAGTCCTGCTCAGAGGAAACGTTCCGGTGCGGGCATTTCCATCGAGACCCAAAACCTACCATGTCGACTCACAGCGCTGACCGTTTGTGAGCAGGAGGCTGACGCCTTTTCTTGCGGCTCATGCCGCGCGAAAGATCTGAAATGACGGAGACGAAGCTGCTCCCTTCCGACAAGAACCCGTGCATTTTCGGCGCGCCCCAAGGCTTCAGCCCGCAGGTCGGCATCCTTGTTGCGCAGCTCGATTGGGTGCTCCGCACCTTGCTCGCCCGCGTGGGCGAGCTCTCCCAAGAGAACCTCGACCGGCTCCCGAACTCGCTCCCGAACTCGATCGGAGCTTTGCTGCTGCACTTGGCCGCGACCGAGGTGTACTACCGGCTGCATACCATCGACAGGCTTCCTTGGGCCGCCTACGCCCCCCGCTGTAATCGAGCGCTGCCCCGCCCCGGAACCGCGCCCGCCTGGAGCGAAGCTGCTGGGCTGAAGCGTCAATTTGCGCATATTGGTCACTCCCAAACAGGTTCAGCACTTGCGCGTGGAGCAGCCGGGCGCTGCCGTCTTGAACTTCCGGGCTTTCCGGCGTCGCTTCCTGGGCAGCCGCGCCGGAAGCGGCGCCTTGCGCTTGCATGGTTCGAGGCTGCGAGATCAGCAGACCGCACAAGGCAAACAGCGGAGCAAGCGAGTGAGCGCGTACCATGCCGGGCACCTCGAATCTGACTCCTCCATTTTGCAGCCGCACACGGAATTTCAGCCAGGAGTTCGACTGCTCTCGGCAGCGCGCCCGGCATCGCTGTTGCAGAGCCGGCCTTTGCCATGCCGGACCAGTTAAGGGTGAAAGCGGTCGTCCTCGCCCGCGGCTACGGATTCGCGAGCTGGCCGAAGCTGAACGCCTTTGTGGACGGCGTGACGATCGTGCGCTTGGTCGAGGCAGTGCGCCATGGCGCTGTCGACCGCGGAATCTGAACCGGTTCTTCGGTAAAGATGCTGACCGTTCCCGAGCTCACGTTCGTGGCCACGATCGTCCGGCCGTCGGCGGCGACCCAGATCATGTGCGTACGATTCTGGCCCGTACCGAGGAGGAGATCAATTTTGCCGGTTGCCGGGTCGTAGCGCCCCAGAGCCTTGGCGGCCTCGGCGGTGAACCAGGTCATGCCGCCCTGGAAGGCGAGCCCGTGCGGCCCGCGCAGCGCGCCGCGTTCAACCGGCGGCACCGCCCTGTTGTTTGCCAGGTCGACCACGGCCAGGGTGTGAAACGCGCCGAAGCCGTAGTTGGACACGTAAGCCCGCGTACCGTCCGCTGATGCGGTCACCTCATGCGGATCGCCGCCCATCGGCACCCTCGCCGTCACCCGCAGGGTGCCGGGGTCCACCACCGCGAGCATATGGTCGCGCTTCGAGAGCACCAGCAGCGACGCCGCGCCCTGGCCGTGGAGCGCGGCAACTCCGAAGGCGGACAGAGTGAGAATGGCGCAGGTACGGATGAACATGCGCCCAGCTTACAGTCCGCTCCGGAAGGCTGCACGGGTCGAGACGGACAGCCCGCACACCGTACTGCCGGCGACGATGCGCACCTGGAACTCTGGCTGAGCAAAGCCTGTCAACGTGGGCTTCCAGCTGATTTCAGCGATCGTCAGAATGCCGCCTTCGCTCCGCTGACACCGATGCAGTGCTTTGCACCTGTTTGCTTGTGTCACCCGCGGTCAAGTCCCATGGCTCCTGCGCATTGTGGCCGAACTGTCGAACGGGTATCAGTGCCGAGAAAAACACGCCGCACAAACCACTGTGGCTATCTCCAGTTGATCGTACGAGTCGTGTCCGTTGCCTTCGCTTGTTCTGGAATTCATCTGTGCCTACTC